>DAIOET010000095.1:0-12403 GCA_036746135.1 Cupriavidus sp.
CCGCAACGTCCAGACACGTTTTAACCTCCTTCCCGCCGCTATCGTGGCCATCCGTTCCCATCGAACCGATGTGCCATGTCTCCTGCAGTTTCCCCTTCGCCGTCTTGCCGTCCTGCTCTTGCCCGTGGTGCGCTACGCCGCCGGGCTGAGGGTGACGTCCTCATTGAAGCACTGATCTGCATCGCCATCGTCGGACTGGGCGCCTTGCCACTGGCAATGCTCGGCAGTGCCTGGCTGCGTTGGGGCGGGCAGCACGAGCGGTTGAATGCCACGCTGTTGCTTGCCACGGAACAAGCCGAGGCCGGCCAGGATCACTGGGCACTGATCAGCGGCGATGGCGCGCGCGTCGCGCTGTGCGATGCCGTGCCTGTCGATCAGGGCTGCGTTCCGGGTCAACGCATCGCATTGGCCAGCCTGCCGCCTTTGCCATCCTCCGGGTCAGTCGCAGGGGCCATGCCCGTCGCACACATCGCGCTGTGGATGCAGCCATGACAAGACACCGTCGAAACCGGGGCTTCACGCTGGCCGGCATGATGGTCGGCGTCACGCTGGGGATGATCGCCACGTTTGCCGCGCTGGCCAGTCTCCAGGTCATGCGCAACGCCTATGCCAGCGTCGTTGACAGCGTGCTGATCGAGGAACGTGGGCAACGCGCGCTCGCCATACTGTCCCACGCGATACGGCAAGCCGGATGGATTCCAGGCATTGTCGCGCTGGCGCCTGCGCATCCGACGCCAGCTCCGCCCGTCGAAGGCCGTGACGATTGCGCGCAGCCACGGTTCCACACGCAAATGCAATGCACACGCGCCGGCGTGAACGGCAGCGATGCATTGATGACTCGCGTTTCGGGCAGCGGCGTCGCTGACGATCCAACCTTGCCGGATGGCACGATGAGCGACTGTGGCGGATACGCGCTGCCAGGCCGCGCGATACGGGTGGGCGACGATCCTCTGCCCTACCATGCGTCGGCCAATTTCTTTTATATCGGCACGGCCAGTGATGGTGTGCCGCAACTGCTGTGTCGCTATCCCAGTCGGCAGGGAAGCCGGGTCCAGTCGGATAGC
Organism: Cupriavidus sp.; assembly: GCA_036746135.1. Classification (GTDB taxonomy): domain Bacteria; phylum Pseudomonadota; class Gammaproteobacteria; order Burkholderiales; family Burkholderiaceae; genus Cupriavidus. The sequence continues at coordinate 1,065 of DAIOET010000095.1, forward strand.
CATACCGCCGGCACGTTGGTGCGCGGGGTAGAGACGATGCAGTTGCGCTATGGCGTGGACACAGACGACGACGGCAAGGTCGACCGCTTCGTGCCGGCAAGCGCCTGGAACATACATGGCGCGGCCGGCTGGCATCGCGTGCGTGCCGTGCAGATAGCGCTGGTGGTGCGTGGAGATCGCCCGACAGTATCGCCAGCCGCCACGCAGCCACTCAATCTATTTCCATCCGACGATACGGAGGCCGCCGGCGACACCTTTCAGCCGACCACACATCTGCGGCAGCGCCGCCGCGTATTCGCCACCACCGTCCGTTTGCGCAACCCATCCCCATGCCGGGAGGCCATATGTTGAGTCCGCGCCAATGCACCGGCGCCGCGCTACTCGCCTTCATCGCGGTGCTCGCACTGTTGATGGGTGGAATCGGCGTAGCCGCGACGCATTTTCTGCTGTCGGGAAGACAACTAGTCAGCCAGCCGCTGGACCGCGAGATCGCCTTCCGCGCGGCCGAAGCGGCACTGCACGATGCCGAGGCGGATCTGCTCGCCGCCATCGCCACGGATAGCCCTCGGCTTACCGCATGGCCGGCGCCGGGCACATGCGCCGAAGCGGCGCAACGCGGTATCTGTATGGCTGACGGTGATCGCAGCGCATGGCGGGCATGGCTCGATGGCGCGGCGGCTGCCGACCTCGGCGTTGCACTTGGCACGTTCACCGGCGCTGCACTTCCCTTGCTATCGGCCGGCACCATCGGCGCCACGGTGCTGCCCCGCTATCTGATCGAAATCCTCGACGAAACACCGGCGCCTGACATGTGGCCGCGCATGCGCATCGTGGCGCTCGGCATCGGCCGCGACGCCGACGTTCGGGTGCTGCTACAGACGGAGTTCCAGCCATGAGCCTAGCTAATATTGTCAGCCGCTGGCTGCTGGGCATCGCGCTGTGGGTAATTGCGATGGTGAATGCATCGGCCACGCCAGGCCAATTGCCACTGGGGTATCGAATCTCCGCCGGCGCGTATCCGTGGACCGGACAACTCCATGCGCTTGCGTTCCGGACAGCGGCCTTGTCGGCGCCGGCCGTGCTGACACAATGGAGTGCGGGCGAGCAGCTCGACAGGCAGGACATTCATGCGCGGCGTCTTTACCTTGGAGGCGACCGTCTCGAACCGCTGCGCTGGGACGCCATCGACAACGACGCCCGCGCCGAACTTGACGACGTCGAACCAACCGGCCTTGGCCAGGCGCGATTGGCTTGGCTACACGGGGACCTTCGGGACCGGACACTCAGGCCGCGCGATACACGCCTCGGAAATGCCACCGGTGCGCGCGTGCATGTGGTGCCACCCCCTGCATGGCAGCCGATGCAGCCGGGTCATGCGGATTTTCGGCAGCGCCATGTCAGGCGATCGACCACGGTCTGGCTCGGCACGCGCGACGGACTGCTGCATGGCTTCGATGCCGTCGGCGGTCAAGAACGCGTGGCTTACCTGCCACGTGCGATGCTGCGGGCCGCCGCCTCGCTCACCGCATCGGCTGGTACCGTGCCCGCTGCACCATGCCCGCGCCCACTCAGCGTCGATGCCGATCCGTCCGGCACATGGCGCACGCTGCTGCTCTGCGGCATACCGGCACGCGACACGCCGACGTTCCGTCAGACCGGCGCGGTGTTCGCGCTGGACATCACCACGCCCGACGAGGCAACACCAATCGGCCTGCTTTGGGAAGTCAGTGCCAGCAACGCGCTGCGGCTGTCGGGAAGCGGGCCGATCGATGCGGCCATGTGGATCGAGCGCGGCGTGCGCCGTTGGGCTGCGGTGGCCATCGTCTCGCCCGATCCCGCGTCCGGCCAACGCGCATCACTGGTATTGCTGCCGCTTGATCGACCTCCTGAAAGCTGGGCTGCCTCGACACCAGTCCAACGCATCCAACTACCCGAATCGGGTTGCGATGCGCCAACAACGACCACACAACTGATGGCGGCAACCGTCGGGAGAGCAGCCAGCGGCGTCGCGCGCGCGGCCTACGCCACGGACAGGGAAGGCAGGCTGTGGCGATTCGCACTCGACCACTTGTCCACCGGTGCCATCGCAACGCCTGCAACGTGCATGCATCGCCAGCGGCGCGTTTCAGGGGAGAGCGCCGAGGCGCCAGTCGTGGTGCAAACGGGCCACGGGTCGCTTGTCGTCTTTGGCACCGGCAACGAATTGAGCGCGATACCGGATCGTGCGCGTCCGCTCGGCACACCGGTCCGCATCGAGTCGCTGCCCAAAGGCGACGGCGTCGTGCTCCGCATGGAACGGGGCGAAGCCGACGCAGCGGCAAATGGCTGGACGCTGACGCTGCCCCATACCGGCGAGCGCATCGAAAGGCTCTACAGCGCCAGTCCTGCCCATCTCGGCTTTACAACCGTGGACGCCCAAGGACGACAGCGCAGCTATCTTGTCGATGCAGCCCGGGGCGAATCAGCAATCGAGTCCGATGCCAATGGCACGCCCACGCACGCAATTACCGGACTGCCGTGGGAAGGCAGCACCGGCACGCCAGTCAGGGTGACATCGACGATAGCCAGCGGCGGACCTACGACACCAGGGACACTGCTGCGCGATACGTTCGAACTTGGGCTCTGGGACGTACAGGGCGACACGGCCAAGCCGTTGCAGCAGGTGCGCTGGCAGCAGCGCCGCGGACGGCTGGGCTGGCGTGAACTGGTGAGGTCGCCACAATGATGGCGCGTGCTCCGCAGCCCCTCTTGCGCCGTATTGGCTTCAGCCTGGTGGAACTACTGGTCGTGCTGATCATCGGGGCCATATTGACGATGCTGGCCGTGCCAGCCTGGCAGCGCCACGCCGAACGCGGCTGGCGGATGCAGGCGCGCGCCGAGCTGGTGTCCGCCATGCTCGCGCTTGAACGTCATGCGCTGGTCACGCTCTCATTCGCCGCAACGCCTGGCGCAAAGGAGCCGGCCGGTGAATGGCCGAGACCGGTACCGCCGCCACCGGCCCGTGCACACCACTGGCTGACGGCTACCAGTTGCGAAGGCATCGATCTGTCCCGCTGCGTGGAAGTGCGGGCAGCCCCGGTGCGACACGACACCCGATGCGGCACGCTTGCGTTGCGCAGCACCGGCGAGTGGCTCTCTCTGCCCGTGCCGGACGGCGACGCCATTCCGCTTCCGCCGGAGTGCTGACATGCCCATGCCACCCAAACGACCTTCGCAACATGGCCTGACGCTGACCGAACTACTGGTCTGCCTGACGGTATCGGCGTTGCTGGCCGTGGTCACCTGGCCCACGATCGGCGCGATCCTCGCCGAATATCATGCCGGCCAGGCCTCGGACCGGCTTGCCGCATCGCTGGCGCTCGCGCGCACCACCGCGTCCGCCCGGCGCGCGGAAGTGCGCCTTGGCCCGATCGACGGCACCAACACCCTGAACCGAGGCTGGCAACTGACCGTCATGAGCGGCGGCTCCGACGACGCGGCACCGCCTTTTCTGGTCGTCCCGCTACAAGAGCGCTGCCTGAGCATCGTGTTGCGCGCGCCGGGCGGCGTTGCATCCCGGCAAAGCCTGCGTTTGACAGCTGTGGGATACTCACGGTCTGAGCGTGGTGGCTTTCTTGCAGCCACGTTCCAGGTGCGCTGTCACAACGCGCAGCGCCAGGTCCGGCTGGGCGCGCAGGGGCGCATCCGGATCTGCCGGCCCGGCGCCGATGCCGATTGCGACTGACGATGCGGCAGGCCCTGTCCGACACCCCGCTTTCCCGCTTACCGGACGCACGTTTGACCGGACGTACTCTTTCAGGCCCGACTCGCCATACCATGTTCTCCGATTCCGACCACACCGCAATGGAGCAGGCCCTCGCACTCGCCGCGCGGGGCATGTTCACCACCACGCCAAACCCGCGCGTCGGTTGTGTCCTGATGAAGGACGGACAGGTCATTGGTCAGGGCTACACACAGCCGGCCGGCCAGGATCATGCGGAGATCCAGGCCATGAAGGATGCCATTGCAAACGGTCACGATCCCGCTGGCGCCACGGCCTATGTCACGCTGGAGCCATGCAGTCATTTTGGCCGAACCCCGCCGTGCGCCGACGCGCTGGTACGTGCCCGCATCGCGCGCGTGGTGGCCGCGATGGAAGATCCGAATCCGAGCGTGTCGGGCCGGGGCCTGCAGCGGCTACGTGACGCCGGCATCGACGTGCGTTGCGGCCTGCTCGAAAAAGAAGCGCGTGATCTCAACATCGGCTTTATCTCGCGCATGACGCGCGGCTTGCCCTGGGTGCGCGTCAAGGTGGCTGCGTCGCTCGATGGAGGCACGGCCTTGCACGATGGCACGAGCCAGTGGATTACCGGCCAGGCCGCACGCGACGATGGCCACGCCTGGCGCGCCCGTGCATGCGCCATCCTGACCGGCATCGGCACGGTCCGCGACGACAACCCTGCGCTGACCGTTCGCGCCATCGCCACCCCGCGCCAGCCGCAGCGCGTACTGGTGGATTCGCGGCTCGAAGTATCGCTGGACGCGCAGATCCTGCATCGGGATACGGGTGACTTCGCCAAACCGGTGCTGGTGTTCTGCGCCGTCGAGGACAAGGCCCGCCAACGCGCACTGGAAGATCGCGGCGCGGAAGTCGTGGTCCTGCCCAACCGCCACGGCAAGGTGGAACTGCGCCGCATGCTCGAAGCGCTGGGCCAGCGTGGCATCAATGAATTGCATGTGGAAGCTGGCTACAAGCTCAATGGATCGCTGATCCGCGAGGGCTGTGCCGATGAATTGCTGGTCTATATGGCGCCGCGCCTGCTGGGCGATGCTCAGGGGATGTTCAACCTGCCGCCGCTGGCAAAGCTGGAGGACGCAGTGCCGTTCCGCTGGCACGAGGTGCGGCAGATCGGAGGCGACCTGCGTCTTATTGCGCGCCGGGCCGACAGCAAGGACTGAGCACGGGGCCGGGACTCGAATCCGGACTCGACACGAACCAACGCATTTATACGCATTCAGATAGAGGCAAGCATGTTTACAGGCATTGTGGCGGCAGTGGGCCGCATCGAAACCATTTCTCCGCTCGGCGACACAAACGCCGGTGTGCGCCTGCGCGTGGCTGCCGGTGACCTGGATCTGTCCGACGTCGGCATCGGAGACAGCATCGCCATCCAGGGCGCCTGCATGACCGTGGTGACGCTGGAAGCCGGCCACTTCGACGTGGACGTCTCGCGCGAATCGCTGGACAAGACCGTCGGCCTGGACCAGCCCGGCCGCGTCAACCTGGAAAAGGCCCTGCGACTGGCTGACCGCCTGGGCGGCCACCTGGTCTCCGGCCATGTCGATGGTCTTGGCGAAGTGGTTCGCTTTGCGCCGGTTGGCGAGTCGCACGAGCTGCGCATTCGCGCCCCGCGCGAGCTGGGCCGCTACCTGGCATACAAGGGTTCGGTGGTCGTCAACGGCGTGTCGCTGACCGTGAACACCGTCAGCGACGAAGCCGATGGCTGCGTATTTTCGATCAACCTGATTCCGCACACGGTGGAAGTGACCACGCTCAACGAGCTGGCCGCCGGCAAGCGCGTGAACCTGGAGATCGACCTGATCGCGCGATACGTGGAACGAATGCTGTCGGCATCCAGCGACGCTACGGCACGCTAAGCGCGTCGCACCCTAAGCCCCATCGCATTTGCGGTGGGGCTTAGGCCATCGCCTGCTTCGGCGGCGCGAATCACTCGTCGCCCTTCGCCCCGACGGTCTCCGTGACCTTGCGCGTGGCAATCCATTCGCCGATGGCCAGCATGACGGGCCGCTCGCGGCCCACGAAGCCGTGCTGCGAGAACGCCTCGCACGGTTCGCCACGCACGCCCTTCGCACCCTCCACCGTGATCAGCGGAATGTTGCCTCGGCGCGCGGCAATACTGCGATATTGCGTAAGCGGACACGGATCGTCGTGATGATGGACGAACAGTTGGTCCACTCGCGCGGCCGACCAATCGAATTCCCACATCGCCAGTCCGTGCACCGGACCCCGGCCCCGGCCAGCGCGGGGATCGGTGAAGGTTGAGGAGTGGATCGCGCCATCGATCCGGCCATCGAGCTTGCGCGCCAGGAATGCGCTCGACACCGTGCCATAGCTCGTACCGATCAGATAGATTCTGGCGACGCCCTGGTCGGCCTTGAGCTTGTCGATGACCGCACCGATATCGGCGGCATGCTGGTCCGACGTACGGTAGCTGTCATCACAGTTCGTCCAGCGATCCTTGGGGCAATCGACCAGGACTGTCATGACGCTGTCGCTCACCAGATGCCGGCGTGCGCGGACCAGGAAGTTGCCACGCAGCTGGAATTCGGGCGCACCGCCGGCTTGCTGCTCGACTCTCAGTACGCCGGGATATCCGGGAAACAGCAACACGGCAGTGGTGGGTTTCGACCCCGGCTTCTTGCTGACCACAAGATTGAGTTCCGTGCCACGCGGCAAGCTGACCGTCGTGACGCCTTCCTCCAGCGCGGCCTCCTGCGCGAAGGCTGCCAGGCCCAGACAGAGCCCGACAATCGCCAGGGCAATTCGTGCGAATTGCGGCATGGTATCCCCTCCTCTTGTTTTCCCGTCGCCCAATACAAGGCAAACGGCCTCCGGAGAGAATACCGGAGGCCGTTTGCGCCGGGAAACGCTTTCCCCGGCTTACACCTTGATATCGATGTTGTTACCGAGGTGCGGCGGGTTGCTGCCGCTCGCAACGGCCGGAGCCGCCTCGAGCAACTGGGCCACGCCTTGCGCCTGCAGATTCAGCGTCTTGCGCAGCATCAGCAGTGCTACCGGGTCGCTGCCAGCATCGGCCACGCCCAGCGAACTGACGAGTGAAGTCACCATATGGTTTGCCTGACAAGTTGATGAAGAATGCGGCCCCACGGCAGGTACTTCAATGCCATGTCTCCGCATCCATGTTGTCGGCAGCCAGTTGCAAGAGCTTGAGCCGGCACTCCAGCTCAAGCATCGGTCGCGCAGAACCTCGGAGCCCCCGTGACGTCGAGCGTGCCGTCTTCACGCTTGACGAACAGGCCGCGCGCCACGTTGTGCGGATGATTGGCGGCTTCGGCAATGCTGAGCACCGGCGCATAGCAGACGTCGGTGCCACCCAGCAGCTTGTCCCAGTGCGCGCGCGGCTGGCCAAGGAACAAGTCCGTGAACCGTTGCTTCAAGGCTGGCCACGTTGCATGGTCGTACTGGCTTCCGGGATCGACGTCTTGCAGGCCAAGCTTTTCCAGTAGCAGCGCGTAGAACTGCGGCTCCAGTGCGCCAATCGTGATGAAACCGCCGTCGGCACAGGCATAGACGTCGTAAAACGGTGACTGATGGAACGGACTCGGCTCGTCCCCATCGAGCTGGCCGTTGTTCCGCACCCATAGCGCGATGCTGCCGAGCATGGCCACCATGTCGACGATCGCGCCATCCACCACGCGCCCGCGACCCGTGGCGCGGGCGTCGAGCATCGCGCAGACCATGCCAAATGCCAGACCCAGGGCGCCGCCGGCATCGCCCAGCACCGTAGGCGGGGTGATTGGCGCCTGCCCAGGCCGCGCCGAGAGCGACAGCATGCCTGTCAGCGCCACATAGTTGAGATCGTGGCCGGCCGTCTGCGCGAGCGGCCCGGTCTGACCCCAGCCGGTCATGCGGCCGTAGACCAGCCGTGGATTGTGCGCGGCGCACTCGGCCGGCCCCAGCCTCAGCCGCTCCATCACACCCGGCCGGTTACCCTCGATCAGGCCGTCGGCCGCGCCAACCAGGCGAACCGCCTCGGCCAGGTCGTCGGGCTGCTTGAGGTCCAGCATCACGATCCGCTTGCCGCGCCGCAGCGGGCTCGGCTTCTGCCCGCCCAGTTGCTCGGCCACCGCCCCCCGCTGGCGCCGGGCGACGACGGTCACCTCCGCGCCCATGTCGGCCAGCATCCGGCCGGCAAGCGGCCCCGGGCCGAGGCCTTCGAACTCGATGATGCGAATACCCTGCAGTGGTGGCTTCATGCGATGTCTCCCAGCTTTCCCGGCGGACGGCCGTGCGATCCTGACGATATGCCCCTTCATACACTTTCACGCAACCCGGACCAACCCGATCCCCGGGATGGGCGCATCGGCCAGCCCCCGGAACGGGGCGCCCAGGGACGGCTTGGCGTACAATAGCGGCCTTGATTTCGCCGGTATCGCGGCATCCGCCCCGGCCCTGCCCTGCCCGCCTGATTGCTCGCATCCGCACCCCGCCCGCCACTGAACGCCGTTCCAAGCCATGACTATCGCCCGTACTGAAGACATCATTGCCGACATTCGCGCCGGCCGCATGGTCATCCTCGTTGACGAGGAAGATCGCGAGAACGAAGGCGACCTGGTCCTGGCGGCCGACTTCGTGACGCCGGAGGCCATCAATTTCATGGCCAAGTACGGTCGTGGCCTGATCTGCCTGACGCTGACGGCGGAACGCTGCCGCCAGCTGGAGCTGTATCCGATGGTGTCGCGCAACGGCACCGTGCACGGCACGAACTTCACGGTGTCGATCGAGGCCGCCGAGGGCGTGACCACCGGCATCTCGGCCGCTGACCGCTCGCGCACCGTGCAAGCCGCCGTGGCCAAGGATGCCAAGGCGACGGACCTCGTGCAGCCCGGCCATATCTTCCCGCTGACGGCGCAGCCCGGCGGCGTGCTGATCCGCGCCGGCCATACGGAAGCGGGCTGCGACCTGGGCGCGCTGGCCGGCCTGACCCCGGCGGCGGTGATCTGCGAAATCATGAAGGATGACGGCACGATGGCGCGTCTGCCGGACCTGATCGAATTCGCCCGCGAGCACGACCTCAAGATTGGCACCATCGCCGACCTGATCCACTATCGCAGCCGCACCGAAAGCATCATCGAGCGGATGGGCGAGCGCGACATGCAGACGCCGTGGGGCAAGTTCCGCAGCGTGATGTACCGCGACAAGGCATCGGGCCGCGCCCACCTGGCCTTCGTCAAGGGACAGCCGCATCCGGAGAGGGAAACGCTGGTGCGCGTCCACGAGCCGCTGTCGGTACTGGACCTGCTGGAAGCCAGCCGCACCACGCACTCCTGGAGCCTGCCGGCCGCGCTGGAAGTGCTGCACGGCGCCGAGCACGGCGTGATGGTGCTGCTGAACTGCGGCGATGCTCCCGAGCAGCTGTTCGAACAGTTTGCCGCGCTGGACACGCCGCAGGACCGCCCGCGCCGCAAGCCGGACCTGCGCACCTACGGGGTGGGCGCCCAGATCCTGCGCGATGTGGGCGTGGGCAAGATGCGCGTGCTGGGCTCGCCGGGCAAGATGCCGAGCATGACCGGTTACGATCTGGAAATCGTCGGCTGCCAGCCCATGCAAGGCGAGCCGAGCTGCGATTGAACGAAGCACCCGCCTGCCGTACGGAATTACGTGACATCGGCCGATTCCGCCGATGTCTGACCGAAACAATGGAGAACTGACAATGGATCACGGCTTCTACGAGAGCAACCTCGACGGTGAAGGCCTGCGCATTGGTATTGTGCAAGCCCGTTTCAACGAGCCCGTCTGCGACGAACTGCGCGAAGCCTGCACGGCCGAGCTGGAAAAGCTGGGCGTCGAAGGCGAAGACACGCTGCTGGTCACCGTGCCTGGTGCACTCGAAGTGCCTCTGGCCCTGCAGAAGATGGCCGAAAGCGGCCAGTTCGACGCGCTGATCGCGCTGGGCGCCGTGGTGCGCGGCGAGACCTACCACTTCGAGCTGGTCTCGAACGAATCGGGCGCCGGCATCACGCGCGTGGGCCTGGATTTCAATGTGCCGATCGCCAACGGCATCCTGACCGTCGACACCGACGCGCAGGCCCATGCCCGCACCCGCGAGAAGGGCCGCGACTGCGCCCGTACCGCCGTGGAAATGGCCAACCTCGTGGTAGCGCTGGATTCGCTGCGCGAGCACGATGGCGAAGATGAAGAAGACGAGGAAGATGATGAGTAATACTCCCGACAACGGCGACGCGAACGACGTTGGCGGCAAGCCGGCCGGCGCGAAGCAACGCACCGAACCCAAAGCCCCGCCCAAAAGCGCCCGCCGCCGCTCCCGGGAACTGGCCCTGCAGGGCCTGTACCAGTGGCTGCTGAATCGCAACGATATCGGTGCGATTCAGGCCCACCTGCATGACGCGCAAGGCTTCAACAAGGCCGACCGTGAACACTTCGACGCGCTGCTGGGTGGCGCCGTGCGCGAGGAATCGCGCCTGACCGCCGCGTTCGAGCCGTTCCTGGACCGTACCGTCGACGAACTGTCGCCCGTGGAGCGCGCGGCGCTGCTGGTTGGCAGCTATGAGCTGGTGCATTGCCTGGACATTCCGTACAAGGTCGTGATCAACGAAGCCGTGGAACTGACCAAGACCTTCGGCGGCGTGGAAGGCTACAAGTACGTGAATGGCGTGCTCGACAAGCTGGCCGCCCAGGTACGCGCTGCCGAGGTGGCGGCCCGCCGCTGAACGTTAGCCTTGATATTTATTGCGTTCCGACCGATGGCATCCCATGATGCCTTATGGCCGGCATGACACCCGCCCTGGCGGGTGTTTTTGTTTGAACCGCTGTTCTTTCAACCCTTTGTCATGGACCTTCAGCGCATCGCCACCGCATCCCGACTTGCCAATATCGAGGCCTTCCACGTCATGGAACTGGCCAAGCAGGCCGCGGACCTGGAACGTGCCGGCCGGCATATCATCCACATGGGTATCGGGGAGCCTGATTTCACGGCTGCGGCACCGGTCATCCACGCGGCCGAAGTCGCCATGCGGCGCGGCGTCACGCAATACACGGGCGCCCTGGGCATCCACGCGCTGCGCGAGGCGATTGCCGGCTACTACAAGACCGCGTACGGGCTCGATATTCCCGAGCGCCGCGTGATCGTCACGGCCGGCGCCTCCGGCGCGCTGCTGCTAGCGTGCGCGGTGCTGGTGGAAATCGGCGCCGAAGTACTGATGCCGGACCCGAGCTATCCCTGCAACCGGCATTTCGTCGCGGCCTTCGACGGCCACGCCAAGATGATCCCGAGCGGCCCGGCCGAGCGCTTCCAGCTGACGGCCGCCCAGGTGGCCGCCAATTGGGGGGAGAAGACGCGCGGCGTGCTGCTTGCCTCGCCGTCGAATCCGACTGGCACGTCGATCCTGCCGGATGAACTGAAGGCGATCCTGGCCGAGGTGCGCGAGCGCCGCGGCTTTGCCATCCTCGACGAGATCTACCAGGGCCTGTCGTACGATGCCCCGCCCGTGTCGGCGCTGGCGCTCGACGACAACGTGATCACCGTCAACAGCTTCTCGAAGTACTTCAACATGACCGGCTGGCGGCTGGGCTGGCT
>DAIOET010000096.1:0-12365 GCA_036746135.1 Cupriavidus sp.
GCGGCCTCCACATGCAGCGGGATGCCTGCGGCGATCACTTTCACGCCTGCATCGCCTTGCTGCGCCGCGTGACGGGCCGCGTCGAGCAGATCGCCGTAGTCGGTGCTGCCCGATGCCGAAAACGCCGGCTTGGTGGAACGGTAGCTCAGCAGCACCCATTCCAACCCGTCGCCGGATACCGTGGCCAGGCCATCGCGTTCGTGCACGCGCGTGACCGCCGCGCGCTCGCGCCACCAGTCCTGCCACAGCCCGAGCGGATCGGTCGCCCAGTCCGTCAGGTGCGGGCCGGTGGAAAGCTGGTAGAGCCTGGCCAGCGCCTCTTGCGCGAGCGCATCGGGATGGGCCTCGCGCAGCTTCGCGCGCTGTGCGTCGGTGAGCAGGCGGTCGCGGAACGGCCGATAGAACGCCAATGCCGAATCGAGATCGAAGGCCGTGATGCGATCCACCGGCTGCAGCAGCGTGCCGCCACGCTGGATGCCGGCACCAAAGCGCGCCGCCGCCGCCCGCGTGCGCTGCCATTCCGGGCTGCCGACCAGCACCACGACCTCCCGCGACACGCCATCGGTCAACCGGCGCAGCACGCGGTCGGCCGTCGCGGTGCGTTCGCTCGTGGGCAACAACGCCATCACGTCGGTATCGAGCCGCGCGGCGCGCCAGAACTGAAACTGGTGGATCGCCAGCAAGACGACCAGCACCAGCCAGACAAACGCGAGCACGCGGTCGATCCGCGTCAGGCTGCCGCCCACCACCATGCCGCTGGCGTTACGCAAAGCGCTGCTCCTCGTCCGCGTTCAGTCCGTCGCCCGCTGCCGGGCCGATCATGCGGACGTCCGTGGTGTCGCCACCGGCGTCTTCGAGGCGTACCTCCCGCACGAAGCGGTCTCCGGACAGAGAAATTCTGGCGAATGCGCGGCGCACCCCGGCATCGGTCGGCGTCAGCACGAGTTCCCACCGTGCATTGCCGATCAGCTTGCCGCTCACCGCGAAGCGCGCGGACAACGCGCGCAGATCGCCGCGCAACACGGCGATCATCGACTCCCCCACCACCCGCGTCGCGGGCTGCGTATCGGCCTCCAGCTGCTGCTGGAGTTGCCCGTCCGCGCCGCGCACCACGATGCGTTGAGGCGTGACGAGCAGGCTCGACGGAATCGGCTCACGGGTCGACCACAGTACGCCGCGCGCACGGGCCACCACAAAATCGCCGCGCGAGATAAGCGGATTGGTAAAGCCCGCAAGACGGCGCGACTGTTCGAATCGTCCACGAATGACGGGCGCATCCATGAGTCGGCCGGAAATTCCGCCAGCCACGTCCTGGACCGGCGCGGCACCCGATCCAATGGCACCGGCCAATCCCGATGCCGGCATCAGACAGGCGGCGGCCAGCGCGCGCAGCACGTCGCGGCGGCGCATGACTGATCCTTGGTCGTGTAACGCGGGGCTGAAGGTGATTTCGTGGCGCAGGTCGGGAGTCATAGGCAATGCGGGCGCCTCAGCGGCCCGTGCGGATCTCGTCGTCCGCCCAGAAGTCGTAGAAGTTGAACCAGTCGTACGGCGAGGTCTGCAGCAGCGCCTCCAGCCACGCGGCATAGGACGTGACCAGCGCGGTCAGTGTCGCTTCACGCTGCGCGCGCGGCAGCCGCACCTCGGCCGCCAGTTCGGTAAAGCGCAGCAGGTACCCGCGTGCGGTGCGGACGCACCCCATCGCGTACAACGGGCAGCCGATCAGCGAGGTCAGTACATACGGCCCCACCGGAAAGCGCGCGGGCGCGCCCAGGAACGGCACGCGGATGGCACGGCCGCCGCGAACGGGAGCACGGTCGCCGGCAATGGCGACAAATTCGCCGGCACGCACCCTGTCCGCCAGTTCGATTGCGGTGGCCGGAGAGATATCGTCAACCTGGTAGAGCTGCACGACCGATCCGGGATCGAGCCGCGCGAGCACGCGGTTGAAACGCTGCGCGTGCGCCGTGTGCACCAGCACCGTCAGCCGCATGCCGCGCCGCTTGGTGGCAAGCACGCGGCACAGCTCCAGGCAGCCCATGTGGGCCGTCACGATGATGCCACCCTTGCCTTGCTCGATCTGGCGCAGCAGGACTTCCTCGCCTTCGCGCGCAATGTTGTCGAAGCGCGTGCCGCCGATGGCCAGCAGCTTGTCCAGCAGCGTATCGGCGAACGAGAACAGGTGCCGCAGCGTATGACGCGCGCCTGGCTCGGCGCCGCCCGGCCCGGTCACGGCGCCGGTGGCCGCCTGCATGCGTCGCAGGTAATCGCGCGACGCGCGGCGCGCGAACGGATGGGTGAGCCAGTAATACGTGACGACCGGATACAGCACCATGCGGAACAGCGCCCGCCCGAACAAACGGTAGAGACCGAACAGAAACCAGATACCCCAAACACAGGTGGCTTCGCCGATTGTGCTCCAGTGGCGCGATGGCGCGCGGGGAGCACCCTGCCGGACGTTCTCCGGGGATTGCGATACGGTCATTTGAATCTCAACTTGCGTGCCATCAGACGCGGCAGGCGCCACAGCATGCCGAAGAACAGCCGCGTGTGCATGCCCGATATCAGCACGTTGTCACGCCACGCGCGGAAGTGCGAGACGCCATCGGCCGGGTAAGTCACCGGCGTGGGCAGATTGACAACCCGCACGCCACGCCACACCAGGCGCACCATCACCTCGGGGTCGAACTCCATGCGCCGTCCGAGACGGGCTTCGTGCATCAGCGCCATCACGGCGGGGAGCGGATAGACGCGCAGGCCGCACATCGAGTCGCGCACGGCGAACGACAGCGAGTTGATCCAGACCCAGACGTGCGTCAGATGACGCGCCCAAAGACGCAGGCGCGGCACGCTGTGGTCATAGATCGGGTAGCCGCAGACCACGGTCTCGGGCTGCGTCTCCGCCAGCATCAGGAACTGCGGGATGCACCGGGCATCGTGCTGGCCATCCGCATCGATCTGCAGCGCATGCGTGTAGCCCAGGCGAGACGCCTCCACAAATCCGGCCATGATGGCGCCGCCCTTGCCCCGGTTCTCGGGAAGCCGCACCAGGCTGAGCCGCCCGGCGTTCGCGGCGGCGATGTCGCGCAGCACCGTGGCACATTCGGGCGTGCTGCCATCGTCCACCAGCAGGCACGGCACGGGATGGGCAAGGATGGCATCGACCATCGCACCGATCGCATGCTCGTGGTTGTAGACGGGAACGAGGACGACGGGCTTAAACATTGCTGCTGCTTTCGCTTTCGCTCGCGCCGGCTTCGCGGAACACAATGCGCCCGCTCGCAACCTGGCCTTCGTCCGAACTCAGACGAAACCCGAGCGAGAGCTTCAGCGGCTGCCAGTCCAGCACCATCCGCACCGTGGTGCCGGGACGGATCACGGCCTGGAACTTCAGCGTGTCGAGCCGGTGGAAGCGCTCGCGCGCGGGCACCGGCAGACGTTCGTGCGCAAGCGCCATGATCCAGTCGACCTGCGCCACGCCGGGCACGATCGGCGTGTCCGGAAAATGGCCGTCGAACACTGCCAGGTCCTTGCTCACGTGGAGGTCCGCGCTGGCCGATTGCCCATCGCTGTCCAGCCACGCGGCCCTTGGCACGGTGCGGCGGAACAGGTCGCGCAACATCGCCTCGGTTGTCTTGCCCTGCGCATTGCATGGCAGCGCATCGGGAAAGCTCCAGCGGCGCGGCAGCGCCACCGGGTCCGTCGTGTCGGCCAGGGTGCCACGCAGCGCGGCGATCAGCGGCGCGCGGCCACCGTCCGCAAGCATGGCGCGGCCTTCATCCGCAAGAACCACGGCAGCGGCCATGCGCGTGCCGACGTCAAGCTCCACCAGCACCACGCGCGCCTCGCGCACCAGCGGCGACGCCGCCAGCGTCTGCTCGATCTGCGTCAGCGACACGCGCTTTTCCTCGATCTTGACGATGCGGTCGGCCCGCCCGCCAAGTACAAAACTGTCCGCGCCCGCGGACTGCGCGCGGTCCGCGCACAGGTACCAGTCGTCGGTCGCCAGATGCGCCGAGCGCACGGCGAGGCAGCCATCCTGCAGGCGCCATGCCACGCCCGGCAACGCGGTCCAGCGATCGGCCTGCACCGCGCGCTGACGCCATGCGATGCCGCCGGTTTCCGAACTGCCGAACACCTCGATGGGCGACTGGCCCAGATGGCGCTGCGCATCGATGGCGGCCTCGGGCGGCAGCGGGCCACCCGACGAGAACACCGCGCACAGCGCGGCACGCAGATCGCTCCAGTCGAGGGCTTCCGACATGCGGCGCAGATGCGCCGGGCTGCTGACGAGCATCGCGGGTGTTGTACCGGCTTCGCGCACGAGTTCTTCGTGGTAGACGGCGCGCCTGACCGGCATCGGCCGGCCCGCCGCGAGCGGCCACAGCACGCAGAACAACAGGCCGTAGATGTGCTGGTGCGAGACCGTGGTGAGCACGCGGGCATCGGCGGGGATACGCTCGCCGAAAGCCGCTTGCAGCGCGTGCACCTCGGCATCGAGTTGCGACAGCCGTTTGGCGATGGGCGTGGGCGCCCCGGTCGAGCCCGACGTGAAAATCGTCACCTGCGTGGCGCGCGGGTCGAGCGCGGGCCACGACATACAGGGTGCGCCGGTTGTCCCCTCTTCCGCATTGGCGACCTCGGCGTACCCGGAATCGCCCGGTGTACCGGCACCAACGGACGCGGGCCACAGCGCCTGCGGCATATCGCCGGCCATGCCGTCTGTATGACCGGCCAGCGCCGCCAGGGTCTCCGGGCGGGTATCTCCCGGCAGGACGACATCCTTGCCCGCGTGCCAGGCGCCAAACAGCGCGGCCGCGAACTCGGCCGTCGAATCGACATACAGTGCCCAGCGGCGACCCGTGGCGCCCGCGAACGTCCGTCGCCATGCGGCGGCGCGCGCGACGAATGCGCGGGTGTCGAGCGTCACGCCATCGTCCTTCGCCACGCAGCGGGGCGCGCGATCATCGGCACGCGCCGACAGCGCGTCCATCACGTCGCACAGGCCGGTCCATTCAGCCATGACGGCTCCCGGCCGTTGCCACGCGCGGCAACCGGCGCCGCGGGCCAGCATCGACGAACGCGGGATTCGACTGCGGCGGCAGTCCGGAAAGCAGGTGTTGCAAGCGCATGCCGCGTCAGACCGTGGCGGGCGTGTCGATCAGTTGCGACAGTGCCTTCACCACGTCTTCCACGGTGCGGACGGCGCGGAAGTGCTCCGGCTTCACCGGCTTGTTCAGCATCGGCTTGAGCTTCACGATCAGATCGACGGCATCGATGCTATCGATGTCGAGATCGTCGTACAGACGCGCTTCGGGAACGATGCGCGCCGGATCGATCTCGAACGTCTCTTCCAGTACCTGTGCGACGCGTGCGTAGATTTCGTCGTGAGTCATGTCATTTCCTTGTTGCCGGCCGCGCCACCTGGGCGCGCTGGCTGTCGTGTTCAATCGGGATTTCCTTCGGCGACTACCCGCGCTGCGCAGCCACGTACGACGCCAGCGCCGAGACACTGGCAAAACGCGCCCGCATCTCGTCCTGACCCGCATTCATCGTGATGCCGTAGCGCTTCTGCAGGGCCAGGCCGATTTCGAGCGCGTCGATCGAATCGAGACCAAGCCCCTCGACGAAGAGCGGCGCCGTGGCATCGATCTCGTCGGCGGTCACGTCGTCCAATGCAAGCGACGACACGATCAGTTGCTTGATTTCCTGTTCAAGTGCCTTCACGGCGTAACTCCCTGGAGAAAAATTCGGATAACGAGCAGGTCAGCTGGCGAACCGCCTGCGATTCGTTGGCGCCCGCGTCGACGCAGTCAGCAACGGCCAGATCCTCATGGACCTCGATCACGTAGCGAGGGCGTCGCACGGGGACCCTGTACCACTTCTCGCCCTTGGTCAGCGTGGGGGGATCGCAGCGAATGACGACCGGCGTCAGCGCCCGCCCTCCGCGCACGGCAATATTCGCGGCACCGCGCTGCAGCCGCAGCGGGCCATGCAACGGCGTGCGGGTGCCTTCCGGGAAGATCACGAGGTTGTTGCCCGCGCGCAGCGAGGCAATACAGTCGTCGACCATGCCGGCGCCACTGCCATTGCACACGTAGCCCGTGGCCCGCACCGGACCGCGCGTGAACGGGTTGCGAAGCAGGTCTGCCTTGACCACGCAGTCGGCCCGCCGGACCTGCGCGATCAGCAACACGACGTCGATCAGCGACGGATGATTGGCCACGATCAGCAGGCCGCTACGGCGCAGCCGGTCGGCATGGCGCACCTCGCAGCGCATCACGCCCACGCTGGTCATCAGCCAGACGAACACACGAAAGGCATACCGGACCAGTTCCTTGCAGACGCGCTGGCGCACGCTGGCCGACCTGACGAAGCACGTCATCGCCGGGAACACCAGCACGCGCATCAGCAGCCCGCCCAGGCCGAAACAGGAAAAACAGAATCCCGTGGCGCAGACGCGCCAGGTCCGTTCAAGCCGTTCAACCATGACGCCGCCAAACCCAGTTCACGCGCCGCCCGCGATTGGTCAGGCTCCGCGACCCGCCCAGCATGAACCTCAGCACCTCCAGCCCATGCGGAAGCAGCGATGAAGTGCCATCCGGCGCCGCCTGCGCGGACGCGGCTTCGCACGACAGGCTGAACCGGGCGCCCGCTCCCGCCGGCCGGCAAAGGCGCCAGGCCCACGCATGAAAGCACTCCGGCCCGGCGGCAAATTCCTGGTACGCATCCGGAACAGGTGCCTCGTAATGCACAAGCACGACTTCGTCGTGACCGTCGGCAAGCAGCGCGGCCGCTTCCACGAGACCCGCCTCGACGGTGTCCTGCTCGGCGGCAAGCGCCTGCAGCGTGGCCGTATGGCCGCGATCGATCGAATAGAGCGCGCCGATCGCGTTGTGTACGGCCAGTGCGAACAGCATCGGAGACAGGGGCTCGCCCGCTGTTAGCTGGTCGAGCAGTTGCCAGGCGCGCCGCACCTCGCCATGACGGGACGCGAACACCATTGGCACGGCCCGGGAGGAAGGCTCGCACGCATAAACGGCGTTCAGCGCGACGGGGCCAAGATCGCCCGCGCGCCGGCGCAATATCGATGACATGGAGGTAAGCGGCGGGACTTCGCGGCCCATTGGAAGCCACGGCTGGGACGCCCAATCGTGCCAGGATTGCCGGGCAATCAGCCCAGGAGCACAAGCCGCCCAGTCACGAATCTCAAACTCGATCAACATCCCACGCCCACCAGACCAGATCAGGAACCCTTGGAAATCACTCTCGGAAAGCAAACGGGTTCACCCAATCCGGCAAACCCTCCGCCCCGCCCCCCGCGCCCTGCCGCGTCATTCAGATAGCGGATCTCAGATCGAATATCGACGCCAGGCCATCAACCTTGAGAGATGGCCACACAGCCGTTCCCCGCCACGACAAGGCGAGGAAAACGGTCCGTAAGCGTGCTTCCGATGTGATTGCTACCGGTGACTACCGGGGATGCGGAGGCCGCACATTAGCAGCAGATTTCCCTGTTGCACATAGGTTTCCCTTCAGTTTTGGCAATTTTCAGGGTCGACCGTGGTGCCCATACGACCAAGGTGGCCGGCGGGGATTGTCGGAGTCGTCTGGAAGACGGGCGTGCGGCCCTGGGAATGCGCGGAATCACGCCACTCTGGGTGATTCCGGCAGCATTTGAGGCCCGGCAGGGATCGAAAACCGTCCCTTGCCGGGCAGGATGCCATCGGCGATGGCATCGAAGTCTCCGGCACCGGGCCGGATCGCGCTCAGGATCGGATGAAGGCCAGCAGGTCCGCGTTGATCGTTTCGGCGTGCGTGGTGGGCATGCCGTGCGGGAATCCCTTGTAGGTCTTCAGCGTGCCATTGCGCAGCAGCTTCGCCGAGAGCGGGCCGGAGTCGGCATAGGGCACGATCTGGTCGTCGTCACCGTGCATCACCAGCGTCGGCACGCTGATCTTCTTCAGGTCTTCAGTGAAATCGGTCTGCGAGAACGCGACGATGCCGTCGTAGTGAGCCTTGGTCCCGCCCTGCATACCCTGCCGCCACCAGTTGGCGATGACCCCCTCCTGTGACTTCGCGCCCGGCCGGTTGAAACCATAGAACGGCCCTTCGGGAATATCGCGGTAGAACTGCGCCCGGTTAATGGCAACCTGCGCCTGGAAACCGTCGAATACCTCCTTCGGCAATCCTCCGGGGTTGGCTTCCGTCTTGACCATCAGCGGCGGCACCGCGGCAATCAGCACCGCCTTTGCCACGCGGGCTTCACCATGACGCGCCAGATACCGCACGACCTCGCCGCCGCCGGTGGAATGGCCCACGTGGATGGCCTGCTTCAGGTCCAGATGGGCGGTAAGCGCGGCCAGGTCATCGGCGTAGTGATCCATGTCGTGACCGTCGGCCGTCTGCGTCGACCGGCCGTGGCCGCGCCGGTCATGAGCGATGACGCGAAAACCTTGATTCAGGAAGAACATCATCTGCGCGTCCCAATCATCCGCGCTCAGTGGCCATCCATGAGAAAAGACGATTGGCTGGCCACTGCCCCAATCCTTGTAGAAGATCTCGACGCCATCCTTTGTCCTGACCGTTTGCATGCTAATCCCTCTCAGTTTGGTTGCCCCGGCGTGCGGGAGCGTGAGTGATAGTGGCAGCCCCCCGAAACGGCATCGTCCCATCGCAGGCAGGTGGGTAGAAGTGAATGTTTTTTCGCGTGAAATTAGCGTTGTCGTAGCCGCCCGCACCGTTGCGGTGCAGGCGCCGCGATCGCCAATGACGTAATAAAGCAGCGTGTGCCGGACGCCCCCGCGCTTGCGCCAGCTAGACCAGTGGCCGCAAATCCTGCAGCATCGTGGGCACCAGTTCGGACACCGTGGGATGGATATGCATCGCGCGGCTGATGGTCGTATAGGGAGCCTTGGCATACATGACGTCCAGCAGCGAATGAATCACCTCGTCGCCGGTCAGGCCAAGGATCGTCGCACCCAGGATCATGCCGGTGTCGGCATCGACGAGGACTTTCATGAAGCCCAGGCTCTCGCCTCTTTCCACGGCCCGCCCGACACGGCTCATCGGGCGTGTGCCGATCAGCACCTTGCGCCCCGACTGCCGCGCCTCGGTGTCCGTCATGCCAATCCGGCCGAGCGGCGGGTCGATGAACATCGCATAGACGGCGATGCGGTCCGCGACGGTACGCGGGTCGTTGTCGAGGAGATTGGCCGCGACGATCTCGTAGTCGTTGTATGACGTATGCGTGAAGGCGCCGCGGCCGTTGCAATCGCCAAGCGCCCAGATGCCGGGAACGTTGGTGCGTAACTGTTCGTCGACCTTGATATACCCGCGCGCGTCGGTCTCGATCCCCGCCTTGTCCAGCCCGAGATCGCCGGTGTTGGGTACGCGGCCGACCGCCAGCAGCAGATGCGAGCCGTGCGCTTCCGGCGCCCCGGTCATGCAATCGATCCCGACGGCGATACCGTCGCCTTCCGGGCGCGCGCTCAGGCAGTTGGCATTGAGCCGGACTTCGATCCCCTCGCCTTCCAGTATCTCCAGCACGGCTTGCGACACGTCCTCGTCTTCGCGCTGAACCAGGCGCGGGCCTTTTTCGACGATCGTCACCTTCGACCCGAAGCGCCGGTACATCTGACCGAACTCAAGGCCGATGTAGCTGCCGCCGATGACGATCAGGTGCTCCGGCAGAAAATCGACGTCCATCATGCCCGCATTGGTAAGGAACGGCACTTGGTCCAGTCCCGGCATGGGAGGAACCAGCGCCCTTCCGCCAACGTTCACGAAAATCCGCTCGGCTTGCAGCAATGCGCCGTTCACCTGCACGCTGCGCGCGCTTTCGAAGCGGGCATGACCGTGAAAGACCGTGACGTTCTTCAGGCCACGCATCCACTTTTCCACATTGCTGCTGGAGCGCCCTGAGATTTCATCCTTGCGCGCCTTCACCCGCTTCATGTCGACGGCGACCGGCCCATCGATCGTCACACCGTACTCGGCCGCCCGCCGCGCCTGTTGCGCAACATACGCGCTGGCGATGAGGGTCTTGGTGGGAATGCAGCCGGTGTTCACGCAGGTGCCGCCAAAACGGGCGCGCTCGATGACGGCCAGCTTCATGCCAGTGCCAGCCAGCCGCGCGGCGAGCGCCGGGCCTGCCTGCCCGGCACCAATGACGATCGCGTCGAATTCTTGAGCCATCACGATTCCCCCTGCGGTGCGCCGTGTTCATCATCGTGCGGACGGGCATATGCGGCGGCAAAGCGGCCACGCAGCGCCTGCAACCGCACTTATCCATAGATACCTTAGACCAAAGGCCATTGCCGAAAAACGTCTCAGGCCTCCAAATTGATAGTTGAATTCCACGCCCTTTGTGCGAAGTTATCGGAGACATGCAATGCGGCAACCCAAGATCGTCATCGTCGGCGCCGGTCTGGTTGGTGGGTCGGCGGCCCTATTCGCCGCTGCGGCGATTCCGAGCGCGGAGATCGTACTGGTCGACATCGAGCGGGTGCGGGCCGAGGGTCAGACGCTCGACCTCGCCCATGCCGCGGCATTCTGGGGTCACAGCCATTTCCGCGCCGGCGATCTCGACGATGCGGGCGATGCGGACATCATCGTGATCACCGCCGGTGCAGGCGTGAAACCGGGCCAAACCCGCCTGGACCTGGCCAAGACGAATGCGGACGTCGCGCTTGCGATTGTGGACCGCACCGCACCGCTGGCCCCGGATGCCATCTACCTGATCGCATCCAATCCATGCGACGTGATCGCCGCCGCTGTGGTTGACCGGCTGCGCTGCGCGCCGGAGCGCGTCATCAGCACCGGTACCGCTCTCGACACTGGCCGGTTGCGAGCGCTGCTGTCCGAGCGGCTGGGCGTGGTGGCGCCCGCGATTCATGCCTACGTCATCGGCGAGCACGGTGAGTCGGCGGTCATCGACTGGTCTGGCGCGACGGTCTCAGGCATGCCGCTCGAAACGTTCCTTGCCAGGAGCGGCAAGGAACTCGGCCCCGCCAGCCGCGACCTTGTACTGCGATCCGTGCACGAATCGGCCAAGCTCATCAAGGAAGGCAAAGGCGCCACGCACTACGGCATCGCCAGTTCGATCGGGCGAATCTGTCAGGCGATCGCGCACAACTCCGACCAGATACTCACGGTCGCCATCGTGCACCCCGAAGTCGAAGGGATACCGGATGTGTGTCTATCCCTGCCATCGGTGGTCAACGGCAGCGGTGCGCGTCTGCTGGCATATCCGGAACTCAAGCCCGACGAGCGCGCGGCCCTGCAACGCAGTGCGCGCATCGTCAAAGAAGCGACTGAGAGCGTGCTGAAGGGGCGGTAGGGTTTTGCGTGGTTCGGTGCATGCGCGGTGCATGGCCGTACTGCTGAAGACTCACCTGCTCTATTCATTTCACCACCGTCCCGTTGATCGCTTCCGCTATGGCGATATGCGCGATGCTGGCTGAGCGGGTGGTTCCATGATCACGGTGCCGGCCTAGT
Organism: Cupriavidus sp.; assembly: GCA_036746135.1. Classification (GTDB taxonomy): domain Bacteria; phylum Pseudomonadota; class Gammaproteobacteria; order Burkholderiales; family Burkholderiaceae; genus Cupriavidus. Next base: position 11,500 of record DAIOET010000096.1, read on the forward strand.
CATCATCTTCTTCCACGTCTTTCTGGTGGCCGTTGTGCTTGCCCTTTATCTTGTCCTTGACGTGCTTGAAGTTCCCTTTCGCGTCGACCTTGAACGTACGATCGCTCTTATCCGTCTGAACGTTGTTGTTGTCGAATTCGGTTTCTGAGAAGGTCACCAGGACCGTACCGGAGTCGGCCGCATTCACAGCGACGCTGAAGGAAATCTGGACCGTGCCGATTTGGCTCGTCCTACTGCTGTCGGAAAACAGCATGCCAATGATCAGAACTCCGCCGTCGCCCGGTTTGACCGAAACGGGAATGGTGTAAGGCGGGAAGTCGATCACCAGCCCACCCCGGTCTTCGCTGACCGTCGCAAAGGTATTCGGGTCCCGAAAGATTTTCGTCGTTTCCGACTCGTGGATTGGCGGCGCGCCATTTTCCGTGATGGTGTCAGTCACGGTTTCTGTTGTCTCAAAAACAGGGGCGCCATTTAGCGTCGTGGCGACCGCCGGGGCATCCGTCAACGTGCCAGATCCTGTCACCGGAACATTGTCCACGGTGCCGGTGACAGTGAAGCTGGCGGACATGCCGTTAGTGGCCTCGTTGGCCACCACCGTCTGCAACGGAACCGAAACGTTTTGGGAGGACATGCTGACAGCGGCACTGTCGTCACCACCTCCGCCGCCACAGGCGCCAAGCAGTATCAAGGACGCCACTGAGATCAGGATTCCAGTTCGCATCGCGCCTCCCTGCGGGCGCTTTTTCGCCCTGATCAACTATAGCTGCGTCAATTTCGGAGACGAGTAAAGCCGCGATAGATCAGATCTGCATTCAGTGCATGTCATCGAACGCTCACAAACGCGATTGCTCCGCTTGGGTGTGGCG
>DAIOET010000097.1:0-12184 GCA_036746135.1 Cupriavidus sp.
CGCGGCCTCGGCCAGGTACATGCGGATCTGCTCCTCCGAATAGCGTCTGTTCACCATACCTCCGCTCGTCGGCTTCCCGTGCGGCGGGCACGACGGCCTGCCGATCATGCGGGTAAGGTAATCCACCGCATGCACAAAAGGAATTCAGTGTCTTCGCGGCACGAGTTAAGCAAATTTAACGGACGCATCGGCACTGCCAGCCACGCTGCCGGCAGCGCCAGGCCGTGGCGGTAACCCCCATATGGGGCACGCAAAAAGCATCGGACCAAATTTTGCTTTTCCAACTTGGAATATTCCTATTTTGAATCGTGCTCCAGCATGCGATTCAAACCATTTCCTTCAGCAAAACGTGACGATCATGTTCCGCCCAGCGGGACAGCCCGCATCGCCGTATCGCCCGTCCCATGCGGCTTTCAGCCTTGTATTGATGTGCGAACAAAGCGCCTTTACCAACGCCCTGACAAAGGTGGCATCAAACGCGGTTCTAGTAGTTTGGTAAATGTTGTATTAAGATTTCTTCGCATCAACTAACTTTCAAAACGCCTGCAAGGCACGCCTCCCCGGCGTAGCAGACAGGCGTCCGGCAACACGCAACAGCAACGTTTCTTGCTGTGCGACTGCCGGGTCCGGGCCTGAGGAAGAGGAGCCACTGCCATGCCGCAACCGTCTTCGACGCATAGTCGAAGCCGCGCGGTAATTGTGGATGTGTCCATGTGCAACACATGGATAGCATCGCCCGGGCGTATCGAATTTGTTCCCGCCCTTTTGTAGTTTCATGCTGTATTGGTCGCAGGCATTGCGAAGTGTCAGAACCTGCAACGGCAGGTCTTCCAGTCACGAAGTTGCAATGCTTCACCACAACAAAAAAAACCAGCAGTCTCGGATCGGGAGAAGTCAGTATGCGGCACGTCAGCACCAAGCTATTGCATGTGTTCGTCCTGCTCATGGAGTACCGCGACCTCAGCGCGGTGGCCGCTTGCACTCAGGGACGCATTCCGACCGTGGCTTACAGCCTGGCCCGCCTGCGCGAGATCACCGGCGACGCGCTGTTCGTCAAGCGCAACGGAATGTTGGAACCGACGCCGCATGCGCTGCGGCTCGAACAAACCGCCAGACAGATCCTCGCTCGCTGGAACCATCTGGTGCAGCCACAGGACCACAATGGACCGGCGGCCAGCAATAGCCGACGTATTTCGATCGGATTCTCGCCGTCAATCGGCGATCCCGTAATTACAGAGATTCTTACGGCACTCTGCGAGCGATTTCCTCACGACAATTTCATCACGCGCCCCGTGATCGCGGATGCAGCGCTGGGCGACAGCCTCGACACCGGCGATCTCGACTGTGCGTTCGTGGTCGACGGCGCCAGCGTGCCCGATAGCGTGATTCCGCATAGCATTCTGGCCACGCCGCGCCGCCTGGTGAGCGCCACACGCGGCGGCGGCAGCAACGACGAGGCCGAGACCGACTGGATCCTGCTACAGGAAGATTGCGAGAGCGGCAGCCCGCTGCATGCCTTCCTGACCCGCCGCGCCAGCACGCCGGGCCACCGCGAAACCGTGGTGCCGTCCTGGCATACGCAGATCACGCTGCTGCATGCGGCCGGCGGCATCTGCCCGATACTCGATTTCAACGTGCCACTGGTCACGCGCGACCGCAAGACGCGGCTGCTGGCGCCACCGGCTGCGTTCCCCGCCTGGGCCGCGCTGCATTTCTGGATGCCGCAACGCGCGCCCGACCGCGCGGCACTGCGCGAGATCATGGATGTTGGCACGTCCGTGCTACGTGATCCGCTCAAGGCCATCGACAGCCGCCGCCACGCACAGAATCAGGCCCGGCCCCTGGCCGTAGCCTGAGTTCCGCACCACACGCTCGCCTTGGCTTGGCCCCGCGATGACCATCGCGGGGCCACTTTGCGCTTTTCGCACGCAAACACACGACTCGTACGTGCATTTTGCGAATCCTCTTACTCCCATACTGCTCCACCCGCATTAACCTCGCCGGGCATCGCAGGTGTCGAGGGCCATCGCCCGTTTGGTCCACTTCACTGCATGCGCGCAGTTGCTGCGTGTTCGCGCCGTACGCACTCCCGCGTGCGGCGCTTTTTTGACGCCAGCGAGAAGCCGAACGCTGAGCCATTTGTACAGGACAGGAGTCGATGGATGACGTTGAGGATTTTGCTGGCCGACGACCACCCCGTCATTACGGCGGCAATCCGAGCCAGGTTGCAGACGCAGACCGGCTGGGAAGTTTGCGGAGAAGTTGCCAGTGCCACCGAACTGCTGCAGCAGGCCGATCTTCTGCGGCCCGATGTTGTGGTCACCGACTTTCATATGCCAGGCCCCGCCGAACTGGACGGCGTACGCCTGCTCACGGCGCTGCGGCGCCGGTATCCGGGCATGTCGGTCCTGGTGCTGACGATGATCACCAATCCGCTGGTGCTGCGGACCATTCTCGATGTGCGCGTGCAGGGGCTGCTGCTCAAGGACAGCCAGCTTGCCGAAATCGTCACAGCCATCGCGCGCGCGCAGCGGGGCTTCACCTATATCGGAAAATCGGCGTTGCGAGCCTTGGCCCCGACCGAGTTGAGCATGATGGTGCCAGTCGGCCGCGACGGCATGCTGCGGCTGTCCGCGCGCGAAATGGAAGTGCTGCGCCTGTACCTGACAGGGCGCACGGTGACCGAGATCGCCGCGACGTTGTGCCGCAGCGTGAAGACCATCAGCCGGCAGAAAAACTGCGCGATGCACAAGCTGGGCGTCAGCAACGACCGCGAACTGTTCGAATGCGCGGCGCTGCAGGGCATGGTGCTGCCTCGGTGCTGAAGATCATGGATACCGCTCGCTATAATCGGCCACGCCAGTTGGCCATGTTCAATCCCTCACCGCGATCTGGTTTGCCCGCCGATCCCGTTTCGCAAATGTTGCCGCACTCTCCCGCTCCGATTCCAACCAATACCCGCGCCGTACCGGCATTGATGATCGCCGCTCCCGCGTCTGGCCAGGGCAAGACCACCGTGACTGCCGCCCTGGCCCGTCTGCATGCGCGCCAGGGCCGCCGGGTCCGCGTGTTCAAGACCGGCCCCGACTTTCTGGACCCGACGCTGCTGGCGGCGGCCAGCGGCGCGCCGGTGCAGGCGATCGATCTCTGGATGACTGGAGAAGCCGATGCCAGGGCCCGGCTGGCCGAAGCGGCGGAGCAGGCGGACCTGCTGCTGGTGGAAGGGGTGATGGGACTGCACGACGGCACGCCCAGCAGCGCCGATGTGGCACGCCTGTTCGGCCTGCCGGTGCTTGCCGTGATCCAGGCCGGCGCAATGGCTCAGACATTCGGTGCGGTGGCATACGGGCTTGCCCACTATGGCAAGCCATTCCGCGCCATGCACGTGCTGGCCAACGGCGTTGGCAGTGAGCGTCATGCAGGCATGCTGCGCGAGAGCCTGCCGCCTGACATCGCCTGGGCAGGCGCCCTGGCGCACGATGCCTCGGCGAGCTTGCCCGAGCGGCACCTCGGCCTGTTCAGCGCGGACGAATTGCCCGACCTCATGCAACGGCTCGACAGCCTGGCGGATGCGCTGGCCGCACTGCCGCTGGCACACCTGCCCCAACCGGTGGCTTTTGCTCCGGCCGCCATCGAGGCCCCGCCACGGTTGTTGGCTGGCAAGCGCATCGCCATTGCACGCGACGATGCCTTCCGGTTCATCTATCCGGCGAACATCGAGACACTTGGCGCGCTGGGCGCGCATATCGCCTGGTTCTCGCCGTTACGCGACCATGCGCTGCCACCGTGCGATGCCGTATGGCTGCCTGGCGGCTACCCTGAACTGCATGCGGCGGCGCTGGCGGCCAATACGTCGATGCAGGAAGCGCTGCGCGATGCGTGCGCACGCGGCGTGCCGATGCTGGCGGAATGCGGGGGCATGATGGCGCTGTTCGAGCGTCTGGTCGACAAGGCGGGAGTCAGCCATGCAATGGCCGGCCTGCTGCCGGGTACGGTCACGATGCAGCGCAGGCTCGCCGCGATCGGTCATCAGGCCGTGACGATGCCAGCCACCGGTGAAGTGCTGCGTGGACATACGTTCCACTATTCGAGCGCGGCGTCCCCGCTGGTGCCGGCTACCAGGGCAGTATCCCCGCGCGATGGCAGCACGGGGGAGGCGGTGTATCAGCTGGGCAGCCTCACCGCTTCATACGTCCACTTCTATTTCCCGTCGAACCCTGCCGCGATTGCGGCGATATTTGGGGCCGCCTAGCGGACGGCGCCCCTGAGAACGTCAGGCGGCGTCGCGCTCGGTGCGCTCCACGGCGTCGGCGATGCCGGCCTCTAGCTGGGCCAGGCCCTTCGAGAGGTTGTGCATCGTGGTTTCCGACACGTTGGCAAGCACGTCCTGCAGGAATTCCGCGCGCCGCGGCATTGCCTGGTCGACAATCTCGCGGCCCAGGTCAGTCAGCGTGACGTTGGTCATGCGGTTATCGCGTTCGCTTGTCGAGCGTTCGATCCAGCCAAGTTCCTGCAATGCCTTGAGCTGCCGTGTCAGCGCACCGGGGTCCATGCCGACGCGATCGGCCAACGGTTTTTGCGCAATCGGGCCCTCGTGCCCATGCAGGGCAAACAGAATGCGCCAGCGCGGCAAGGGATGCCCGATACGCTGTTCGAACGCGGCGGCGTACGCCCGGTAAGTGCGTCCGAACTGCTGCAGCACGGCCAGGCTTTGTCGCTCCAGTTCCAAAATCCAGTCTCCAGTTTGCGGATATCAGTCCGCGGCCATCACAGGTTCATGCACCCGTGCCAGCCTGATCGGCGGCACACGGCGAACACGCCAGATACCGACCAGAGCCGCGACGGCTGCCAGTAGCACGCCAAGATGGATGGCACTCACCAGCGACACCCGGGCCTGCTCCAGCAGCAGGGCTCCATTGTGCCCTGCCTGTTGCAGATTGGTCAGCAATTCCGTTTGCGCGGCTTTGTCGATCAGGATCTGCGGATCGGTCATCCTGGCCGCCCAGTCGGAAGCATGGGCGGATGCAAGAGCCGTTGTCACACCTGCGGTATAGCTGCGCGTCACCAGCGTGCCCACCAGCGCAGTGCCTACCATCCCGCCCACCATGCGCAGTGACTGCAACATGGCCGTGGCAATTCCGAGGTGGGAACGCCCTGCTGTCTGTTGCGCGAACACCGTCAGGTTAGGCAACACAAACCCAAGTCCCAGCCCCGCGCACAGCATGATGGCCAGCAGCAAATTGTGATGCATGCCGCGCGTGGCCTGCGACAGGCCCAGCAGCGCCAGCGCCAGCATCGAAAAGCCGGCGTACAACATGCTGTTGGGCTGCGGAATGCGCGTAATGATCCGTCCGTTGACGATGCTGCCAATGGTGATGCATACCACCAGCGGCGTGACCAGCAACCCCGCTTCCTTCGGCGAATAGCCAAATCCGCCCTGAAACAGCAACGGCGCATAGAGCAAGAGCGCAAACATCGCAAACCCGCCCAGCACACCGAGCACGAACAGCGGCGCCAGTGCCGGATTGCGGAACATGTCGAGCGGCAGGATCGGGTTCTCGCAGCGGCGCGACCATTGCCACAAGGCTACGAACGACGCGCACGACAGCACCATGAGTCCGATGGTCACTAGGTCGAAGCCGCGCTCGGGCAGCCATTCCACGGATAGTTGCAGGCTGCCCAACCCGGCCGCAATCAGGAACGCCCCTAGCCAGTCGATCCGAACCGGCCCCTGGTTTTTCTGCTGGCGTAGATGCGGCAGGTAGCGCCAGGCGAATACCAGCCCCAGCAGCCCCACTGGGACATTGATATAGAACACCGCGCGCCAGCCATACCACTCGGTCAGCAAACCACCCAGCGAAGGACCTACCGCATTGGCCAGCCCGAATGCCGTACTCATCATGACCTGCCAGCGCAGACGCACGTGCGGATCTGGAAACAGGTCCGGGATGCAGGCAAACGCAGTGCCGACGAGCATCCCGCCGCCAATCCCCTGGAGCGCGCGGGCTGCCACCAGGAACGGCATGTTCGTGGCCATCCCGCACAGCACCGATGCCGCCAGAAACACGACGATCGACGCCAGCACAAACGGCTTGCGCCCATAGTAGTCGCCCAGCCTGCCAAAGACCGGCACGGTGACGACCGATGTCAGCAGATAGGCCGTGGCTACCCACGCGTAGTATTCAAAACCCTGCAACTCGGCCACTACCGTCGGCAATGCAGTGGAAACGACGGTCTGGTCCAGCGCAACGAGCATCACCACGAAAGCAATGCCGAACATCGCGAGCAGCGATTCACGAAACGGCAGCACCTGTCCGCTGCTGCCCGACTGTGACCCATCCTGCCCGTGACCCGAATCCGATGCCATTTTTATTGCCCAATCAATAATTGTGCGATCAATGATCAACGAATTATAGGGCGGCGACTCCTGTCCTGCAGAAGATTTTTGGCGCTCCTACGATGCAACCTGAGATCGGTGCGATCATTATTTGCAAGCCACCGGTTCGACGGCACCCAACAATGGGTACGTCATAGAAGACACGCGATGGAGATTGCATGAAGCCAGTGACATTGATCGGCGCACCGACCGATGTGGGCGCCAGCATTCGCGGCGCATCGATGGGTCCCGACGCCCTGCGCGTGGCCGATATCGCCAGCGTCCTAGCCAGCAACGGGCTGCAGGTGCACGACCTGGGCAACCTTAGCGGGCCCGGCAATCCGTGGCAGCCGCGGATCGATGGCATGCGACACCTGCAGGAAGTGCTCGCATGGAACGAGCAGATCTTCGAGACCACCTATGCCACGCTGGCGGCCGGCCATATGCCGTTGCTGATGGGAGGCGATCATTGCCTGGCGATTGGTTCGGTCAGCGCGGCCGCCCGCTACTGCCGGGAACAGGGCAAGAACCTGCTCGTGCTTTGGCTCGACGCCCACGCCGACGCCAACACCGGCAGCACCAGCCCCACCGGCAACATCCACGGCATGCCCGTGGCCTGTCTGTGCGGCGATGGGCCGGCGCCGCTGACCGCGCTCAGCGGCGTCACGCCAGCCATGTCGGCCAGACAAATCCGCCAGGTGGGCATCCGTAGCGTCGATGCCCAGGAAAAGCTGCGCCTGCGCGAACTCGGGCTGACGGTCTACGACATGCGTTACATCGACGAAAACGGCATGCGCCAGACGATGGAGCAGGCCTTGGCTGGTATCGATGCCAATACGCACCTGCACGTCAGCTTCGACGTGGACTTCCTCGACAGCCAGATCGCACCGGGCGTGGGCACGCCCGTGCGCGGCGGCCCCACCTATCGTGAGGCGCACCTTGCCCTGGAGATGATCGAGGATACCGGCGCGCTCGGCTCGCTCGACGTACTCGAACTGAACCCTGCGCGTGACGTGCACAACCAGACCGCCGAGCTGGTTGTGGAACTGCTGGAAAGCCTGTTCGGCAAGTCAACGCTGTAGTCACGATCCGATTGCGGGCAGGTGCGGGGTAGATCGCGGTTGGCATCGCGGTCATGGACGTGTTCGCGGCAACAGCCGTGCAATAAAAAACGGAGGCAGCCAGAAAGCTGCCTCCGTTTTTTTGCACGTGTACCCGGCGGGCTAGGAAGCTGACTTGCCGCCGCCTGAAATACTGCCCGTGGTGGTGCCGGCATCGCCCGCGGGCGCGCCAGTGGCTTCGTTCAGTCCACCGCCCAGTGCCTTGTACAGATTGACCTCGCTGGTCAGCTGGTTCAGGCGTGCCTCGATCAGTGCCTGCCGTGCCGTGAACAGCTGGCGCTGTGCATCGAGCACGGTCAGGTAGCTGTCGACGCCGGTGCGGTAGCGCCCTTCAGCAAGCCGGTAGTAGTCCGAGCTTGCCTCGACCAGTCGCATCTGTGCCGCGACCTGATCGGTGAACGTACCGCGCGCTGCCAGTCCATCGGACACCTCGCGGAACGCCGACTGCACGGTGCGTTCGTACGTGGCCACGTTGATGTCCTTCTGGATCTTCGCGTAGTCCAGGCTCGCGCGCAGGCTGCCGGCCGTGAAGATTGGCAGCGAGATCTGTGGCGAGAACAGCCAGGTGCCAGATCCCGCTTCAAACAGTCCGGACAACTGGCGGCTTGCCGTGCCACCCGAGGCGGTCAGCGTAATGCGCGGGAAGAACGCCGCACGCGCCGCGCCGATATCGGCATTGGCCGATTTCAGGCGGTGCTCGGCCGACAGGATGTCCGGCCGATTCTGCAGCAGGTCGGACGGCATGCCGGCCGGCACGTCGGCTAGCAGCTTCTGGTCCAGCGGCAGCCCTTGGGGCAGATCGGACGGGATGCCGGCGCCAAGCAACAGTGTCAGCGCGTTGACGTCCTGGGCGACAAGGCGCGTATAGCGCGACAGCTGCGCGCGCGCATTCTCGACCTGCGTCTGCGACTGGCGCAGGTCCAGACGCGACGCGATGCCTTCCTCGAAGCTGCGCCGAGTGAGGTTGTACGTGCGCTCGAACGCGCCAAGCGTGTCGCGCGTAACCTGAAGGTTGGCTTCGTCCGCGAGTTGCGTCAGATAGGCATTGGCCACGCTGGCCACCAGCGAGATCTGCGTGCTGCGGCGCGCTTCCTCGCTGGCGAAGTATTGCTCCAGTGCGGCCTCGCTAAGGCTGCGCAGACGCCCGAACAGATCCAGCTCCCAGGCCGTCGTGCCCAGCGATATCCCGTACTGGCTGCTGATCATGCGCTGCCCCGTCGACGAGAGATCGGCAGGTACACGCTGGCGCGTGCCCTGCGCCGCTACCCCCACCTCGGGGAACAGGTCCGCGCGCTGGATGCGGTATTGCGCGCGATAGGCGTCCACATTGAGCGCGGCCACGCGCAGGTCGCGGTTGTTTTCCAGCGCAACCTCGATCAACCGATGCAGGCGGGGATCGGCGAAGTATTCGCGCCAACCCAGCTCCGCCGCGGGCGGCACCCGAGCATCGCCAGCGCCGGTCTGGTAGGCGTCGCCCAGCGGATAGGCGGCGTCCACCGGCGCGGCGGGCCGGTCATAGTTCGGGATCAGGCTGCAGCCAGCGAGGGCCGCCACGGCGGCCAGGCAAAGTAGCGTCTTTCTCATGCTTGGGCTCCCGTTTCCAGGGAGGATGATCCGGACTTGCGACGGCGTTCCTTGATCGACGTGACGACGACAAAGAACAACGGCACCCAGAAGATGGCCAGCACGGTGGCGGTGATCATGCCGCCGATCACGCCGGTACCGATGGCATGCTGGCTGCCAGCGCCCGCGCCTTGCGACACGGCCAGCGGGAACACGCCGAGCATGAACGCCAGCGACGTCATGATGATCGGACGCAAGCGCATGCGGCATGCCTCGACCGCCGCCTCGACCACGCCCTTGCCTTGATCGTGCAGGTCCTTGGCAAATTCGACGATCAGGATCGCGTTCTTCGCCGACAGGCCCACCGTGGTGAGCAGGCCCACCTGGAAGAACACGTCGTTCGACAGACCGCGCGCGATAGTCGCCATCAGGGCGCCAATCACGCCAAGCGGCACCACCAGCATCACCGAGAACGGAATCGCCCAGCTTTCATACAGCGCTGCCAGACACAGGAACACAACCAGCAGCGACAGCGCGTACAGCGCCGGAGCCTGGGCACCCGAGAGTCGTTCTTCGTACGACAGGCCGGTCCAGGAGTAAGCGATACCAGTAGGCATCTGCTTCATGATTTCCTCGACGGCCGCCATCGCCTCGCCCGAACTCTTGCCCGCGGCCGGTTCGCCGAGGATTTCCACCGCCGGCACGCCGTTGTAGCGCTGGAGCTTGGGTGAACCGTAGCCCCACTTGCCGGTGGCGAACGCCGAGAACGGCACCATGTCGCCCTTGTCGTTTCGCACGAACCACTTGTTCAGGTCATCCGGGTTCATCCGCGCGTTGGGTCGACCCTGCAGGTAGACGCGCTTCACGCGGCCGCGATCGATAAAGTCGTTCACGTAGCTGGAACCCCACGCGATCGACACCGTGCTATTGATGTCGCTCAGCGAGATACCCAGCGCGCGTGCGCGTTCGTCATCGATCTCAAGCACGTACTGCGGCTCGTCGTTCAGGCCGTTCGGGCGCACACGCTGAAGCGCGGGGTTCTTGGCGGCAAGCGACAGGAACTTGTTGCGTGCTTCCATCAGCGCGTCGTGACCCAGGCCGGCCTGATCCTGCATATAGAAGTCGAAGCCGGTGGCGTTGCCGAGTTCCTGCACCGCGGGCGGCGCGAAGGCAAATGCCAGCGAATCACGGAACGTGCTGAACTTGGCCTGCGCGCGCTTGGTCAGGTCGAACACGCTGGTGGCATCGCCCTCGCGCTCCTTGAACGGCTTGAGCAGGATGAACGCAAGACCCGAGCTCTGGCCGCGGCCGGCAAAGTTGAAGCCGTTGACCGTGAACAGCGATTCCACGATCTTGCCTTCATCGTTGAGCAGGTAGTTGCGCATCTGGTCCAGCACGGTCTGCGTACGCTCGGCCGACGAACCCGGCGGCGTCTGCACCTGGGCATACAGCACGCCCTGGTCTTCTTCCGGCAGGAACGACGTCGGGATCCGCGTGAACAGGAAGCCCATCGCCAGCACGATCACCACGTAGATGATCAGGAACGGGGCACGCCGCTTGAGGATGCCGACCACGCCGCTTTCATACTTCTGCGTGGACCTGATGAAGCTCCGGTTGAACCAGCCGAAGAAGCCGGCCTTGTGTTCGCCGTGGTCGCCCTTTTCGATCGGCTTGAGCATCGTCGCGCACAGTGCCGGGGTCAGGATCAGCGCCACCAGCACGGAGAGCACCATCGCGGAGACAATCGTGATCGAGAACTGGCGGTAGATCACGCCCGTGGAGCCACCGAAGAATGCCATCGGCAGGAACACCGCGGACAGCACCAGTGCGATGCCGACCAATGCGCCCTGAATCTGGCCCATCGATCTCCGGGCGGCCTCCTTCGGCCCCAGCCCCTCCTCGGACATCACCCGCTCGACGTTTTCCACCACCACGATGGCATCGTCCACCAGCAGGCCGATTGCGAGCACCATCCCGAACATCGTCAGCGTGTTGATCGAGTAGCCAAACGCGGCCAGCACGCCGAAGGTGCCCAGCAGAACCACCGGCACCGCGATCGTCGGGATCAGCGTGGCGCGGAAGTTCTGCAGGAACAGGTACATCACCAGGAACACCAGCACGATTGCCTCGAGCAGTGTCTTGACCACCTCTTGAATGGAGTCGGCAATCACCGGCGTGGTGTCATACGGGAATACCGCCTTGATGCCCGGCGGGAACGACGGCTCCAGTTGCTTCAGTGTGTTGTGGATGTTCTTGACCGTTTCCAGCGCGTTCGCGCCCGAGGCCAGGCGGATGGCGATACCCGATGCCGGCCGCCCGTTGTACTGGGCGTTGATCGAATAATCCTGGCCACCCAGGCCCACCTCCGCCACGTCGCGCAGCCGCACCTGCGAGCCATCGGCATTCACCTTCAGCAGGATGCTGCCGAACTGCTCGGCCGTCTGCAGACGGGTCTTGCCGATCACCGTCGCGTTGAGCTGCTGGCCGCGCACCGCGGGCAGGCCGCCCAGCTGGCCCGAGGCCACCTGCACGTTCTGCGCCTTGATGGCATTGCTGACATCGAGCGGCGCCAACTGGAAGCTGTTGAGCTTGGCCGGGTCCAGCCAGATACGCATGGCGTACTGCGAGCCGAAGACCTGGAAGTCACCGACACCCGACGTGCGCGAGATGGGATCCTGCAGGTTCGACACGATGTAGTTCGACAGATCTTCCCGCGTGGTGGCCGGATCGGTCGAGATCAGGCCCACGATGATCAGGAAGTTACGCACCGACTTGGTCACGCGGATGCCCTGCTGCTGCACTTCCTGCGGCAGTAGTGGCTGGGCCAGGGCCAGCTTGTTCTGGACCTGAACCTGCGCGATATCGGGGTTGGTGCCCTGTTCGAACGTGGCCGTGATGGTCATGCTGCCGTCGGAGTTCGATTCCGACGAGATGTAGCGCAACCGGTCGAGACCGTTCAGCTGCTGCTCGATAACCTGCACCACCGTGTCCTGCACGGTCTGTGCCGATGCACCCGGATAGGTCACCGAAATGGCGATGGTGGGCGGCGCGATCGCGGGATATTGCGTCACCGGCAGCGAGCGTATCGACAGCACGCCGGCCAGCATGATCACGAGCGCGATCA
>DAIOET010000098.1:0-12146 GCA_036746135.1 Cupriavidus sp.
GCAGAGGACATTCTGATCTGGCTGGAAGCGGACATTCTGGTTTGGCCTCTACACATGAACCTAACGCAATAATGATTATTATGTTAAATAAGATATGCGCTAGCCCAACCACCACCAATCCTCACCCCAGATCTCTCCCAGAACCCAACCCGCAGCCCTTTACCCGCCCCAATCCTCATATCCCTCGATCACCACGATGTCCGCCTGTGAATGCGGCGCCCGTAGCGCGATCAGGGCCTGATACTCGGCTGACCGATAGCATTCGAGCGCTTTGGCATAGCTCTCAAACTCAATTACGACGATGCGTGAGCGTGGTGCGCCTTCCACGACTGTTTTCTCGCCGTTTCTGACCAGGAATCGTGCTCCGTATTTGTCGAATACCGCCTTGTTTGCCGTGATGTAGCCTTGATAGCCGGTCGCATCCGCGACGTCCACGGCTGCCACCCAATATCCCTTTTTCATCATCTGCTCCCGTCGGATTGCGCGCGCCGCGGCCGGCGGTCGTGCTCAGCGTCAGTGAATTTGAATAACTTTGACAGCCTTGGTCTGTTTGTTCTGCCCAAGCCATCACTATAGTTCGTCACATGGGTCGCGCCTGGCTGGCGTTACCTGATTTGAATTACTGAACCTGGAGCATTCATGGCAACGACCGGCACCGCCGTGGCAGGCAAGGCAGAGATTGCGGCATTCGCCTTTGTGGCGGGATATACGGACGTGGTCGGTTTTATCGCCTTGGCCGGGCTATTCACCGCTCACGTGACTGGCAACCTGATCATGATTGGCGTCGAGTCCGCTGGCAGCAGCGAAGGACTGTTTCTTAAAGTGCTGGCGCTTCCGGTATTCGTGGGCGCGGTTGCCATGATCAGGATGACCGAAAAACGCCTGATTCGGCGTGGCCGAGATCCCGTCGTGCCGCTGATCGGCATCGAGACCGTGCTGCTGGCCGGGTTCGCGGCCGTCGGGATGCGGATCCATGCGGTAAATGCCGATGCGTCGTCCCAACTGGCGATGTTTGCAGGCTTGTTGGCCGTTGCCGCAATGGCGGTGCAGAACGCCCTGTCGCGTACCTCGCTGGCGGACCTTGGGCCGACCACCATCATGACGGGCAACAGCACGCAGGTCATTATCGATCTGGTGGATCTGCCGTCGGCCAGTACCGAAGCCCGGGCGGCGATTCGCGCCCGCCTCGGCAAAATGGTGCCAAGTGTTCTTTCGTTTTCTGTTGGCGCGATTCTGGGCGCGCTGCTTTACAGCCGCGTGGGATACCCGGCGATAGTGCTGCCGATCGTGATTCTTGCCGCAATCTGTGCGCGCCGGTTGCAGGCGCGCGTAGGAGTGCCGGTTCAATAATCACTCCCCTTCCCTTTTTGCTGGCGTGTCGCGGGATCGATTCCCACGGCACGCCATGCATACGCTTATGCGGTGACGACGTTCAGAGCAACGTCGATATTGCCGCGCGTTGCCTTCGAATACGGGCAGATTTCATCGGCAAGATGCGCAACCGCTTGCGCAGCCTCGTGCTCAACGCCAAGCAGGTTGACAGTGATGCGTCCCTGCAGGAAATAGGCATCTCCTGTCATACCCAGGTCCACTTCAATTTCCACCGACAGATCCGCCGGCACTTCCACTTTTAGCTGCTTGGCGGCCAGGCCCAGTGCGGCGATATAACAGGCGGACCATGCGCCGGCAAAAAGTTGCTCTGCCGTCGGGTGCGATTGCACCGATTCAAATGTGTATTCGGGTGCCTTGGTGTTGCCAGGCGTGGTCAACCGCAGGTCGAGGTTGCCGTGGCTGCGCGTCGCGGGGGCGCTGGCGGTCGTGTGGGTCTTGCCGGTGAACAGAACTTTGTCGATCTTGGCCATCATGTGTACTCCGTGTTTGGATGGTGTGATTTATTAAATCGCATACGATGCATTCGTATGCGATGCATATTGATAGATGGATCAAGGCAAGTCAAGGAATTTGTTGATGCCGGTCTGGCAGGAACCGCTTACGCTTGCGCCGAGAGCCGTGTATAAGTGGGCTTCGCTTGATTTCAGATCAACAATGAAAACGACGATCGACGAACTGCTGGCCTTTGCGGCTGTGGTGGATACCGGCTCAATCACGGCCGCCGCCGAGCAGCTGGAACTGACCGTATCGGCCACCAGCCGCACCCTGAGCCGGCTCGAAGAAAAGCTCCAGACCACGTTGCTGCGCAGAACGACGCGCCGGTTGGAGCTGACCGAAGAAGGCGCCGCATTTCTGGAGCAGGCACGGGCCATCCTGGCGATGGTCGACGCAGCCGAGGAGCAGATGGCCGCACGGCGCATGCGGCCGGTGGGACGGCTGCGCGTCGATGCCGCCACCCCGTTCATGCTCCATGTGCTCGTCCCGCTCGTGGAAGGCTTTGGCGAGCGCTACCCCGAGGTGGAACTGGAGCTGAATTCGAACGAGGGCATCATCGACCTGATCGAAAAGCGTACGGATGTCGCCTTCAGGATTGGAACGCTGAAGGATTCCACGCTTCATGCACGCCCGATCGGCACCAGCCGCATCCGGGTCATGGCCAGCCCCGAATACCTGAAGCGCCGTGGCACGCCGACCAAAGTGGAGCAACTGGCCGGACATGCGCTGCTCGGCTTTACCCAGCCCGATTCACTGAACGACTGGCCGTTGCGCAACGGTGACGGCAGCGTGGTGCACATCAAGCCGACGATTGCATCCTCAAGCGGCGAAACGCTCAGGAGCCTGGCGTTGGCGGGCCAGGGCATTGTCTGCCTGTCCGATTTCATGACGCGGGCGGATCGTCAGTCCGGACGTCTGGTGCCGCTGTTCACCAAACAGACGCTCGACGTACGCCAGTCGATCAACGCGGTCTACTACCGCAACACCGCCCTCGCCGCCCGCATCACCTGCTTCGTCGATCACGTGGTCAGCGCGCTTGGCAGCCGACCGTTCGACGAATAGTCCACCACTGACCTGCCCCATCGCGCGCTAGCTGCAATGCTTGCGTACGAAGTGCTCGCGGATGATGCCTGTGACAGCCAGGCGCCGGGTGCTTTCCAGCATGCCAACGCGGCGGACCATTGGCTTGCCCGGCAGCGGCAGCAGGCAAAGCCCTGGGTCCCGACGCCATCCGAAGTGACGCAACACGGGGACAATCGCCACGCCGGCATGCTGTCGGACCAATTCGACAATGGCGGGCAAGGAGTTCATCTCGACGAGTTCGGTCGGCCGGACGCCACTCCGGCGCAGGAACTGATCGATACGCGCGCCCGAGGTCATGCCGCGATCCAGCCGGATAAATGGCTGGCTGCGCAGTACTTCGAGCACATCCGCGCCTGGCGCGGCCACGGAAGCACTCGCAATCAGCATGAACGGCTCGTCGTACAGGTGGGTCCAGATGGCGACGCGGCTGTCAGGCTTGGCAGCTTCCACCACGACAGCGCCATCAAAGTCGCCATCCAGCACCCGGTCGTAGAGGTCCGATTGCCGCCGATTTTCAATGCGGATATCGAGGGAAGGATACGGCGCCTTCAGATCGATCACGCTGGTCGCCAATGCGCCCATCGCGGACACAATTGCGCCGATCGTCACCGTGCCGGCCACCTCGTCGTCGCCCGGTGAGCCGGCCAGCATGTCTTCATAGTCCTCCACAAGCCGCCGCGCCCGTGCCACCAACGCCTGGCCAGACGGCGTGAACGTGACGGTGCGCCCGGCACGGTCGAACAACGGGCGCTTGAACAGGTCCTCCAGCGCTTTCATTTGCGCGCCGACCGCGGCGGGCGTCAACGCCACCCGCTCAGCCGCGGCAGCAAACGACCCCAGATCGGCAACTGCTATAAAAGTTTTGAGCGTGCGGATGGTGCTCATCGGGGCATATCTGGCAAATGGAGACCGTCCATCATAAAACTTTTCTTTATCTGGACTAAAAAAGCATCCGTTTGTTTTTTAGTCAGGCTTCATCAAGAATGCCTGTGCGCTGCGCTCCGCATGGAGCCGGTGCCTCCCACGACAAAAGACAACTACCGAGACATTCCGATGCTGCCGAATTCCCGCCTCATCAAGCCCTGGCAACCTGCGACCGCCCTGGTCGCGTGCCTGTTGTCGCTGTCCTCCACCGCGCACGCGGCTTCCGCCTGCGAGTCACTCCAGGAAGCGAGCCTGCCGGGCGTGAAACTGACGGCAGCCGTCGACCAGCCAGCCGGTTCGATGGCATTGGCGAACGGCCACAAGATCGACAACCTGCCCGCGTTCTGCCGCGTTTCGGGGCGGCTGGCGCCGACGGACGATTCCGATATCGGCTTCGAGCTGTGGATGCCACCGGCCGGCGCCTGGAACGGCAAGATGATGGTGGTCGGCAATGGCGGCTACGTTGGCGCGATTCGCTACGACGAACTGGAACCGGCCGTACGGCGCGGCTACGCGGTGATATCGAGCGACAGCGGCCACGAAGACAAGGCCGGGTACCGCAACGAGAACCTGAACTGGGGTGTCGGCCACCCCGAGAAGATTGCCGACTGGGCGTATCGGTCGGTGCATGCGGCGGCCGTGGCGTCGCGTGCGCTGATCAAGGCGTACCAGCAGCGCGAGGCGTCTCACGCCTACTACTTCGGCTGCTCAACCGGCGGCGGTCAGGGGCTGGCGGCTGCACAGCGCTATCCCGATGACTTCGACGGCATCATCGCCGGCGCTCCCGGCAACAATCGAACCGCGCTCAATGCTGGCTTTCTGTGGATGGCCACGCAGAACATGAAGACCGAAGCCGGCTATATCCCGCCCTCAAAACTGCCCGCCATCAATCGCGCGGCGGTGGCTGCCTGTGACGGCAAGGACGGCCTTGTCGATGGACTGATTGGCGATCCCGCCCAATGCCGGTTCGACCCCAAGGTGCTCCAGTGCAAGGCCAAGGCGAATGCCAATAGCGACGAGTGCCTGACCTCGGCCCAGGTGGATACGCTCAAGCGCCTCTACGCAGGTGCCCGCAACCCACGCACGAAGGCGCAGATCTATCCGGGCTGGCCGGTCGGCAGCGAATCGGGTTACCTCGGTGGCTGGGGTTATGCGATCAAGGGGCCGCAGGCCTTCCGTACGGAATTTTTCCGGGACTGGGCCTTCCAGGATGCCAACTGGGATTGGCGCAGCTTTGACTGGGACCACGACATGGCAACCTTGCAGCAACGGGTCGGGCCGCTCGTCGATTCCGTCGATCCGAACCTGAGCGCGTTCAAGCAGCGCGGTGGCAAGCTGATCGTCTATCACGGGCTGGCCGATCCGATCGGCAATGCCTATGACACGATCCAGTACTACCAGGCAGTGACGCGCAAGGTCGCCAATACGCCAGACTTCGCCCGGCTGTTCCTGTCTCCGGGCATGGGCCATTGCCGCGGCGGTGTCGGGCCGAACACGTTCGATGCAATTGGCGCGCTGGAAAACTGGGTGGAAAAGGGGCAAGCCCCGGACCACATACTCGCCGCCGCCAAGGGACTGGAAAGCAAGACAGGCGGGCTGGCCACGGCCGCCCAGGTTACCGAGGGTGCGGGCCGCACGCGCCCCCTGTGCGCGTGGCCGAAGCAGGCGAAGTACAAAGGCAGCGGCAGCATTGACGATGCCCGCAACTTTGTCTGTGCCAGCGTGGCGTCGCGCTGACGCCGCGCGCAAGGGGCCTGGCGGTTTGGGCGATCCGGCGAAGAATCAGTCTTCGCCGCCCTTCCCGCCGGGACGCATGGTCGCGCTTTCCAGCAACTGCTCGTGGATGAACGCGCACAGGACCAGCGATTCGCGCTCGCCATAGGCGTCGAACGCCACGCCGACGTTATGAAACGGTTCGGCGGCGTCGGCGTCCGGGTCTTGCCGGGTCCATCCTGCAATGGAGAGCTTTTGCTTCAGGCCCGCTGCGCGCAGCGTGAAGTCGAGCCGAACCTCCAGCCCCGGGGTGCCGAACTCGCTCGATGCCGTGGAAATCGATGCACCACCCGTGCTCAAGTCGGTAATCAACACCGTCTGTGGCGATCCCTGTCCATCCGCCATCGACAATGAACCGACCAGCCGCACCGGCACGCGGATGCTGCCACGCAGCTCGCGGGCCTCGATGTGGCGAATGTCGTCGAGCATCCAGTAGGGAAACGGGTTGCGCGACGTGGCGTGGACTCGCGCGGAGAAGCTGTGGATATTGGTGCCGGAGAAGCCCCGAAACAGCACGGTCTCGCCGTCATCGATCTCCGCCGGGATGCCTGCGAGGCTAGGCCAGCCGATAAAGGCCGCGCCGTCGTTGAATCCGATCAGGCGGCTGACCGCGGCGCGCGCGCTATCGGCGGGCCGTTTGACATGCAGCAGCGTGCCGACCAGCAGACCATATCGGTCATGCCATGCGGCGTTGGGCGCGTCGGCGCGCAGCGGCGCCAGGTCGTCCGCCCAGAAACACCGGCCTCCCTGCAGGGCGAGCGTCCGCTCCTGGGCGGTGTTGAAGACCGTTCCCTCGTCGGCGACGGGGAAGCCCAGTTCATCGACCAGCGCCGCTTTGAGTGGCTGGCCCAGCTCGATATCGTCAGCCTGCACGTCCCTGCGCATTAATTGCCCTTCCTTTTGTGGAATTAAGCCGCCACTTTAAATTTTCCTGGCCCCTTGGACAATCCTGATTGGCCACTGTTATATTGCCGAATCACTTCCGCTCCCATCCGGGCCATCCTGTCTTATGGCACGCTCGCTACTGCTCGCGGCTTTGGCCGTTCCGCTTCAAGCCTGCGCCGGTGCGCCTTCCCTGCCCCTGTTCGGGGCGTATTTTCCGCTCTGGTTGTTAAGCGCGCTGATTGGCATTATGGGCGCCGTCGTTTCCTGGCGTGTGTTTATCGCAACGGGCTGGGCGGAAACGGTCCGCTTCCAGCTACTCGTCAATCTGGCGATTGGTCTGATGATTGCCGAAATCGTCTGGCTGATTGGCACGGGGCACATTTTATGAAAATGGCAGGTGTCAGCCGCGGCCCCCTGCGTGGGAAACTGATCGCCCTGATCATCGTCCTGCTTGCCGTCCTGCTGTCGGTCTACGCCTGGCAGCGCACGGTTCGCTACCCCTCCACGGACGATGCCGGGCTGGACGCCGATCTGGTGCATGTGGCGTCGCCGGTCGGCGGGCGCATCGCGCGCATCCTCGTGACGGAAAATCAGCAGGTTGCCAAGGGCGACGTCCTGTTTGAAATCGATCCGGTGCCTTATCGGCTGGCGGTAGCTCAGGCACAGGCCGACCTCGAACTGGCCAGGGCGTTGCTGGGCACGCGCAAGCGGGCCATCGGCACGGAACGTGGCACGGCAGCCACGGCGGCCGAACAGATCGCGCGGGCCGAGCAGAACTATGCGCTGAGTGCCCGCACCGTGGAGCGTTTGCGGCCGCTGGCGGCAGAAGGCTATGTCCCGAAGCAACAGCTCGACCAGGCCGAAGTCCTGTCGCGCGACGCGGCGGTGACGCTGAAGCAGGCGCGGCTTCAGCGCGATACCACCGCACAGGCCGTAGGCGACGACGATGGCGCCATCGCCACCATAAAGGCGCGGGAGGCTGCGCTGGCCATCGTTCAGCGCGCGCTCGACGACACCGTCGTCCGTGCCCCACACGATGGCCGCATCAGCAGCCTGCGGGTTCTGCCGGGCGAAGTCGTGCTGCCCAATCAGTCGCTGTTTTTGCTGGTGTATACCGGCGAATGGTTCGCGGTAGCCAACTTCCGCGAGACCGAGCTGGCCCATATCAAGGTGGGTGACTGCGCCACCGTCTACTCGATGATCGATCGGGGCCAGGCACTGCGCGGCACCGTGCAGGGCATCGGCGTCGGAATTACGGATACGGACCGGATCAACCTGCCGCGCGCGCTGCCCTATGTGTCGCCTTCGGTGAACTGGGTGCATGTGGCGCACCGGTTCCCGGTACGCATCAAGCTCGATGACCCACCGGAGACGCTGGCCCGCGTGGGCGCCAGCGCAAGCGTCGAGGTGCGGCATGGCGCGGCCTGCCGCTGAAGTGCCCCGGCTGCGCCTGGCCGACATCGGCGCCCGGCTAGCCCCGTTCCCGGGGCGCACTGCCGCTGCCACGCGCATTGCGGCGGCCAGTACGCTGACTGTCCTGATCACCGCCATATATGGCACGCCCGAAGCCGCCATCTCGGCGTACGTGATCTTCTTTATCAACCGGGCGGACCGCACCACGAGCATTGTGATGAGCGTGGGCATGCTGGTGCTGATCAGCCTCATCATCGGGCTGGTCATCGGGATGGCCAATGTCACGCTCGATAGCCCGATGCTGCGGGTGGCATGCATGACCATCGTGTCGGCCGCGCTGCTGTTCCTTACCTCCGCCAGCAAGTTGCGCCCGGTTGGTGCGATCGTGGCAATGATCATCGGTTTTGGGCTCGATGAGCTGGGACTGGTGCCCGCAGGCGAGATCGCCACGCGCGCGCTGCTCTATGCCTGGCTGATGGTGGCGATTCCCATCGGTGCCAATGTGGTGGTGAATCTGCTGATCGGACCTTCGCCACGGCGCCTGGCGGGTGCGCGACTGGCCCATTGCCTGCGCGTGGCGGCACGGAGCCTGCGCAATCCCGCGGCAGACGGCACGGAGCTTGCCAACGTATTGCGCGAAGGCGTGCAGCCCGTGCCGGGTTGGCTCAAGCTGGCGCGCTTCGAAGGCAGCGTATCCGCGACCGATGCAGCGGCCTTGCGCCAGGCCGCGACCTCGGGCATGGCAATCCTGATGGCGGCGGATGTGGCCCGCCAGCAGGCCGATGCCCGATTGCCCGAGGCATTTGCCGCCCCGATCGCCCAGACGCTCGACGACATGGCGCGCATGCTCGACCAGGGCGGCTACCCCGTGGAGATTGCCCTGTCGCTGCCCGATGCCGCCGCATTGTCATCCGTGCAGCAATCGGTCGTGGCGACCCTGCGTAACGCCATCGAACACTATGCGGAGCCGGACGCCGGGGTGCCGCAAGAACCCGCCACGCCGCCGGCCAAGAAAGCGGGTGGATTCCTCGTCGCCGACGCATTCAGCAATCCCACCCATATCCATTACGCGCTGAAGACCACGGGCGCGGCGATGTTCTGCTATCTGCTGTATCAGCAACTGAACTGGCCGGGCATCCATACCTGCTTTATCACCGTCTACCTGGTGTCGCTCGGCACGGCGGCCGAATCGCTGGAAAAACTGACGCTGCGGCTGGTTGGCTGCCTGATCGGTGCCGCAGCCGGCATTGCCGCCATCGTCTATATCGTGCCGGGTCTCGACTCGGTTGGCGGCCTGCTGACGCTGGTTTTCATGGGCACGTGGCCGTCCGCCTGGGTGGCGATGGGATCTCCGCGCATCGCCTATGCCGGATTCCAGATCGCCTTTGCGTTCTACCTCTGCGTGATCCAGGGTGCGGGACCGGGGTTCGACCTGACCGTCGCGCGCGACCGCGTGATCGGTATTCTGGTTGGCAATCTCGTCGTGTACGTGGTGTTCACGCGGATCTGGCCGGTCAGCATTGCCGGACGCATTGAATCCGCGCTGGCGGCACTGGTCGGCCAGTGGCAAGACCTCATTGCCGCGCGCCAGCCCGCGTCCCGGCGTGAGCATGCCTCCGCGGCGCTGGCCTTGCAGGGCAATATCTCGCAAGACCTGGCGCTGGCGCGCTACGAGCCGGCGTCCGTCGGGCCCGCGCCTGCGTGGCTGGACTATCACCGGCAGCGTCTTGGGCTGCTTGACGCGGTGGCGGGTCCGCTCTTCCTGCTCGCGGAGCATTTTCCGGGCGATCCTGAAGTCGCCGCGCGGCTGCACGCCGTCAAGACGGCCGAAGCACCACCGCCAACCGGCCCTGCGTCGCCGGATACCCGCCCTGACGCGCAGGCCCGCGATGCCCTGCTGGCACTTGTCGATCGGCAGCTTTCCGAAATTCAAACCGGCCCCGCTCAACCTTTGTCTCCGCATGCGCAAAACTGATTCGCTGGCAGGCTTGCCGATCTCGACTGCGCCGGCCCTGACCGCGTTGGCCGCGTTGGCCATTCTGGCGCTGGCGGGCTGCGCCACGTCGGCACTCGATCTGGCCCCGCCCGAGCCAGACCGGCCCTGGCAACCGCCGACCACGACTTCCGGCGAGATCATTGCGGGCGCGGCCAGCAAGCCTGCGCCGCGGGACCGGCCATCCAGCTACACATTGCCGGCGAATTCCGCGCTGGCGACGATCGCGCCGCCCGCGCAGCTCGACGCCGCGCATGCGTACACGCTGCCCGAACTGATCGATCTCGCCGAATCGTCGAACCCGCTCACACGTGTGGCCTGGAACGACGCGCGCAATGCCGCACTGGCCGCAGGCATCGCGCGCAGCAGCTATCTGCCGCAGATCTCGGTGGCGGCGATGGGCGGTTACCAGCACGGCCGTCTGTCCAATAGCACGGCGCTGGGCCAGGCCGGTCTGGATACGTCGAATCACGGCGCGGTGTCGGTGTTGTCGCTGCAGTGGCTGCTATTCGATTTCGGGGAGCGGGCCGGCGTGACCGAAGCGGCGGAGCAGGCCACGGTGGCCGCGAACATCGCCTTCACGGCCTTGCATCAGCGCATCATCCACGACGTGAGCGTGGCCTACTACCGGTACCAGGCGGCACGCGCTCGCCTGGGTACCGTGGCGCAAGGCATGTCGAATTCCGAAGCAGTGCTGGCCGCGGCCAAGGCGCGCTACGCGCGTGGCATCGGTACGGTTGTCGAGGTGGCACAGGCCAATCAGGCGCTTGCACAAACCAATCTCGTCAGGGTGCAGGCAGAGGGCGCGGAGACCGATGCGTATCTGAGCCTGGTCTCGGCTATCGGCATCTCGCCGCTGTCCAAACCACGTATCGCCGAAATGCCGCAGCGGCCGCTATCGCCCGCCTTACGCAGTTCGATCGAGCAGATCGTCGATCGCGCAATATCCCAGCGGCCCGATGTGCTGGGCGCCTATGCATTGCAACGCGCCAACCAGGCACGTGTGAAGGCCGCCGAAGCGGCGTTCATGCCCAAGGTATTTATGTCGGCGTTTGCGTCGTATGCGTCCGGTGGTTCGGCGATCACCGCGATTCCACCCGTGGGCCAGCAGCCGCCCACGGTCAACCTCAATGGCTATCGCTACGGCAACAGCGTGTTCCTGGGCGTGACCTTGCCGATCTACGACGGCGGTCTGCGGTCGGCCGTGCTGTCACAGGCCCGGAATGACGTGGACAGTGCGGCGGCCAAACTGACGCGCGCCAAGGAGGAATCGGTGCGTCAGGTGGTGGTCAGCCAGAGCGCGCTGGAAACCAGCCTGGCCGCATACGATGCCGCCAAGGCGTTGGCCGAAGCCGCCCAGATCACTTACGACGCGGCGTTCAACGCCTATCGCAAGGGTGTGGGGTCCGTGACCGAGGCCAATCTGGCGCAGAACCAGCTACTGTTGGCGCGGAATGCATCGGCCGATGCCTACAGTACGGCCCTGGCCGCCGCAGCCACGCTGGCGCTGGCCACCGGCGATATCGGCCAGACGCCTTGACCGCCCGCATCGCCCGCATCGCCCGTGATCGGGCCAATTCGCCCGGACCGGACTAACCGCCGAACGCGTCTTCCATCTGCCGCGCGCGCTTGACGCTGTCGCCATGCAGATAGAGCGAGGTCGTGGATACAGAGGCATGGCGCAGGTTGTCGCGCACCGTGGTCAGTTCCGCTCCACGCGCCAGCGCGTGCGTGGCATGGGTGTGGCGCAACCAGTGCGGGCTGGCGCGGCGCAGCTTTTCGGCGGTAGCGGGACGTTCGGATTCAAGCTGGTCCGCCGCCGTGGCAAAGAACCGCTTGATGATCATCCACAGGCGTGCCCCGGTGATACCGCCGCCTTCGTCGGCGCCCAGATTGCCGACGATCAGCGTGGACGGCTCCCATTGCGCGCGCGTCACCGGCAGCCCGCGTTCCACCAGATATCGATCCAGCGCGTTGCGCGCCAGCGGGGGCAGCGCCACCCTGCCCGCCTTGGCACCCTTACCCACCAGGTGCAACCAGTGGTCACCATGCACGTCGGTTTCGATATTGCGCAACGTCGCGCCCACCAGTTCGCTGGCGCGCAGCCCTGTGGCGTAGGTGAAGTCGAGGATAAAGCGCAGCCGCTGCGCCGCCGGAGCTTCCCAGCCGTACGACCATTCCAGGCCAT
>DAIOET010000099.1:0-12120 GCA_036746135.1 Cupriavidus sp.
TTGTGCAGATCTGTCGAAAGCGGCATGCATTTGCGTTTTTGTTGCGCTCCTCTACGCTCCACTCATTGCCTGTGGCCCGCCCGCGCGTGCGCCTCGTGCAAGATGAAAAAAACAAAGCTGCCGAGGGGCGCCTGCGATGAAACAGGGCACGACATCAGGCGACATCATCTCTGGCGCACGTGGGACGCGGTGTCCTGCCGTCCGCGCGATCCATGCCTTCCCGTTCCGCAGTGCCGGACGCCCGGCCGTTGGCCGCCGGCATCCGTCGACCGGTGGCGCCCGTGTCAGTAACCGCGTATCCCGGAGCCAGCCATGTCGGTAAGGGCGTTCCTGCAGCAAGCGCGCGTGCTGGATCACGTCGTGTTGCCCAGCGAAATCGACCTGCTCCTGTCGATCCTCAATCCCAACCCCGCGCCAGCCCCACTGGGCGGCGGCATTTTCAAGGGCGAAGTCGAAATCGACCTCGACCAGAACAAGAGCCCGATCCCCGGATTCGATTTTCATCTGGCGCTGCCGACTGAGCAGTTGGGCAAGATACCGTTCAAGCTGAAGCTTGAGCCCGAGCAGAATCCAACATCGTTCTGGTTCTGGCTGATCCTCTCCGAAGAAGATCGCGTGCACGCCGTCTTCAAGTTCGTCGAGCGGCTCCCCGGATTTGCCTTCACGGGCGCCAACATCGTGACCGACGCCGCCACCGGCGAAGCGAGCCTCGCCTCCACGGGGCAACCGGCCGTACTGGTCAGCCGGGCGGAAGAAGCAGGCTCGCAGTTGGCACCTTCACTGCTGATCCAGGGCACCCCCGAGAAGCCAGCCAGCCTCCGCTTTACGCCGGACACCGACTCCACCGAAGGGATCGTGACCGTCGGCTTCGACACGCCGGCGGTGGTGTTTGGCAACTCCAGCATCGGCTTTCACTGTCCCGCCCTTGTCATCGACGACAGCCAGGAACATGCTGGCCCTGGGAGCGGTGCGCCCGCACTGTCTCCTCCACTCGATCACATCGACGCGGACAACAAGACCTGGCGCGGGATACTGGCGCGCCAACTGGACTTCTACCTGCCTCGGGACGTGCCCTTCTTTGGCGGGCAGCCGATCAAGGGATACCTGGCCATTCCCACCGGCCCCGGTGGCATCCAGCTTGTGATGGAAACCAAGGTGCCGCCAAAGGCGGCGATCGGGCAAGCCTCGGCGCGACCAGGTTTCAGCATCCGGATCGAATGCATTGATCCCACCGCCAGGGGATTCTCGGGCCTGGTCCCAACGTTGATTTCGGCCAGCATGGACCTGCCTCTCAACGGCCGGTCCGTGCCACTCGAACAGTTGGGGGATCTCACCTTCCTGGCCGGCGAACCGGTTCGCGTGACAGCCACGTTCGCGCGCGATCCGGCTAACGACCCGGGCAATATGCGGATGACGCTGGGGCTTTCGTCGCAGGGTCCGGCGGGGCTGGTCATGGTACAGACCGACGACAATGCCGGGGCGTTGGCGCCCGCCAAGGTGTTCAACACGGCAGCGGCGATGGCGACCTCACTGATCGCCAATGGTGACGTTCAGAACGATGGCGGCAAGTACCACTTGGCGGCCATCGCCGCGGCCGGCGCGGCCCTGTCGTCGTTGTTCGAGCCCGCCAGCCGCTTCGTGCTGCACGGTGCCGAAATCGAGTCCACGGGGCATGGTCTGCCAGTCGGCGAACGGATCTCGCTGAACCTCGATTACTCGGTGGCCGTTCGCGTCACGGCGCTCGGCGTGCCAGGCGGAGGGCTGTCAGTCAGCATGGTGCCCGACCAGCCCATGCGCATCCGGGTGCGTCGCGTCTCGATGACGATCGACATGCGCAAGTCAGGGCTTGGCATGTTCGATCTCGACTACGACCGGGCTGAGATGGAAATCGAGAATCCCGGCGCCTGGCAGCTCGATGGCTTCGAACAATTGTTCGACGTTGTCGGCAGCCGGTCGGGCCGTGGTTCGGCCTGGATCGAGGTTGACCTGCGCTTCCGGCTCAACCTGGGGCCGGTCAAGGTTTCGGGCGTCACCATACGGGGCACGCTCAAGGATGGGCATCCCGTCGTCACCCTCACTGGTATCGCCGTGGGCATCGACCTGCCGGGCGTAATCGCGGGCCGGGGAGCGTTGCATCTGATTCCGGGCGGTTTCGAGGCGCACATTGCCGCGGCAATCGTGCCGATCCAGTTCAATGCCGACGCAACGGTGATCTACAGCGATCCAATGGTGTTCCTGGCGCTCGCGGCGGAGTTGCCGGCACCGCTGCCACTGGCCAATTCCGGACTCGGGCTGTTTGGCGTCTCCGGGATGTTCGGCGTGGCCGCCCAGCCCAAGCTGAGCGGCGAAGGCGATCCGGTGCTGCGGCAACTGCAGTGGCGCCATGAGCGTGCGGAAGACTTCACCGTGGCCGCCGGCAACATGTTGTTCGGCATCGGTGCCGCCGTGGGCACGTTGCCCGATCTTGGCTTCACCTTCGGGGCGAAGGCCGAGATCCTGATCACCGTCCCCGACGTCTCGGTGCGTGGCGCGCTCAATGGCAGTGTGATGCGTCCACGGCCGAAGATCACCGATCCAAGTTTTCCGCCGGTTCGTGGCGTGAGTTGCCTGGGCTTTATCGGGGTCGATGCGCGCGCCGTGGATTTCGCGGTGATCGGCTCGATCGATTTCAAGCCGTTGCTGGAGATCCGGCTGCCGCTGGTTGGCCACTATCCCGTGGCGGGCGATACGAGCGACTGGTACACCTATCTGGGTGCCGACGGCTACGACGGGCAGGGTCGCAAGATCGGCCCGGTGTCGCTCAAGGTATTGCCGGACATCCTCGGATTCGGCGCCGACGCATACCTGATGGTTCGCGGCAAGGGCATCCTGCGCTGGCCCGTGCAGGCGCCGTTCATCGACTACGACCACGGCTTTGTCATCGCCGTCGGATTTTCGGTTCATCAGAATTTCGGGCTGCGGCCCATCGCCTGGGCGCAACTCTATCTGGGTTTGGATCTGCTGCTCGTGCCCAGCCCGCTGACCTTTGCCGGTCTGGGTGAAGCCAACGGGGCATTGCACCTGGGACCGTTCGCGCTTGGCGTGAGCGCCGACGCGAAGTTCATTGCCGTGGCGCAGGACGTCTATCTATGGGTACGTGTCACCGGCCGTATCGAGCTCTTCTTCTTCGATATCGAGGGTTCGGTGACCATCACCTTCGGCGGCGATGAAGCAAAGCCGTTCCTGCCGCCCGCGGATCAACACCCGCTCGACAGGTACGAGTCATTCCAGAACGAGCGGCGGCGGGTCGGGTCGACTCCGGTGCTGACCGACGACAGCTATCGTGTCATTGGCCACCTTGTCGAGGATCCGGCGAACGTCACAGACGAGGTTCGCGTCTGGCCGGATGTGCTGATCTCCATCCCATTCGCATTCGCCCCAGACGTGCTACCCGGTGCGGATGACCAGTTCTTCGGCGTGAATGGCCCGGGCAAGCCATATGCCGGCAAACGCATCGGGTCGGAACTGCTGCGCTACTGGTGGCAGCTCAAGGACGTGGCGTTGTTCGATGTCACCGACGAGGTCGATCCCCGGGTGGGCGGCACGCGGGTCGGCACACGGTTGCCGGCGCGCTGGCAGGTGCCGCGCGGCGCGACGGACGCCACGGAGCTGCTGCTGTTCAGCACGGTGGGCGACCTGTGGGTCAACCGTCGCGCAGATGCCGGCAAGGACATTGGCAACCCGATCGGCACCACAACCGACTTCTGCACGGCTCGCCCGGAGGCACGCCCGGCATGGGCCATCGGCTACCTGGCGCGGCGATTGACCGCCGGCTACCACTTGCCGCAGTCACCGTCCGGCAACGACCCGCTATGGAGCCGGGTCGAAGCCGAGATGCATCACTTCGGAATAAACGAGAACGGCAACGAGACACCGCTCGACCGCGCTTATGGCACGCATCCCGGTTTCTCATTGAGCGCCGCGCGGCTAGTGAGATTCGAAGCGCCGCAAGACCTGGGACTCGAGCGGAGCTTCGACGGCGCCATTGTTGCGCCGACGCTTGGGGTGCCCTCCGACCTGAAACTCGCGGAACTGATGGAATCCGGCGCGTTCGTCGAGCAGCGCCTGCACCTGGACCTGCCCGAAACCATCACGCAAGGGCTGCTTGTGGTGTCTGGAGACCGCCGCATATTCGAGCATGGGAACCGGTTCGTAGGCGTCTCGGTAAAGAGCGCCACGGGCGCCACCTGGGAAGGTCCCAAGTTTCTTGGCACGGTGGATGATCGCGACGTTTTCAGCTTTGCACAGCCCGGCGCCTCGGCGACAAATCGAGTGATCGTCAACTGGCCAATCAGTGCCACGATCGCGGTGCTTGGCCTGCGCGGCATGTCGAGCGTCGCGGCCGAGGCCGCTGCCCAGGCGCGCGCCGCCATCGACGACCTTGCTGAACAGTTGAGCCGGGCCAGGCAAGACGGCCCGAAGCTGACGATGCTGCCGCTGGAACTGCACCGCCGAACCATTCTCCAGCCCGGGCGCATCTACCGGCTCGACATCGACATGCTGTGGTCTGGCGAACGGTACGATGCGGGGCAGAATACGCCCGCGGACTCACGCCTGGATCAGGCGAGCTACCAGCCGCCGGGCACGGCCGGGGCGAACACGCCGACACTGCGGCAACTGTTCTTCGGCACGGCCAGGAAGCAGGAAAGCGTGCAGCTCGTCAGCGGCAAGAAGGGCTTTGCAGACTTCCTCTTCAAGCGGCAGAACGTGTTCGTGCCGCAGATGCTGGAGCGCTACCTCGCTGGCTACGAACCGGGCCAGAGTGAACAATGCCGATTCCGCGACGACCCCATCGCGGCCCACTTCACGCAAAGCCACGTACCGGCCCTTGCCAATAGCTACGGTTTTGCCGTGTCGACCGCGGTGAGGCGCATTGACAGACCGGGCGAGCCGCATGCGCGGCCAATCCTGCTGGCGCCGGTCTGGAGCTTCGGCAAGCTGCGGGAATTCCTGTCGCCAGTCGACCAGGTCAGGTTCGACGCAATTATTGCCGCGCCGTGCGCGCAACCCTTGCCGGGCGCCACGGCAACCGCCGCCACCACGCTCGATCCTGAGGCCTGGTATGAGGTCTATGTCACGGCCAATGTGGATGGCAACCCGACGGGGCGCCTGCCAGGCGTCACGTTCAAGACGTCTCGGTGGCGCACGCCGGAAGACATGCTTTCATCTCTGGGTTGGCAGGTGATCGCACCGGTGGCCATGCCACCCAAGGACGTACTGGCCGGTGACCTTGCGGTTGTCGGCGCGGCCATTGGTGGCGGCGCGGTGATCGATGACGATGACCAGGCCTTCCAGAGTGCGCTCGCCAGCCTCGGTCTGGACGGCTGGCCGGTCGCGGAAGCGCCACGGCAAAGCCGCATCTGGATACGGCACCAGATGGGCGCCTGGCACTTTGCCGGCTTGATGCTGGAGTCGCCCGAGCCCATCCACCGGACGGGACGGCTGGAGTTCGACGGTGCGGCGCTGACGCTCGAAGGCGGACCGCCGGTGACGTTCGACATTCGCCGGCGCGATCGTTCAGGTTCCCGGCTGCTGTTTCTGACGTCGTCGCCGTTTGCGGTACCGGCACCGCCGCAGCAGGCTTTCCTCGTCCTCCGGTCCAGGCAGCAACACGTGGCCAGGGTGATGTTGCCGGAGGCTCCCGGCTTTGCGGAGGACCCCTGATGCCATCGATCCGAGCACCGTCCGAAATACTTTCGGCGTTCTCCTTCGCCGTGCAGCCTGACGGCGACAAGGACCTGCAGGCGGGCACGCATCTGCGGGTTTTTTCCGGCCTGGGCGCGAGCTTTCCGGTCGGCCCGCTGATCGTCAGGGGGCTGGATCTCCAGGGCGAGCGACGCGCTTGCAGGCTTTTCACGCAGGACTCGAAGGGCCAGCCAACTCCTTCGCAATTTGGTGACGATGGCGTGCTCGAGGTCACATTGCTGCTGTCGGACCCGCCAAACCTCATGACGTCCTCCATCGAGATCGACGAGGGCGCGGGCACCATCAAAGCGGCGGCGATGCTCGATCAGCACGGCCGCACCATCTGCGTGCGCGATCAGGGTCCGTTCGTATTTTCAGGACCGCTATTCCACAAGCTGAAGGTTTGGGGGGCTGGAACCTTGCGCATCATCCAGCGGATGATTCCGCTGGCCATCGTTGAGGAACTGCAGTTCGACCGCGAATCGATCCTGGCGACGCTGGCATTGCCGATCAAGGGCGATTTTCCCTGGTACCTGGGCATCCAGGATCGTGAGGCGGGGATGCTCAGGGTGGAGCGCGGTGCGCCGCTGCGCATGAATCCGATGGACCGCCCGTTTGGCAACCTCGAAGGCGTTTCGGCCGGCGATGAAATCGAGCGCGTCATCGCCTCGCTACGTTCGCTGCATGTGGAGGGCGGCTTCGACGCGCTGATCGAGCGGCTGGTCAGCACCAAAAAGCCACCACCGTGGGAACAACGGGAGCGCATGCTAGCCATCGGCACCACCCCCGCCGGGGACCGGCCGCAGCACGTCGAGCTGGACCGGCTCGGCACGCTGCAGCTTGCGGCAGCCGACCCCGGCGTTGCACGGTACCTGGGCCTTGCCGACCGTATCGACTCGCTCCCGGGCAATCGCTGGTCGACGCTTGCATTGTTCGGGCTGTTCGCCGTGTCGGTCGATGAGTTCTCGCAGTACGGGCTGGACCTGTCGGCCATCAGGGGCCACACGCCAACCAGCAATTTCGTCAAGGTCTATGCCCAGACGCTCAGTACTGCAACCGGTACCGACTACGGCCTCGCCGTGGAAAAGATGGCGACTCGGGTGATGGGGGACGGCCTGGTCATCGCGCCGCTGATGCTGATGATCGATCCGGTGCCGCCCTGGCTGCCTCCGGTCGTCCCTTCCCCGCAGGTCTTCCAGGTGCGCTGGCAAGGCTTGAGTGATACCCAACCCAGTCGCCTTTACCGGGCGAGCTTTGCGTTCGAGAACCTTCCGCTGGTGTCCCAGTGTGCGCTGGCAAGGCTTGAAGACCAGCAATGGGTGTCGCGCAACGATCGGCTGGACGGGTTGATGCGCGCCGCGTCGCGCCTCTTCGGCAAGGAGCGCGACGCGAGCCCACGCATCAACGAGATAGGCGGGAACTCTTCCAGCCTGGAACCGCAGGCATTGGAAACGGATCATGACATCGACGCAGGCACCAACCAGACGTCGTTCGCGGTATGGGGTTCGGATTTCTTTGGCCGCTTCCCGGAAAAGGCGGCCTCCTTTTCCACAGCGCCCCCACCGCGTGTGCAGCCGCCAGAACCCGTATTGCGCTTCCACGTTGAAAGACTCGCCGGAGACATCCTGCCGGGCACGTCGCCCGGCGTGGTCAGTGTCAGGATTGCCGTGCCCGCGCGGCTTCCCGAGCCCGATGGCTTCTCGCCTTCGCAGATGGAACACGCAGGGAGCGCGACAGTCGTCCCACGGCTTGACGACCTGCCTGCCGGCGCCTTCGACATTGCCTCGATCCAGCTTGGCATCGGCACCCTGGACGATCCACCGATCGACGTGTCCATCCCCGGCACCATCGAGCACACGCTCGCGATTCCGCCAATCGCCGACGCGATCACCACCTTCTCCCTGCTGGGGCAGTACACCGATACGCAAGGCAACAAGTCAGCGGTGGCACGCGCGGCATTCGAAGTCCGGAACTTCAGGTCGCCCACGTTGCTGAAAACCGGCGTGGGGCTGTTCTGGTCGAGCGAACCCGGCCCGGCACCCGAGGTGGAGCTGAAACTGCGTTGGAACGCGACGGATGGGTCGCGGTACCGGGTCTATCTTGCCGACCAGGCGGCGATGCAAATTACCGAGGCAGAGCTGGGGGAGGATCCGCCGGGGGCCACGTCCCGTGGCCTGGTGGCGGTGAAGGGGGCCCACCTCGAAGGCGTCAAAAAGCGTTTCCGGCTACTCACCGACCCGCCAGTGGTTGCGCAAGGCGGGGGCGCCGGGCTGTCCATCCATCTGCCACGCAGCCTTGAGACGGTGCAGTTCGTGCGTGTGGTGCCGCTCGGAACGGATGGCGAGGAAGCGGACTTTGGCAAGTGCGGCATCGTCGCGGTTGCAGTGCCCGAAAGCCGCCGGCCGGCCGCGCCCAGGCTGGATGCTGACATCGACCAGCAGACGGGCAAGGTATCGCTCACGGTTTCCACCGACGCGGTGGACGAAGTGATATTGAAGCGCGACGAACCAGGACTATTCCACCCGGGCCAGCGGGGCACGCAACCACCCGCCGCGACGATCCGGCGCGCGGTTGCCGGGGTGCCCGACCCCATATACGCGCGACAGGTGGGCGTTGCCGTCGCGATGGTCCGCGCGGCTGCCACGGGCCACTACGTTGCCTCGTTTTCCGACGACAACGCGGGGCGTGGGCTGGAGCCTTATGTGCGCTACGTGTACTGGGCAGAGTGGCGCATGCCGCCTGAACGACGGCTGCCTGCTGCCTATGATGAAGTGGCGAGCGAGATCGTGCCGGTGGCCCCCTCCGGTAGCCAGGATCAACCCAGGCCAAAGAGTTCGCCATCGGCCCCACGCACGGTCATGCACGTGCCACAAGCCGCGCCGGCGGCGCCGGACGTTGCGGCGATGCATGTCGCGCGGCAGCCCGGCCCATCGCCCGACACGCTCGTATTGCAGATTCAGGTGGATGACCCGCCCCGGGCGCACAAGCTAGCCGTCGGCCGCTTCAGGCTGGCGGCGTGGACGAAGCGGGCCGATGGCCCGATCGAGCCGATACGCAACGCCGACGGCGTCGTCCTGGGGGGTGCCTGGCCCAGTATCGAAGGCGGAAGTCTCACCACGCAAATTCCTGCGCCGGGTGACGTCGCGGCAGAGCTGACCCTGATGGTGGCATTCGTCGATCCGCTGGATCGTCTCGGCGACGTGACCAGTATTCCCGTCCCGTAGCCGAGTCGGGGGCCCGGGTACCAGGCCACGGCCGGTGGGCCTGCAGTCGCGATCCCGCGACGCAAGACAAAGGAGTTGATATGCCAGGACACTTTTTGTTTACGGTGACGAAGATCTCGCCGGACGGCAGAACCTCGCGCGCGTTCGGGCTCAACGACGGCGGGGTCGTCGTGGGAGACGTGGATGGCGATTTTCCCTGGGTCTTTTCACCCGGGGGCGTGGGACGGCAGCTCCAAGCCTTGCCGACCAGCGCCGGCAAGGGCGTGGCGCTCCGCGTCAACAACGCCGGCGCTATCGTGGGGCAATGCGACGCGATCGTATTCGACAATGCCTTCAATCCCGCTAGCACCACGCAGGGCACGCGCGCCGTGCTCTGGGCCAATGCGGCAACTGCGCCAAAGGACTTGGGAACGTTGTTGCCGACGCCTCCGCTCGGATTTCCCGCCAATACGTTCTTCGGCAGCAGCAGGGCCAATGACATCAACAATGCGGGCCATATTGTCGGCGACTCGGAAGTGGCCCCAGGGCTCGAGCACCCGTTCTTCCTCGATGGCACGGCGGTAGGCATTCCGTTGGCCATGCGCGATCTGGATGTGTTCGTGCCCTTGAACCTCAGACCGGTTTTCTTGCCAAGACCCGGCAGTGCAAGCGCACTCAACGACAACGGCGACATCGCCCTGGATGCGGCCATTGACGATGCCACGGGCATCGTCGCCCAGGCCTTTCTGCTGAATAACATTCTGGGGCCGGCAATTCCCTTCATCACGCTGCTTCAGGCCCTGCCAAGTGGTCTTGGACCAACGTTGCGCCATTCCGTCACGGCCGACCTCAATATCAACAAGGACGTCGTGGGTGCCTCGTTTGACGGCGCTCATCCCGCCGTGGTCCCACCCCTGAATCCGCGCGCGACCTTCTTCCGCATCCCGCCGCCGGCCGCCACCGTTCCGATTCCGGTCATTTGCCGGGCCTTGGGGATCAACGACGCCGGCGCCATCGTGGGGAGTATTGGCTCTCCGACTGCCATTGTTTCGACTTCGAACGAGCGCGGTTTTCTGATTGACCCGGCGCATGGTGGCTTTCATGCCGATCTGAGCCTCGGCACGCCGGGTTTCACGATCCTGCGCGCAACCGGCATCAACAACAACGGCCAGATATCGGCCATCGCATTCGACCAGAACCAGCAAATTGAAGTGGGTGTGCTTCTCACGCCGTAGTGCGCCCGTTTTGAAACTGACGAGTCCAAGCGCCGCCGTCGCAATCGAAACGAATCGGAGGAGAATCCATGCAGAGCCTGCAGTCACAACATTGCTTCCTGCCCCAGGGCGCCATTCCGGCGCGCACGGCGTTCACCGAAGGCAATGCGGAGAATGCATTCTTGCCGGGAAACCGGCACCTTAGTTATTCCGAGCTTTGACACCACGACCATCCGGCCGTGGCGTTTTTTTCGAATTGCATTCAAGATGCAGACGGTCTCTGCCACACCTCGTAGAGGTGTACGGTGTGCTACCCGAAGGGGCCATTCGAGGGCGAGTCGCAACTGTCCGCTGCTGGCCGGGCGCGGCCATTGTCCGTAGCCACGCGCGGGCGCGCCGGAGTGCATGCTTACCAGAGCGCAGGCATGAGACGACGGCCGCCGAGCGTTGCGCGAAGGCAAGCGGGACAGACATCGGCCGACTCCTGAAGCCTCACACATCGACCACCCGACTGGTGGTCCGCGCCTAGATGCTCTTGGAGATTTCTGAAAGGCGAACCTCTTCAAGCGAATTTAGCCACGCCGCCTCCGCGGACGCCATCGCGTTGTCGAGAACCCGATTGACCGCCGATTCGACAGGGCAAGACAAGTTGTCTTCAGCAAGGCCGATCGCAAACAATCCCCTGTGCTCGATGGCGATGTAGATGTCTCGAGCTGTGAGCTGATCAAGCTCACACGAGAGGGCCCACCCCCCTCCAGGCCCCGGTACCGAATGGACATAGCCAGCCTGACGAAGCGCTGCCATCGTGCGTCGAACAAGGACCGGATTGGTATGCAACATCAACGCAATCGTCTCCGATGTCGTTGTGCCGCCTCGAAGGTGCATGTGAATCAACACGTGAAGAAGCCGGGCTAGCCTGATGTCGCGTTGCACGTCGTAAATCTCCCTTAACCGTAACGTCTGAAGTTACGATATTATACCGGCGTTCGTATATCTGTCAGGACGCCTATGATCACCGCCGCCCAGCACTTCATTGACGCCAATGGAATCCGCCTTCATGCCGTCGAAAGCGGCAAAGGACCGCTTGTACTGCTTCTCCACGGCTTTCCGGAAACCTCGCATGTCTGGAGACATCAACTGGCGGCACTTTCCGATGCGGGCTTCCGCGCGATTGCGCCTGACCTACGCGGCTTTGGCTTCAGCGATTGCCCGGCGAAGATGGAGCAATACACCACAATCGACGTCATCGGCGACTTGGTCGGTCTTCTGGACTCAGTGGGAGAGCGGCACGCAGTGGTTGTGGGCAATGACTGGGGAGCCACCGTCGCATGGCAAGCCGCAACGCTGCGGCCAGATCGCTTCCGTGCAGTCGTCGCGCTGGGGGTGCCGCTGATGAACCGGGCGCCGATGGCACCGAGCCAGCTTTTTCCGCAAACCGATAGGATGTGGTTCTACACACACTATTTTTCGCAGCTCGGACTTGCCGAAGCCGAACTCGAGCGAGATGTTGAAAGCTCCCTGCGCAAGATCTACTACTCGGCATCAGGTGACGTCGGCCCTAGAGATGAGAAGAGTCCAAATCCTTTTGGGCTTGTGAAGCGACAACGCGGATATCTCGATGAACTGCACGATTTCTCGTCGCTACCGGCCTGGCTTGCCCCCACTGATCTGGATGCTCTCGTACGAGCATTCCTACACTCGGGGTTTCGAGGGGGATTGAATTACTACCGCAATCTCGACCGAAACTGGGAAATGCAGGCGGCGTTCGAGGGGCGGACATTGGAAGTCCCGTCGCTTTTTCTGGTCGGCGAGCGTGACACGGGGTTGTCGATACCGGGCATGATGGACATCATTGACGCCATACCGAAGTTGGCGCCACATCATCGTGGCTCGCACGTTGTGCCGCACGTGGGGCATTGGCTCCAACAGGAGGCGCCGGCTCATGTCAATACTCTTCTGATTGACTTCCTTCGTCGCCT
>DAIOET010000100.1:0-9560 GCA_036746135.1 Cupriavidus sp.
TTTGTGCCGCCGTCCTGATCGAGAGAAACCCGCGCCAGCGAAAGCGACGCGGGTTTTTCTTTTCGGCCGGCCGACGGCATGTCGAACGGTGCGCGCGTTGGCTCGCGTCGCCAGCACGCTGTCGGCATGTGGAACTCACACGGCTGTGACAGCCCGTCTAAGCCGTCTGCTTCCCTTCCACCCGCGCCGCAATCGACCGCGCCAGTGCATCGATACCGTCGGCGGACAGGCTGTCGGCACTCAACACCATGCGGTCTTCCCAGCGGTAAAAGTGCCTGCGCTGGGAGCGCGCATAGGACGGGTCGTAGTGCTGGGTCGCCAGCTCGGCGAACAGGTGGGGTAGGTCGCCGGTTCTGGCCATCGCCTGCCAGGCATCGATCGTGTTCCTGCCGTGCAATGACTTCAGTCTTGCAAGCTGATCGGCCAGCCAGTCCGGCCGGTCGCCCAGGTAGGCGTAATCGCGCAGCAGGAACGCGAGCCGCGCGGGCATCGGCACCTGGATCTCCAGGCAGGTGCTTTCGCGCATGCGGGTGACCAGGGGCACCGGCAGATTCAGTTGTCCGATGCGGGCGCCTTCCCCTTCCACATAGACCGGACGGGCAGGATCGACGCGCTCGATCCTATCGGCCAGCGCCGTTTCGAAGGCGGTTTGGGATGGTTGCGCGATATCGGGGAGCGCGCCGAGCAGCGAACCCTTGTGCCGTGCCAGGCCTTCGATATCCAGCACCTGGTGCCCTTGGTCGGCCAGCGCCTGCAGCACGCGCGTCTTGCCGCTGCCCGTGGCGCCGCAGATGACGACCAGCGGTAACTTTGGGGCCTGCGCTTCCAGCAAGGCGAGAATATGACGCCGCCAAGACTTGTAGCCGCCGGCCAGCTGCTGGGCATCCCAGCCCACCATGCGCAGCCAGGTCACCATCGCCGCGCTGCGCAATCCGCCGCGCCAGCAATAGACCAGCGGACGCCAGCCCTGTGGACGGTCGGCGAACCGTTCGCTCAGATGCCGCGCCAGGTTGGCCGCCACCATTGCGCCGCCCACGCGGCGCGCCTCGAAGGCGCCGTGCTGCTTGTACAGCGTGCCGACGATGCGCCGCTCCTCGTTGTCGAGCACCGGGCAGTTGATCGCGCCGGGCATGTGGTCGATCTCGAACTCGGCGGGCGAACGGGCATCGATGAGGGTGTCAAAGCCGTGGCGGTCTTCAACACGTACGTAAGGTTTCATGGACCAGTGGCCGCCTGTTTGCCCGACTGGCGGGCTTGCTTCGGTATTGTGCGATAACCGGCGTCGGGCCGACAGGGGGTCCACGGTGAGCGTGCTATTCTGCGCCGGGCCCGCTTCTGCAAGAATCCAGTAAGCAACAGACGGCATCATCGGGAATCTACGCGGAACAACACCATGCCGACAATCCGAACCACCTCCGCCCCGAAGATACCGCACGGTCTGGTCGATACGTTCGGATGTTCCGCCGACCGGCTTGCCGCGGACCAGTCGCTGGCTGGCAGCGACATCCAGTTCTATCGCAAGAGTTCGGGCCAGCAATCCGGCCAGATCGCCATGCCCGCGGCGGAGCGGGGCTTCGTTGCCGGCGTTTCGCTGAATGCCGGGCACCGGCGCCGCATCATTCGTGGGCGCCAGGCTTGCACGCACGATTTCGCGGTGGGGGACGTTTATGTCCGCAGCCTCGCCGAGGACTACAAGGCCGATTATCAGACGCGCTTCGATTTCGTCCTGATGGAGCTGCCGCGCAGCTTTATCGAACGCACCAGCAGCGAGCTGGGCCGGGGACGGTTGCGTGGACTGAGCGAGGCCGCCGGCCAGCCGGACCCCGTGCTGGCCCACCTGGCGCAGGCGATGGTGCCCGCGCTGTGCCATCCCGAAAACGCCTGTCGGCTGTTTATCGATCAACTGAGCCTGACCATCGGCATGCATCTGGTAAGCCGGTATGGCGGCGAACCGGTGGCGTCGAGCAAGGTCAACCGGCTGCTCTCGCCGCACAGCGTGGCGCGCGCCAAGGAACTGCTGGCGGCCAAGATCGATGGCGACCTGTCGATTGCCGATGTTGCAGATGCCTGCCAGCTGTCGCGCAGCCATTTCACGCGAGCGTTCCGCGACACCACCGGGCAGACTCCCTATCAGTGGCTGATGGCCCAGCGGCTGGAGCGCGCCTGCCAGCTATTGCGCGACGCAAGCCTGCCGCTGGCGGAAGTCGCCGTGGGTTGCGGATTCTCGGACCAGAGCCATTTCACGCGCGTGTTCTCAAAGCACATGGGCATGTCTCCCGGCCTCTGGCGCCGTCGTTGTCTCACATAGCGCGGCATGTTTGCGCACAGGCGTTCAATGTGCGGCACAAACAGACAAGGCAAGGGCGCTGGCATCGCGTAGATTGCGACTGACTGCCGCATGCCGCGCCTCAGTCTGCCGGATTCGTCCGCGGACCGCGCGTTCGCGGTGCTTCATGAATGCCAACGGGAGACGCCGGCTGTGACATCGCAAAGCCACCCGCCCACGGGAACGGCCTTCGAGCAGGAAGCGATCCGGATGGTGCGGGACGTTGCGCAGGCCATCGAGCGCCGTATCCAGGAAAATCTCAGCGGCGCCCACTCCGATGCGGGCCCATGCCGCACCGACACAACCATCATCCAGTGTCTTCAGGAGCAGATGGTGCACCTGGCGCGCGTGGCCACGCTGGGCACGCTGGCCGCGTCGATCGCGCATGAAATCCGCCAGCCGCTGACCGCGATCCGCATCGAGGCGGGCGCCATCCAGCGCTGGATGAACCGCGACTCGCCCGTGGCGGAAGAAGTTACCGAAGGTATCCAGCGTATCCAGGAACAGTCCGAGCGCGCGGAGCGGGTGATCCGCAGCCTGCGCGCGCTGATGCGCCGCGAGCCGATGTCGCCAGAGCCGTTCCTGCTCGATCAGGCCGTGCACGACGTGCTGCCACTGGCGGACTGCAGGATTCACGATGCCAGCGTCGACCTGCAGCTCGATTTCGATGCCACATTGCCGCCCGTGCATGGTGACCGGGTACAGATTCAGCAGGTCGTTCTCAATCTGTTGCTCAATGCCGTCGAGGCCAGGCGGGAGGGGCCACACGGCGGCGCCTGGGTTCGGCTGCGCGTGCGGCGAGGCCAGTACGGCAGCGGCGAGGCGGCTGTCATCGATATCATCGACAACGGCCGTGGTATCGCGCCAGAGCAACTGGCTCGCATCTTCGAGCCATTCTTCAGCACCAAGGACGACGGCATGGGCATCGGGCTGGCCATCTGCCGTTCCATCGTCGAGCTGCATGGCGGCACCATTCAGGCCGCTTCGGGCGACGGGCAGACCACGGTGACGGTGGTTCTGCCGGTCAAGGGGGCCGCAGGCGTTTAAGCGGCGTCGGTGGGTGCGATTTCGCTGTCCTCGGCTTGTGCCGTTTCCGGACGCAGCGCGCGCAGCACGTCGCGCCAGCTCACAATGCCGACGGGCTGGAACTGCGCATCCACGATGGGGATGCACGATACCTGGTGCGCGAGAAACAGATCGACCGCATCGGCGATCCCGGCCTCGGGCCGCAGCGTGATGGGCTTGCGTGACATGATCTGGTGCACGCGCCGGTTCAAGGTATTGAGGTCCCTGGCGGACTCCACGTTGCTGCCGATGAAGGGACTCATGGCACGCAAGAGGTCGCGGTCCGACACCACGCCATGCAGCTTGCCATCCTCCACCACCAGAAGGTGATGGAAGTTCGCGGCGTCAAAGATATCCTTCACCGTCGCCAGCGTGTCGTCAAAGACCACGGTGGCAACCTGTTTCGACATGATGCTCTCAAGAGTCACTACCAGCTCCGTTCAGCTTGATCAGCGCGCGTCGTGCCGCCCCGTCGATCGGATCGGGGTGGCGTGCGCGCAGGTGATATATGCCCGGTAGGTATAACGGCACGACGCGCCCGAAACTGAAGCGGTGCCGCATATGGCACCGGCGGCCGGTTCACTCGTCGAATCTTCCCTGATACTCGGGGGCGGCGTCGGAGCGGGTGTTGAGTTCGAACATCACGCCACCCGGAGCGCGGCAGAAGAAGCGCGAGCCACGGCCATTGTTGAAGATGCCGGTTTCCAGCGTCACCCCCTCATCCTGAAAGCGCGCATAGAGCGAGCGCACGGCGTCCAGCGTCGGCAGTTCGAAGCCAACGTGAAAATTGCCGGGCCATTCGGGAACATAGTCGCAGGCGTGATCGATCACCACATCGAATCCGGGCCGCTTGATGATGAAGGATTTCTCCCACATCCCGGCAATCGT
Source organism: Cupriavidus sp. (assembly GCA_036746135.1). Classification (GTDB taxonomy): domain Bacteria; phylum Pseudomonadota; class Gammaproteobacteria; order Burkholderiales; family Burkholderiaceae; genus Cupriavidus. Next base: position 4,280 of record DAIOET010000100.1, read on the forward strand.
AAAGCCCAGGTAGCGCTCGAAGAACCGGGCCGTTGCCGCGGTGTCCGCGGAGGGAAAGCTCAAGTGGTTGAGCTTCATGCTTTGGGTAACGTCAGTCATCGTCGATCCTCATGCTGGCGGGGGCACCATTGCCGCATTCGCCGAGGACCTCAGATTATTGGTGGCGGCGCGCCGCCACAACTCGCATCACACGCACTGTGCAAACGGACCGCTAACCCGCGCCAGGCTTGCCATCCAGCCGTGGCGCCAGTCATGCCGACGCTGGTTTGCTCACATTCGCCGCTTGCCGATGCGGGCGATGTATCCGAGGACCGCCGCCCGCAGCCGGTGTTCCAGGCTCGCAATATCGCGCTCGCCGCGTTCGCCTGCGGCATCGACCATGCCGCGGATGATCGCGAACAGGTCGCCCACCACGACGTCGATCCGGACATGGTCGGGCAGAACCAGCCGACTGACGATTTCCGCGAACAGATCCTTCAGTTCTTCATCGCTCACCTCGCCACGCAACTCGGGGCGGGTTTCCATCACGTCGAGCAGCCTGGCCAGCATGGGCCGCTGCAACTGTTGCCTGACCGACGCGATGATCATGCCTTCCAGTGCCCCCTTGGTGGTGCGCCGGCCCAGCGCATAGGCCAGGTCCCTGCGGAAGCGTTGCGACTCGCGCTGGATCAGCGCCACGATCAGCGCATCCTTGTTCGGAAAATACTGATAAAGCGAGCCGATACTCACGCCCGCGCGCTCGGCCACGGCGTTGGTATTGAAGCCTTCGACGCCGGCGGACTCCAGCACCTGAGCGGCCGCTTCGACGATGGTCGCCACGGTTTCCTCGGCGCGCGTCTGTTTTGGGGTTTTGCGGGGGCGCAGCGCGCCGGGTGGCTGGTTCTCTGACACGGGTCGGGCCTTATCGATGCGGGGTGTGTTGCAACGTGGCGTTGTCCAGCGCCGCAAGCTGTGGGCAGCCCAGCAGCGCCATCGCCACTTCCAGTTCTGTCTGCAGAATCGTCAACATATGTGCCACGCCGGGCAGGCCGCCAACGGCCAGCGCATGCAGGACAGGCCGGCCCACCATCACCGCACTGGCGCCCAGCGCAATGGCCTTGGCGATATCGGTGCCGCGACGGATTCCGCCATCGAGCAGAACCGGCACCTTGCCGGCCACCGCCCGCGCAACGGCCGGCAGCGCGTCGATGGTGGCTGGCACGGTATCGAGCGTGCGGCCGCCGTGGTTCGAAACGATGATGCCCGCCGCGCCCGCATCGATGGCGGGCTGTACATCGGCAGGATTGAGCAATCCTTTGATCACCACTGGCAACGCCGTCTGACGGCATAGCCACGCCACATCCCGCCATGCAGGCGCGTGGCGCAGCATGCTGCGAAACACCGGGCTGCCCTGGCGGACGTTGTGTGTTTCGGGCGGCGGAAAGCCGTTCAGATTGACGGCGCTGACGCCATCGGGGAGCCGGAAGCCGGCACGTTGCTCCACGTTGCGCATGCCGTTGACCACCGCATCGATCGTCAGCACGATGGCACGGTAGCCGGCCTGCTCGGCGCGGCGCACCAGCGTCAGCGTATCTTCGCCGCGTGGCTGCAGGTAGAGCTGGAACCAAAGCACGGTCGTGGATGCGCGCGCAATATCTTCGAGCGTCACGCTCGCTTGCGTGCTGACGGTCATCCATGTGCGTGCAAGCGATGCCGCGCGGACCGTGGCCAGTTCGCCATCGGGGTGCACGAGCTTGTGATAGGCCGTGGGGGCGATCAGGATCGGATAGTCGAGCGTCTCACCGAACAGCGTCGCACGCGCGGATGCCTGCGACATATCCACCAACGCGCGCGGCATGAGCCTGATCCGCTCGAACGCCGCCTGGTTCTCGCGCCGGGTAACGCCGTCGGCTGCGTAGCCTTCGATGTAGGCCGCGATGGCAGGGTGCACCCGCTCCTGGAAGCGGCGCCCATAGTCCAGCAGCGAAACCGTGTCGGCAGGAATCATCGTCATAGCTCTGCCCAGCGCCGTAGCAGATTGTGATAGTGGTTGACCAACGACAGCACGGCGTCGTTGTTGTCGCCCAGCCGCATGCGGATGTCGATGATCGTGCGATTGAGTTCGTAGAGGGTGGTGCGCATGCCGTCGTCCTTGACCATTGACTGGGCCCAGAAGAACGAGGCCCAGCGGCATCCCCGCGTAACAGGGGTGACGCGATGCAGCGACGAGGCAGGATACACCACCATATGCCCGGCAGGCAGCTTCACGCTGTGCGTGCCGAACAGGTCTTCGATGACGAGATCGCCGCCATCGTACTCGTCGGGGTCGGACAGAAACAGCGTGGTCGAAACGTCGGCCCGCATGCGTCTGCCGCCGCTGCCGGGCATCGTGCGGATGGCGTTGTCGACATGGGTGCCAAATGTCATGCCGGGTTCGTAACGATTGAACATCGGCGGCAGCACGCGCAGCGGCAGCGCCGCCGAGTGGTAGGCCGGGCACTGGCCCAGCGCCTTCAGCACGAAATCTCCGAGCTCCAGCGCCTCGAAGGTGTCGACCGGCAACTGCATGTTGGCCTTGCATTGCGCGGCCAGATCACCGGCGGTGGCGCGGCCGTCCACCCACTGCGCCGCGTCCAGGCGCTTTCGAAACTCGCGGACTTCATCCTGGGTCAGGACATCGGGTATCTGGATCAGCATGGTTGGGCTTTGATGAGTGGCGCGGGATGGTCGCTCAGAACGTCACGCCGATATTGAGCATGAACGTGCGACCCGAGGCGGGTACGGCACGTGATGCATTGAATGCCGATGCATAGTTCAGGCGATTGCCGAGGTTGTAGCCATTGAGCGAAGCACGGAACTTGCCCTGGCGGTAGGCCAGCATGGCATCGAAAGAGAGGTTGCTCGGCATGCGGCCCGTGTTGGCCGAATTCGCCCAGTATCCCGACGCATACTGCAGCCCGCCGCCAATGGTCAGCCGGCCTGGCAGCGGCACGATGGCATGAGGGATGTCATAGGAAGTCCAGAGCGTCACGTTGTGGTGCGGCACGCCGGGCGCAACCTTGCCCACCAGCGCGGGATTGGCCGCGGCAGTGACCTCGCCGTCCAGATACGCGTACGCAAGGTTGGTCGACCAGTTGGTGGTGAGTCGGCCAGTCATACCCAGTTCCACGCCCCGAATGCGTCGGCCCTCACCGCTGTCCGAGAAGCCGTTGACGACCTCGCCCGTCACAGGGTCCACCGTGTATGCGTTGGACTTGCGGACCTGGAATATCGCGCCCGTGACGCCCAGGCGCTTCTCAAGGAAATCGAGCTTGGCGCCGACCTCCACGGTGTCGGACCGTTCAGGCTCGTTGCCGGCGCCTGTCTTGGGCACCTCGGCTTGCACGCCGCCCACCGCCGTGGCGATATCGGTGCCGACGGGCCGGTACGCGCGTGAGAATGCGGCATAGAACATCGTGTTCTGCGTCGGTTCCCAGATCGCGCTGATGGCCGGGCTGAGCTTCTTCGCATCGGCCGTGCCGCCGATCCGCGAGGCATTGGTCGAGTATTCGCTGCGGAAGTAGTCCCAACGCAGACTGCCAAGCAGCGAGAACGTATTGGTCAACCAGGCACGGTCGCTCAGGAAGACGCCGATATCCGTGGCATTGGCATCGCGCGTGACGCCACCGTAGCTGACGTGGGCGTTCTTGCTCGCGTCGAAGGCTGGGTTGATGATGGTCTGATTGTTCAGGCGGCCCGTCCATGTGCCGATGTCCCGATGGTCGCGCTGATAGCTCATGTCGAGGCCGGTCATGGCGCGATGCCGGACGCTGCCCGTATGGAATCGCCCTTTGCCGTCAGCACGTTCTGCACACCCCAGCCACGCTGCAGGTACGTCATGCCACCGCGTGCGCCATACCGCAGGTTGGCATTGCCACCCGCCAGCAGTCTTTGCAACGTGGCCTGGTTCACCCCGGCCGGGTTCGTGCCGGAGAAATCGCGCTCGTAGAAGCTGAAGCGGGTGTCGTTGCTGAGCGTAATGCCGTTGCCGAACCGGGTCTGCAGGGTCGATGTGACGACGTGCGCGTCACTGAAGTCGCGGTCGGTATTGCGTACGTACGACGTCGATGGCGGCAGCCCCGGCACATCGTATTCGGTAATCGGCCGGTACACGCCATCGGTGCCTTCGGCCATCGGGACACCAAAGTCCGGCGGGCCGCTGCGATGCAGGTATGAATAGTTCAGGTGCCATTCGGTCGGCGTGCCCAGTCCCAGGCCGAGGTCGATGGCGATGCCGCGCCGGTCGTCGTCGACGTGGTTGCGGTCCGGCACGCTGCCGTCCTGGAACATGCCGTTGATGCGGACGGCGGCGGTGTCCCCGAACTGGTAGTTGCCGTCCACCGTGGTGCGGAACGTCGAGCCCGACGCAAAGCCCTGGTCGATGCTGGTGTGGACGCCCTTGCCGGCCCGCTTCGTGGTCTGGTTGATCAGGCCGCCAAGATTGCCCACGCCGAAGCTCTCGCCCGAAGGGCCCTTGATGACTTCGACGCTATCGGTGTTGAAGCTGTCGCGGCGATAGGCGCCAAAGTCCCGCATGCCGTCCAGGTAGACATCGCCCTTGGCCGACAGGCCGCGGATACGGAACTGGTCGCCGCTCTGACCGCCATTGCCTTCGCCGGCGGAGATCGTGATACCCGGCACGTTTTTCAAAGCCTGCTCCAGCGACGTGGTCTGCTGCTGGTCGAGGATCTCGCGCGGAATCACGAAGATGGTCTTCGGTGTTTCCTTCACCGTATCGGGCAGGCGCGCGATGCCGGTGGGCGCTTCATTGGTGTTCCCGCTGGTTTTGCCGGTCACGGTGACGGCCGGCAATTCGGTAACGGCCTGCGCGTGCGCGGCGTGTGGCAAGGCCATGAGGACCGTGCCGGTGCCTGCGGCTCCAGAGACGAGTACGCGAATCGATGAGGAAAGGATCTTCTGCTGCAAAACCGGACTCCAGCGTTGACGACAACAATCGGGACGGATGCGGGCGTACGGACGTACGGGCATCCATTGCGCCTGTCGCGGGACAGGCGTTCGAGGGCGGTCGAAGGGGGGCGGAGTAGCTGTGACGCTAAGGCTTGCTGGTCGCCGGGCGGCGATGGCTGGCTGAGGGACGGAGCGGCGATCGATATTCTCAGGACATCGGATCGGGCCGTTCCTCGCGCCTTGGAATCTTCAACAACGGGGGCAAAGTTAAGGCACCGACAGTGGCCGGGTCAATGGAAGATCGGGCGGCGCGAGAGATTTCAGGGAACTGCGAAATCGCCGCAAAAGACCACGG
>DAIOET010000100.1:9660-11957 GCA_036746135.1 Cupriavidus sp.
CTCGCTCAAAAGCTCGCCGCCAGCCCCAGCGAAACCCCCGAGACGTTGTTGCCAAACACATAACGCACCACGGCGCGCACGCGCGTGACAAACACCTCGTGCGCGGTGGTATCGAGTTCCAGCCCCAGACCCAGCGTCGTCAGGTAGTTGAAGCCCAGTGCCCCGGCCTGGGCGCCAAGATAGTGGGAATGCGAAAGCTCCAGAACGTAGCGCACCGGGCGGTCCATCGCGTACATGCCGGTGGGTGCGCGCCAGCGGGCGTAGAGGTTGGCGGTCTGTGCGGTGGACGAACCCTGCACCGCTTCCGACGATCCACCAAAGCTCTTGAGCTGGATATGGGTGTAGCGTAATTCCACGTCGATGTCGTGCTCGGGCCGATAGTGCTCCCAGTCGATCATCACCGATCCGCCCAGGCCGTAGGCATTGAGCGTGCCGCCGTCCAGGAAACTGATGTCGCGGTCGGTCTTGCGATTGAAAAATCCCTGCGCCAGCCGCAGGTCGCTGGAGACGTTGCCTAGCGACGCATTGAAGATCGGCCGGAATACCAGTTCCTTGCTCTCTGTCAGCGGAAAGTCCCAGCCGATACCGATGGTGCCCGCCACGGTGTTCCAGCGCGTGGGCAATTCGCGTGACTGCGTGCCGTCCGATGCCACGAACGTGGGGTCATAGCGGCTGTAGGCGATGGAACCTTCTAGATACACGGGTACCGTCTTGCTGACGGTGAATCCGCCGCCGAGCTGCGACATGACCACGCCGGGGTTCGCGGTCTGGGCATTGGTGATCGACAGTGAACTCGACGCCAGGTCGGGCACCACGGAGAAACTCATCAGCGTCAGCACCGCATTGGTCTGGCGCTGGACGCCCGGGCCGAAGACGACATGAAAGTCAGGCGGCGGCGCCTGCTGGGCGTGGGCAGGCAACGCGCCGCCCCACAGTAACAACGGTGGCAACAGCGCGGCCAGGCACTCCCGACGGACGAAACCGGATCCTGGAAACGTCATGCGGCCCATGCGTTCGGCCGGGCGGAACCCGGCGGCTTTCAGCAATGGTGCCAAGAGTACGCCAGGGCCGGTCGTGTGCGTATTGGACCAAGGTTCCATTGCCGCGCATCCGTGTGCCATCTATATGTTCTGCTGAAAGCCGGAACAGAGGCAGGCGGGATCATTTTGGGGGAGGGGCGCCATGTGGCGTGGCAGCGTGCGACATATGCAATATATGCGACGTATGCGATGCATCGTCGGCTGGGTGCTGGCCAGTCTGGTGGGCGGCATGGGCAGCGTCATGGCGCAGACCGCTCCGGCCCAGCCGTCGGGCCAGGCGGCGAGCCAGCCAGCGAGTCAGTCGCCAACCTTCAAGCCCGAGGAAATCGAGGCGCTGGTGGCGCCGATTGCGCTATATCCGGACTCGGTACTGTCGCAGGTGCTGATGGCATCGACCTATCCGCTGGAAATCGTGCAGGCCGCGCGCTGGCAGAAGGCCAATTCGAGTCTCAAGGGCGATGCGGCGGTAAAAGCCGTGCAGGACCAGCCGTGGGACGTCAGCGTGAAATCGCTGGTGGCGTTTCCGCAAGTGCTGGAGCCGATGAACGACAAGCTCGACTGGACGCAGAAGCTTGGCGACGCCTTCCTGGCCCAGGAAAAAGACGTGCTGGCCGCGGTGCAGCGGCTGCGCAACAAGGCCCAGCAGTCCGGCAACCTGAAGACGAACGAGCAGCAGACCGTATCGGTCCAGCCGGCGACGCAAAGCAGCGGGTCGCAGCAGACCATCATCATCGAACCCGCCAATCCCCAGGTGATCTACGTGCCGGCGTATAACCCGGCCACGGCCTACGGCAGCTGGGGCTACCCGAGCTATCCGCCTTACTACTGGCCACCGTATCCCGCTTACTATCCGGGCGCCGCGCTGATGACCGGGTTTGCCTGGGGCGTTGGCCTGGCTGCCGCCGGTGCCATCTTCGGCAACTGCAACTGGGGCGGGGGCGATGTGAATATCAACGTGAACCGCGCGACCAATATCGACCGCAACTTCAACCGCACCAATGTGGAGGGCGGCAACAAGTGGAAGCACGATTCCAGCCACCGCAAGGGCGTGGCGTATCGGGACAATGCCACGCGCGAGAAATTCGGCAATAACGTGGGCGGTGCGGACCGGCGCAACGATTTTCGCGGAAGGGACGGGGCCGGTGATCGCGGCGGAGATCGCGCCGGCAATCGCGGAGGAGACCGCGCCGGTGATCGTGCTGCCGACCGTGGAGGAGACCGCGCCGGCAATCGCGCGGGCGACCGGGCAGGTGACCG
>DAIOET010000101.1:0-11903 GCA_036746135.1 Cupriavidus sp.
CGCAAGTCGCCGGTCTACAAGATGGCCGTCGAATGGAAGGTGGCCTTCCCGCTGCACCCGGAATACCGCACGCTGCCGATGGTCTGGTATATCCCGCCGCTCTCGCCTATCCAGTCCGCCGCTGAAGCAGGCTTCATGGGTATGAACGGCGTGATCCCGGACGTGAAGAGCCTTCGCATCCCCGTGAAGTACCTGGCCAACCTGCTGACGGCCGGCGATGTCATTCCGGTGCTCGGCGCACTGGAACGGATGCTGGCCATGCGGGCGTTCAAGCGCAGCCAGTCGGTCGATGGCCTCGAGGATCTGGCTGTACTCGAACAGGTGGGTCTGACGCCTGCCCAGGTCGAAGAGATGTACCAGATCATGGCCATCGCCAACTATGAGGACCGCTTCGTCGTGCCGTCTTCCCATAAGGAAATGACCGAGGACAGCTTCGACGAGAAAGGCAGCTGCGGCTTCAGTTTCGGTAACGGTTGCTCTGGCGGCACTTCGGAAGGCACGCTCTTCGGCAAGAAGAAGCCGCAGCCCGAAGTCGCCTATGCCGACCTGCCGCGCTCGCGTCGCAAGGCGCTGGCCACCTGATACGCAGAGGAGAAACGGAATGACTATCCATCATGTGTTGAGCGCCGTGCTCAGCTACCCGGAGCAGCCGCTGCTGGACAGCCTGGGCGAGATCGACCAGACGCTGTCCGAATGGCCGCAGGTGCAAGAGATGCTGGCTCCCCTGCTCGATGTAATGCGCCGCGAGCCGCTGATCAGGCTGCAGGAAAACTACGTCGCAACGTTTGACCGGAATCCGGCCCACTCGCTGCACCTGTTCGAGCATGTGCACGGCGAAAGCCGTGATCGCGGCCAGGCGATGGTAGACCTGCTGGAGGAATACCGGCGCGACGGCTTCGATCTGATCACCGCCGAGCTGCCCGACTACGTGCCGCTGTTTCTTGAGTACCTGGGCGCTTTGGTCATCGACGGCAAGGAAGACCGCGCCGAACAGCTGCTGGGCGACGCGATCCATGTGCTGGCCGCCATCGGCGACCGCCTGGCGCGTGGCGAAAGCCCCTACGCCGCGGTGTTCCGGGTGCTGCGCACGCTGACCGACATCCAGCCACAGCCGCAGGAAGAGCCGCCCGTGCGCGACATGGACGAAGCGCTCGAAACCTTCGGCCCCGGTTCGGATGGCGTGGAACCGCTGCTGGCACGCAAGCCGGACATCGAGACCGTGAAGTTCTACAAGCGGGACAAGGCTGTCGCAGCGCGTGCCATGCCGTCACCGATCAACCCCTGATACCAAGGACCCTCACCATGAATCTGGTCCATCAATTCCTCTTCGGCATCTACCCGTACATCGCCGCCGCCATTTTTCTGTTCGGCAGCCTCGCTCGCTTCGAGCGGGAGCAGTACACGTGGAAATCCGACAGCTCGCAGGTGCTGTACCGTGGCAACCTTCGCATGGGAAACATCCTGTTCCATGTGGGCATCCTCGGTCTGTTCTTTGGCCACATGGCCGGGCTGCTCACGCCCGTGGCCGTATGGGATGCGCTTGGCGTGTCGCACGGCTTCAAGCAGGCCGTGGCCATGACCGCCGGCGGCGTCATGGGCAGCATGTGCCTGGCAGGTCTGCTGATCCTGCTGCATCGCCGCCTGACCAACGCGCGCGTGTCGGCCGTGACCCGTACGGGCGACAAGGTCCTGCTGCTGTGGCTGCTGGTTACGCTGCTGCTCGGCCTTTCCACCATCTTCGCGTCCGCCAGCCACATGGACGGCCACATGATGGTGCAACTGATGACCTGGGCCCAGCACATCGTCACGTTGCGCGGTGATGCCGCCAGCTACATCATCGACGCGCCGCTCGTCTTCAAGGCGCATCTGTTCATGGGGATCTCGCTGTTTGCCATCTTCCCGTTCACCCGCCTGGTGCACGTGTGGAGCGGCTTCGCCTCGGTGACTTACCTCGGCCGCGCCTGGCAACTGGTGCGGAGCCGGTGAGGTGTCGCCATGCACGCGATCGAGCGCCTCCTGAAAGGGTTCGAGCGCTTCCAGCAGCACTACTTTGAGGATGCGCCGGCGCTGTTCGACGCATTGCGCGCCGGCCAGCATCCTCAGACATTGCTGATTGGATGCAGCGATTCCCGCGTCGACCCCGGGCTGCTGCTCGGCAGCAATCCGGGCGACCTGTTCACGGTGCGCAATGTGGCGAATCTGGTGCCACCGTGCAACGAAACCGAAAGCGGACGGCTTCACGGGGTGTCCGCGGCGATCCAGTTTGCGGTAGAGCAACTGCGAGTTGCACGAATTATTGTCATGGGTCATAGCGGCTGCGGCGGAATTCGAGCATTGTTGGCGCGGCCCGAGGTCGAGGGCGACACCACGCAGACGCAGGTTCCACGCCAGGATTTCATTGGCCCCTGGGTGCGCATTGCCGCATCGGCCAGGCACCTGGTGGAACAGACGATGCCCGGCGCCAGCGCCGAGCAGCGCCAGCATGCCTGTGAACAGGCGTCCATTCTGGTGTCGCTGCGCAACCTCGAGTCGTTCCCGTTCGTGCGCGAAGCGTGTGAGCGTGGCGAACTCTCATTGCACGGCTGGTACTTCGATATCGCCGCAGGCGCGCTGCTCGCTTATTCGGAGCGCGCCGACGGCTTCCTGCCACTGGTTTGCCCGCTACCTGAAGCCAATACACACGACGTCCGCGAAACCATCACCGCCTCCTGATGCCTGATGCAATGAGTTCTTCGACGCCCCCTGCCCTTCCGCTGGTCTATGCGTGCTCCGGTTGCTCGAGTGTCGCCCAGCTCGCCAACCAGTTCGCCGTGCGCCTGGATCGCAGCGGCCGCGCCGAGATGTCCTGCATCAGCGGCGTCGGGGGTGGCGTCCCCGCACTTACGCGGGTGGCACGTTCCGGCCGTCCGATCCTGGCACTCGATGGCTGCCCCTTGGCATGCGTCAAGGCTTGCCTGGCGTCGGCGGCCGTCACGCCGACCCGCCACCTGGTCCTGAACCGGTTGGGTGCGACCAAGCGCCAGCACGGCAACTGCACCGACGATGAAGAGGCGGCCGCCTGGGCCGTCGTAGAGCAAACACTATCCGGAATGGACTCATGAAAGAACACTGGCTGAAACTCGCCGGACGGCGGCTGCTGCCGGTCGTCCAGGGCGGCATGGGCATCGGCATCTCCGCCCATCGCCTGGCCGGCACGGTGGCCGCCAACAACGGTGTCGGCACGATTGCCAGCATCGACCTGCGCCATCACCACCCGGACCTGATGGAGCAAACGCGCGGAACGCGCGACAAGCAAAAGATCGAAGCGGTCAATCGCGTGGCACTTGACCGCGAGATCCAGGCAGCCCGGAAGCTGTCGGAAGGCCGTGGCCTGATTGCCGTGAACGTGATGAAGGCCGTGGGGTCGCATGCGCAGATGGTGCGCCAGGCCTGCGAAAGCGGTGCCGATGCAATCGTCATGGGTGCCGGACTGCCGCTCGATCTGCCCGAACTTGCCGCCGACCATCCCAAGGTGGCACTGATTCCAATCCTGTCCGAGACGCGCGGCATTGGCCTGGTCCTGCGCCGCTGGATGAAAAAGGGACGCCTGCCCGACGCCATCGTGATCGAGCACCCGGCCCACGCCGGCGGGCACCTTGGTGCCTCCACGATCGAAGACCTTGGCAACGAGCGCTTCTCCTTCGCGCGCGTGCTGAACGAGTGCCGGGAACTGTTCCAGTCGCTCGGGCTGGCGTGGGACAGCATCCCGCTGATCCTGGCCGGTGGCATCAATTCGCATGAAAAGGTGCGCCACTGGCTTGGCGAAGGCGCATCGGCCGTGCAACTTGGCACCGCGTTTGCCGTGACGGAAGAGTCCGACGCGCACCCGGCCTTCAAGCATGTATTGGCAACGGCTTCGCCCGAAGACCTGCGTGAATTTACAAGCGTGGCTGGCCTGCCCGCACGAGCCGTGCTGACCCCGTGGCTCTCCCGCTATCTGTCGAGCGAAAGCCGTCTGCAGCGCCGTGCCAAACCACGCGACTGCCTGGAAGGATTCGATTGCCTGCAGGCGTGTGGCCTGCGCGATGGCGTGGCAAAGATCGGCCAGTTCTGCATCGACCTGAAGCTAGCCCAGGCGGTACGCGGCGACGTCGAGCGCGGCCTGTTCTTCCGCGGCAAGGGCAAGCTGCCGTTTGGCGAGACCATCCGGCCCGTGGCGGAACTGATGCACTATCTGCTGACCGGCGAGAAGCCGGCCGCACTGGAAACCGTAGCGGTTGCCGCGCCGGCCACGGTGATTAGCGCCTGACCACGATCCTTCCGAATCTCAATCGCGCGGTACGCGGGGCGGCAAGCCGCCCTGCTTGCGCATCCGCAACATGCATCGCAATGCCGTGAGCAACTGGTAGCCCAGCCAGGCATTGGCCACGGCAAACATCAGACCACCAACACGTGCCAGCCAGACTGGCGCCAGCGGTACCGCCAGTAGCACCACGAAAGACGCAAGCAGAAACAGGCTCTGCTGCCGCTGGCGGATAGGGGAAATGATGGCCTGCATCACCGGCACCCGTGCGCGCGGTGGCAGCATGCGGCGCAAGTGCAGCCACACCAGGAATGGCACGATTTTTCCCAGCATTGCCGTAACGGGTAGCACACCGCCACCCACGAGCGCCAGCACACCAATCCACCACGGCCACGACACTGACGAATCTCCGGACTGAAATATCTGGAGGAGCGTCAGTGCTGCCGCCCCGACCATGCTGCCAATCGCAACTGGCCAGAGCAGCCAGTGGGGATCATGTCGGCGCCGTGCCCGCAGCACGGCCGCCAGCATCCAGCTTCCCAGGAACACGACAAAGACGAGCCACGGCAACAGCGCGTATCTGGAGGTCGCTTCATCCTGTACGGTCACCGCAACGGCGCTGAAGCCGAGCAGCAGCAGCCAGGGCACGACCGGCAGGCAACGCTGTAGTGGACCGGGCAGTTGGTGTGCCTGCCAGAACATTGGCAATACTGTCGTTGAAACGCCAGCGACCAGCGCGCCGAGCCACCCTCCCAACCCCCAGGCCACGTGCAACGACAGCACAGTCGGCAACGGCAATGACCACCATCCGCCGAGCACGCCTGCCAGGGCGATGCCCGCCCCGAGAGTCGCCAGCAAGGGTGCCCCAATCCATGCCAATGTCCGCGTGGTGGGGTCAACGCAAGCCACTCGTCGCCCGGCCGTCAATAGCGTCGCGGCAATCAGTACCGGGAAAAGGCCGATGACCGCCGCCGAACGGAATGCCAGACGGTCAACACCCAGAAAGCCAGCGGCGAGCGCGGCAGCCATGCCCGCACCCGACACGGCAACAAATGGCGCCAGCCAATTCACGCGCGGCACTGGCACGCGGGCTATCACCGCCATCATCTGAAATAGTGCACCAAGCATCACCGGGAGCAGCATGCCCAGTGCCAGCGCGTGGACCGAAGCCAGCACCAGCGGCGCGAACCGATGCGGCAAGCCATCTGCGGGGCCGCATGCCAGCAGCAGACCGGCCACGGCGCCTAGCCACGGCGCTGGCATCAGGCAACCAAACACCACGGCGGGCCGGGGTGCCTGGGCGTAGTCGAGGTTTGCCGCTTTCACTTGGGTGTTCCGTGCCTGGTGAATACCGAAAATGGCAGATTGTCCGCTTCGACCCGCCGCCGCTTCAAGCCCCCTGACAAATTCACCACGTTCTCGTGCGGATTACACATTACTTGATCTGGCGCAGAAGTTACGGGCCTCAACAGGCAGAAAATCTGTACCGAGGTTGTGCCCGCCCCCTTGCGCCAACCCGAACCCATGTCCGGCCCCAATACCTCTCCCTCCTCAAACAAAGACTTTCCGCCTGCACCCGCGACCGAGACGCCGCATCCGCTGCCAGACACCGGCCATGTGCCGGATACCGTCCGGATGACGCCGCTGCGCTACCGGCTGTCGTCGCGCATCATCCTGCTGTCCCTGGCGTCGCTGCTGGCGGTGCTGACGATGATCGCCGGCACACTCTATCTGTCCTGGAAGCTCGAAGGCGCGGGCGCCGCCATCAATGACGCCGGCAGCCTGCGCATGCGCGCCAATCGCGTTGCCATCGAGCTATCGCTGTCGGCTTCCGGCAAACCCAATACGCTCAGCGCACAGATTGAGACGCTCGACAACACGCTGGCGCAACTGCGCAGAGGCAATCCCGCGCGCCCGCTTTTCGTGCCGGACGAACCGGTGATCCACGCCCAGTTGGATACCGTGCTGGCCGACTGGTCGCAACGGCTCAAACCGATGGCATTGGGTGGCGATGCCGGCCAGTACGTCCAGGCGTTGCCGGGTTTTGTCGATCAGGCAGACCGGCTGGTCCGTCAGATCGAGAAAAACAGTGCACGCAAGACCGATGTGCTGCGCCTGTCCCAGGTCGGCCTTGCCGCTATGGCCTGCGTGGGAACGGTGGCGGTCATCTACCTGCTCTATCTCTGGATCATCCTGCCCGTCCTGCGGCTGCAAGACGGGCTGCGTCGTATGGCGGCGCGCGAATTTTCGCTGCGCCTGCCGGTGGACACCCGCGATGAGTTCGGCACGCTGAATGCCGGCTTCAACCAGATGGCTGCCGAGCTGCAGGACCTCTACCATGATCTCGCGGCGCGCGTGACCAGCAAGACCGCCGAGCTGGCACGCCAGAACAGCGACCTGGAAGCGCTCTACGACATGGCCGCGTTTCTGAACCAGGCCAGCGATTCCGAGAGCCTGGCGTGCGGATTCCTGGAGCGCGTGGTGCGGCAATTCGGCGCCGATGGCGGCACGGTGCGCATGTTCGATGCCCGCCAGGGCAAGCTGCATCGGCTGGCGTCGGTCGGGTTGTCGGCCACGCTGGCTGACAACGATCACTGCGCGGATATCGATGCCTGCCACTGCGGGCGCGCCACGCACACGGGCATCGTCACCGTTGCGGACCTGCGGCGCGCCGTATTCCTGGATGCCCCGCCGGCCGTGTCGTCCACTCCCCCGCTTTCCTCGTCGCCCTGCCGGCGCGAAGGCTTCCTGTCGATGGCCGCCTTCCGGCTCGACACACTGCGCGGACCGGTGGGCTCGCTGACACTGCATTTCCGCGTGGCGCGCGAGCTGCCACCATCGGACCGGCAACTGCTCGAAACGATGGCGCAGCATCTGGCCACCGCGCTGGAACACGTACGCCTGTCGGCCAGCGCACGTCAGTTGGCCGTGGTGGAAGAGCGCAACCTGGTGGCGCAAGGGCTGCATGACAGCATCGCGCAGGGGCTGAACTTTCTGAATCTGCAGGTGCAACTGCTCGAAGATGCGGTGGAACGCCATGCGGACAACGAGGTGCAGGAGATCATTCCGCTGCTGCGGCACGGCGTGGAAGAGAGCTATCAGGATGTGCGCGAGCTGTTGCACAACTTCCGCTCTCGGCTGACCACCGGCGACCTGCGGCCCGCCGTGGAAGAAACCGTGGCGCGCTTCCGGCGCCAATGCCGCACCGAGGCCAAGCTGAAGATCGACGATAGAGGGCTGCCGCTGCAGCCAGAGCATCAGTTGCAGGTGCTGTTCATTCTGCAGGAGGCACTGTCCAACGTGCGCAAGCACGCGATGGCCGAACACGTCACCATCTCGATCCGCCACGATCGCGTGTTTCAGCTCGTGGTACAGGACGATGGCGACGGCTTCGACGCCAGCCGCCTTGACGAGCACGACGCCAGCCACGTTGGCCTGCACATCATGCGCGAGCGCGCGGCGCGGCTTGGCGCGCGCCTGGCCATCGACGCCCGGCCCGGCCTTGGCGTAACGATCGAGCTGACGCTGCCGCGTGGCGACGGCCTCCAGGGACGCGACGTTGCCGTTCCTTCCACGCAACGTCTCGAGGAACTCACATCATGACTATCCGTATCCTGCTGATCGACGACCACACGCTGTTCCGATCAGGCATTCGTGCGCTGCTGCAGCGGCAAGCCGACTTTGAGATTGTCGATGAAGCTGCCGACGGCGTGGAGGGCATCAAGCGCGCCAAGCAGCACCGGCCCGACGTAATCCTGCTGGACCTGAACATGCCTGGGCTGTCCGGCCTCGAGGCGCTGCAGTTGCTGGTGGAAGATCTTCCCGACAGCGCCGTCATCGTATTGACCGTGTCGGAAGAAGCAGAGGAACTGGCCACCGCGCTACGCAGCGGTGCGCGTGGCTACCTGCTCAAGAACATCGAGACCGAGGCCCTGACCAATGCGATCCGGCGCGCGGCCGCCGGTGAGCCGGTGATTTCGGAAGGCATGACCGCCAAGCTGGTGCAGCAGTTTCGTGCACCGAGCGCGCCGAGCGTGCCGGTCAGCCCCGCCCGCAGCCCTGACAACGCGCCATTGACGGCGCGCGAACGCGATATCGTGCAGGGGCTGGTGCGAGGCGAAAGCAACAAGGAAATTGCGCGTGAGCTTGGCGTGGCGGAAAGCACGGTGAAGATCCACGTGCAGAACATCCTCAAGAAGCTCCATCTGGCCAGCCGCGTCCAAGTGGCGGTCTACGCCGTCGGGCACGGACTCTCCGGCTGACCGCCGCTCCAGCAACCCGCTTAGTAGTCGGTACGCTGGACGCCCCGCTCGGTGCCGAGCAGCAGCACATTGGCGCCGCGCAGTGCGAACAGGCCGACCGTTACCACACCTGGCAACTGGTTGATGCTCGACTCCAGATCCTTCGGATTGTCGATCTTCAGGCCGGACACATCGAGAATCACATTGCCGTTGTCCGTCTTGTAGATGCCACCTTCCTTGGTCATGCGCAGGCGCGGCTGGCCGCCAATTGCGGCGAGCCGCCGGGCCACCGCTGCGCGTGCCATCGGAATCACCTCAACCGGCAGCGGGAACGTGCCCATGACCGGTACCAGCTTGCTGCCATCGGCGATACACACAAAGCGCTCGGCCACGGCCGCAACGATCTTTTCGCGCGTCAGCGCGCCGCCGCCGCCCTTGATCATCGCGCCGGAGGCATCGATCTCGTCAGCGCCATCCACATAGACGGGAATGCTGTCGACCTCATTGAGGTCCAGCACCTTGAAGCCATGCTGCTGCAGCCGGCGCGTGGATGCTTCGGAGCTGGACACTGCGCCGCTGAAGCGCTCCTTGAACGCCGCAACGGCGTCGATGAAAAGATTGGCGGTCGAGCCCGTGCCCACGCCAAGAACGGCACCTTCGGGCACTTCCTGCTTCACATAGTCCGCGGCGGCTTGCGCGACCAGCGCCTTGAGTTCATCCTGAGTCATGACAACAGCCAGAAAGCGTTGGGGAAAACGCGTAGTGTAGCGGATCGCGGCCGGCTGCCGGGGAATGCCGCCGAATGCGAACTCCACGTTGGTGTACCAGCTTGCCGCCTCACGCCACGCCGTTACAATGGCCCATTCCCGGCCCACTCATACGCCGGCTCCATCCAGACGGAATCCAGATCATGAACGCGCTCGAACAACTGAAGCAGTTCACCACGGTAGTGGCCGATACCGGCGACTTCCAGCTGATGAAACAGTACACGCCGCAGGACGCGACCACCAATCCGTCGCTGATCCTCAAGGCCGTGCAGAAGCCCGAGTACCGGCCGCTGCTGGAACAGGCCACCCGCGACCACCACGGTGCCGCCGGCGTGGACGCGGTGATGGACCAGTTGCTGATCGCATTCGGCTGCGAAATCCTGGCCATCGTGCCGGGCCGCGTGTCGACCGAAGTGGACGCGAGGCTGTCGTTCAACACCGAAGCGACGGTCGCCAAGGCACGCCATCTGATCGGGCTATACGAGCAGCGCGGCGTGGCACGCGAACGTGTGCTGATCAAGATCGCGTCGACGTGGGAAGGCATCAAGGCCGCCGAGATCCTGCAGCGCGACGGCATCCGCTGCAACATGACGCTGCTGTTCTCGCTGGCGCAAGCGGTGGCCTGCGCGGAAGCCGGTGCACAGCTGATCTCGCCGTTCGTCGGCCGCATCCTCGACTGGTACAAGAAGCAGGCAGGCGACAAGTGGGATGCCGAAGCGAACGCAGGCGACAACGACCCCGGCGTGCGCTCCGTGCGGCAGATCTACGATTACTACAAGAAATTCGGCTACACGACCGAGGTCATGGGCGCAAGCTTCCGCGGCACCGGCCAGATCCTGTCGCTGGCCGGCTCCGACCTGCTGACCATCAGCCCTGAACTGCTGGAGCAACTGGCAGCCAGCCCGGCGGCAGTGGATCGCAAACTATCGGTCGAGCAGGCACAGGCCGCCAACATCGCGCGCATCGCCGCTGATGAAGCGGCGTTCCGCTGGCAGTTGAACGAAGATGCGATGGCAACCGAAAAGCTGTCGGAAGGTATCCGCCTGTTTGCGGCGGACGCGGTGAAGCTCGAAAAATTGGTGGCGGAGCTGGCCTCGTAAGAAGCCCGGACTATCGCAGCCCGTCTTGCTCCCTGCTTGCGGCAGAAGGAAGACGGGCGAAAACCGGAACCGTCAGGTCGCCTGCGCCCAAAGCATGGGCAGGCACTCCCCCGCCGCGGCCGGCAACACCAGATCGGCCGTGGCATCGAGCGCGGATGGCTGCGTATTCACGACGATCACCCGCGCGCCATGCTCCCTCGCCAAGCCGGGTAGTGCCGCAGCCGGATAGACCAGCCCCGACGTTCCTACCACCAGGCAAAGATCACAGTTCTGCGCCGCGTGATCGGCGCGAAAACGTGCCACGCGCGGCAGGTCTTCGCCGAACCACACCACGCCCGGCCGCATCATCGCGCCACACAGTGCGCAGTGCGGCGGCTCGCCGGGCACGGGCGGCACCGTATCGCAACGCCCGCAGCCATCGAGCCATTTGTTGGCGAACAGGTTGCCGTGCAGCTCCACCACGTGTTCGCTGCCCGCCTGCTGATGCAGCCCATCAATGTTCTGCGTGATCAGTGTCAGCGACTTCTGCCTGGCCAGCTCGGCCAGCGCGTAATGCGCGGGATTGGGCTTCGCGGCCGACACCAGTTCGCGCCGGTGCTCATACCACTGCCAGACCAGCGTCGGCTGGCGGCGGTAGGCCTCCTCGGTCGCCAGTTCCTCCGGGTCGAAACGCGCCCAGAGGCCGGTCAGCGCATCGCGGAAGGTCGGCACACCCGATTCGGCGGAGATGCCCGCGCCGGTCAGCACGAACACGTTCCGCGCGCCGGCAATCCAGTTGCGTGCCTGCTCCAGGATTGCCGCATCGACAATCACGTTCAGCCCCGGCGCTGGCGCACTGCCTCGTACAGGCAAACGCCGCTGGCCACCGAGACGTTGAGGCTTTCCACCCCACCGGCCATCGGAATGGCGACCAGTTCGTCGCACGTTTCGCGCGTCAGGCGGCGCATGCCCTCGCCTTCGGCACCCATCACGATTGCCGTCGGTCCCTTCAGGTCCATGTCGTACAGCGACTTGTCGGTGCCATCGGCAGTGCCGATCACCCAGATGCCGCGCTCCTGCAGTTCGCGCAGTGTGCGGGCGAGATTGGTCACGGTGATATAGGGCACGGTTTCGGCGGCACCGCTGGCCACCTTCGCCACGGTCGTGTTCAGACCGACGCTACGATCCTTCGGCGCGATCACGGCATGGGCGCCGGCGCCGTCGGCCACGCGCAGGCATGCGCCGAGGTTGTGCGGGTCGGTGACGCCATCGAGCACCAGCAGCAGCGGCGTGCCTTCGATGCCGTCGAGCAGTTCGTCGAGGTTCAGTGCGAGCGAGATATCGTCGGCACGCGCCACCACGCCCTGATGGCGGTCGGTGCCGGCCATGCCGCGCAGGCGGTCGGCATCCACCGGATGCAGCGTCACGCCAAGGCTCTCCGCCAGGCGGACAAAGTCCAGCATGCGGCGATCCTTGCGATTCGCTTCGATGTAGATATCGGACACGCTCTGCGCGTTCTGGCGCAGGCGTGCGT
>DAIOET010000102.1:0-9467 GCA_036746135.1 Cupriavidus sp.
GGGCAGTTCGCGGTGGGTGCCGTGAAGGATTCGATCAAGGATTGATGGCTTGCCCCTCTCCCGCAGTGCCGGGAGCGGGGCGCACCCCCACCGGGTAACGCCGCCTTACTCCGTCGTGCTCGCGCTCCAGAACGCCTGGGTCACCACGCTGGTGCCGCCCAGGCGGGCCACGATCTGGTCGAGCACATCGCCGTCGACCGACGTGGCCGCAAGCGCCGCCTCGATCTCCACTTCCTGTTCGCCGAACGCACGTACGTCCAGATCGCTGGTCGGATACTGGGCGGACTCCAGCGCTTCTTCCAGCAGGCGCATCGCGGTCTTCTGGTAGTCGCGCGCGGTAATCACGTGCACGGTATGCGTGACTTCCACGGCCGTGGTGTCCAGCGGCTGGCGGTTGATGCGGTTCGCCACCGGGCGCAGCAGCGTATTGGCCGCCAGGATGAACAGCGCGCCAATGGCGGCTTCGACGATCATGTCGGCGCCCGCGCAGGCGCCTACCGCCGCCGAACACCAGAGCGTGGCGGCGGTATTGAGACCGCGCACATTGCCTTCCTCGCGCATGATCACGCCCGCGCCCAGGAAGCCGATGCCCGATACCACATAGGCAATCACGCGCACCGCGCCATCGTGGCCGGCAATATGGTTGGCCAGATCGACGAAGATCGCCGCGCCCACGGCCACCAGCACGTTGGTGCGCAGGCCGGCGGTGCGCTGGCGATACTGGCGCTCAAAGCCGATCATGCCGCCCAGAATAAAGGCGGCGGCCAGGCTGATCGCGGTATCGAGCAGCGATTGTGGATTGATGTTCTGCAGGGCTTCCAGGGACATGGGCAGCATCCGGTCGGGCCAAAAACTGGCGCGATTGTGGCACAGGTGCCCGCCGCTTTTTTCAAATTCCGCTTGCTGTCCCGAAAACAATCCCAAAAAGCCCCGGAGAAAACGCCCCGGAGGAGCGCGTCAGCGCCAGCTACCCGTCGCCAACGCTTGCGGCGACGCGCCGTCCGGATCGATGTCCCAGCGCAGCGGCAAGGCAGAGTCGCGCCGTATGACCACTTCCGGGATAAAGCGCCACAGCCGCTGGGCACCGTCGAAGCGGGCGATGTCCGGCGAGTCGGTCAGCACTTCCGTGCGGCCGCTCAGTTGCAGCAGGTCGCCCGTGGCGTAGCTCACGAATACCAGGCCAGCCACCGGATTGACCATCATGTTGCCCAGCGTGTTGAAGAACGTGTTGCCAGCGAAGTCCGGAATCGTCAGGCCGCCGTCGTCATCCACGCGCACAAAGCCGGGCTTGCCGCCGCGGTGCGAGACATCCACCTGGCGTTGTCCGTCGGGCAAGTCCACATACGTTGCCACGAAGAATGAATCCGCATGGCTGATCAGCGCACGCGCGCGGCTGTCGAGCGCGTCCAGCACTTCGGGCGCGACCTCGCCCGGTCTGGATGGATCGCGCGTCATCACCGGTTCGCGCTTCTGGATGTACTGCGGGCAATTGCCAAAGCTCTGTCCCACCGCCACATGAAAATGCTGCGCATCGGCGCGGTGGATGACGCCGTTCATGCGGTTGCGGCGCCGGGTGGCCGGCTGGATGCCGAGCAGCCCGATAGCGTTGCCGTCTTCCATGCCGGGATCGGCAGGGTCGCTGGCATCGCGCACCAGGGTTACGTCGAGCTGGCGCGGATCGGGCGAATGCAGAAAACCCGGGTGGCCAGCGCGCACCGTGGCCCAGGGGCGGCCGTCGGGCGCCACCGTGCCGATCACGATCGACGGCAGCATGGCAAAGAAATCGCGATGCTGGTCCGGCATGTAGTCACGTACCACGCGCGGACCCACTTCGGCCAGGCGTGCATCCACGCCGATGGTGGCCTGCAGCAGGCGCTCGCCCGTGTGCCAAGGCGTGCCGGGCAGGATTTCAGCGTTGGAAACCGGGTGCATGGTCATGGCAGGCTCCATATCCTGAAGTGAGTCCGATGGTTCGCGGCTTGCGGTCGTGGGCTGGCGGATTGCCAGTCAGGCGGCCAGCCCGGCGGCGGTTTGCTGGAACGGGGCAAAGCCGGGCAGTGCTTCCACACGGGCCAGCCACTGGCGCACGTTGGGGTAGTCCTTGAGATCGACAAAGCCTTCCGGTGCGCGCGCGGTGTAGCTGTAGAGCGCCACATCGGCAATCGTCGGATGGTCGGCGGCAATCCATTGGCGCCCCGCAAGTGCCTCGTCGATGCGCTTGAGCACGACGTGCGCGCGGTCGATTGCATCCTTGCTGTCGAACGGGGCCTTGAATACGGTGATCACACGCGCCCGCGCCGGGCCGAATGCCAGGTCGCCGGCCGCTACCGACAGCCAGCGCTGTACCGCGGCGGCTTCCGCCGGCGCTTCGGGCAGCCAGTCCGTGCGGCCCAGCTTCTTGCTCAGGTAGACCAGAATCGCATTCGAGTCACTGATCACGGTGTCACCGTCCACCAGCACCGGCACCTGGCCGAACGGGTTCATCGCCAGGAATTCGGGCGTCTTTTGGGCACGTGCCAGCAGGTCGACATCGATCCATTCGGCGGGTTGTCCCAGCAGCGATAGAAAGAGCCAGGCGCGATGCGAGTGGCCGGAGAGCGGGTGCCCGTAGAGTTTCATGATGGAGGTCCTTGGTCGATTGTTGCGGCATTCGACGCAAACGCCGCGTTCGAAACGACTATAGACCGCCATCATCCGCGGAAAAACGGCACCGGCACGAAGGAACTCTTGTGAATTCCAGAAGAATAGGGCGGATTAGACGGGGCCGGGGCCGTTCAGGGAGGTATGACTGCGCAAGGTGTCCACGGCCAGGTCGATAAATGCGCGCACCTTGTGCATGGCGTGGCGGCCTTCGCGGTGGATGATGTGGATCGGCAGCGGCGCCGGTTCGTAGTCAGTCAGCACAATCTGCAACCGGCCGTCGCGCAATTCGTCGGCAACCTGATACGACAGCACGCGCGCCAGGCCAAAACCGGCCACGGCTGCCGAGATCGCCGAATCGTTGGTGGTGGTCGCCATGCGCGGTGTCAGGCGCACCGGCATCGGCTCGCCGCCGTGCATGAAGCGCCATTCGGGCGCGGTGGAAATGCCGGTGGTCTGGATCACCGCATGCTTTGCAAGCGCGTCGGGCGATGCTGGCTCGCCGTGTTGCGCCAGATAGGCGGGTGCCGCGCAGACCACACGCCGCACATGGCCGACCGGAATGGCCTGTAGCGACGAACTGGGTAGCTCGCCGATGCGTACCCCGACATCGATCCCTTCATCGATGAAGTTGACGACGCGGTCGATAAACAGGCAGTCGACGTCCACCTCCGGATAGCGCTGCAGATACTCGACGACGACCGGGGTCACGAAGCGCCGCCCGAACAGCACCGATGCGGTAATCGACAGCCGGCCACGCGGCGCGTCATGCGTACCCGTCGCGGCCAGCTCGGCCTCGTCGATCTCCGCCAGGATTCGGCGGCAGTTTTCGTAATAGGCGGTGCCGGTCGCCGTTGGCCGTACCACTCGCGTGGTGCGCGTGAGCAGGCGCACGCCAAGGTGCGTTTCCAGATCGGTCACGATCCGGCTGACCACGCTCAGCGATGCGTCGAGCTTGCGGGCGGCCGGCGTGAAGCCGCCGCATTCCACCACGGCCACATAGGTCTTCATCGCCTGCAGTCTGTCCACGTAACAGGTCTCCCGGATTTGGCGTCAGTGCAGGTCGGCAGGATCTTCGCTGCTGTTCAGGTCCCAGCAGGCGATGAACAGCGCGGCTATCAGCGGGCCGATGACAAAGCCGTTCAGCCCGAAGAGCGCCATCCCGCCCAGCGTGGAAATCAGTACGACGTAGTCGGGCATCTGCGTGTCCTTGCCGACCAGGATCGGGCGCAGCACGTTGTCGACCAGCCCAATCACCAGGACGCCGAAGCCGATCAGTATGCCGCCCTTGAGTACCGAGCCGGTCAGCAGGAAGTAGATGGCGACCGGCGACCAGATCAGTCCGGCACCCACGGCGGGCAGCAACGACAGGAAGGCCATGACCACGCCCCACAGCAGCGCGCCCTGGATGCCGAGCACGGCAAAGATGCCGCCGCCCAGCACGCCTTGCACGACTGCCACGGCGATATTGCCCTTGACCGTCGCGCGCACGACCGTGGTGAACTTCTGGATCAGGTGCTGCTTGTGCGCCGCGCTCAGCGGCACCGCAAGCCGCAGACGCCGTGTCAGCACAGGCCCATCGCGCAAGAGGAAGAACAGCAGGTAGAGCATGATGCCGAAGCCAATCATGAACTGGGCCGTGTTCTGGCCGATGCTCAGCGCGCGCGTGGCCAGCAGCTGGCTGGCTGCCAGCGCGCTGGAGCTGAGCTTGTCCTTGACATCGGAAACGCTTGCCAGGTCCGCGCGCGCCAGCATGTCGCGCACGAAAGGCGGCAGCGCGTCGGCGGCGGACTGGAAGTAATGCCCGAAATTGATGCGGCCGGAGCGGATGCTGTCGTACAGGTTCACCCCTTCCTGGATCAGCGACATCGTGATCAGGGTGACCGGCAGAATCACCAGCAGCAGAACCAGTACCAGCGTCAGCAATGCCGCCAGGTTGGCCCGTCCCCGCAAGGCGTTCACCAGCCGCCGTTGCAACGGCGCAAAGATGATGGCCAGTACGGCGCCCCAGAACACGGCGCCATAGAAGGGCAGCAATATCCAGAAGAATGCGATGGTGACCATCGCCAGCAACAACAGGAAAGTCTTGTGATGCAGACCGGCGGGTTCGGCCATGAGTCGATTCCTCAGATCGCGAAACACGGCCATTCTACGATGGATGACTGCGTGACCCCGCCAGATTGCTAACCACTCGCCGCTTTCATCCGGGGGGCGATGGGCTGAAGCGATTGCGCTGCGTATTGCTCCACCAGCCTGTCCCACATCGAGAGCAGGCGGATGGCACAGGGAAACAGGCGCTCCGCCGCCGCCGTCGGCACGATGGACGATGCCGAGCGCGTGAAGAGCACCGTGCCCAACCGGTCTTCGAGCCGGTGCACTGCATAGTGAATGGATGCCGCCTTGACACCCGTGTGCCGCTCGGCCACCACCGCCGATTCGTATTGCATCAGCATGACGAAGCGGCGCAGGTGCGTGGTGCTGACATGACGAGTCAGCGGCGCGGCGCGGCTTTCTTCGGGGGAGCGGACGGGCAAGGCGATGGCGAGGCGCCTATGACCAGAAGCACTCCCCGTCATGCCGGACTGCGGCTCGGGTCGTTCCATATCCCGTATTTGCCTCGCTGTTGCTGTCACAAAATTGCCCGCATTGTGCGGGCAATCAATATTCAAACGCTTGTCGACAGACAAAGAACGACGCGTTTGCGGCAGGCGCAAAAGTGAATCGTGTCTTGAGCGAAACGGGTGTGTGAGAGTGTGGCAAGCGAGGGCCGCTGCAAGTGCGCAATTTCCGCGTTTGACGATGGTCGGCGCCGGGACGTTAGCCCGCTCAGCGCGAAGACGTCGATGGCGCGGTCTTATCGGCGTTCTGCGCTGCCGCGATATTCGCTGCGATACGAGTGGCCGTCTGCGAATCCGGCGGCAGCAGCCGGTAGAGCCGCTGCCAGTAATCCACCGCTTGCGCCACATCGCCACGCTGGGCGGCGGCGCTTGCCGCGAGGGCCAGGCCCTTCGGGTCTTCGGGGTCCTGGGCCAGCGCCGCACGAATCTCGGTCATGGCCCGGCCTTCGAGCGATCCATCGTCAAGGCTCGCCAGCACATCGGCATAGTCGGAATGCAGCGATGCCACATCGGGAGCCAGCGCGATGGCGCGCGCATAGGCGGCCGCGGCATCGTCGAACCGCTCCAGTACCGTATAAGAGCGGGCGAGCATGGTCCAGCCCGTCGCGTCGGCCGGGTTGGCTTGCAGACGGCGGGCCAACTGGTCGACCATGCTTTCGATCTGGGCGATCTCGGGCGCGTGGTTGTCTCCGGAAAAGCTGTGAGCATCGGACTGCTGCAAGACCGCCGATGGGTTGCCGAGGTGCAGGTACAGTGCCGCCGCCGCGGGCGGCAGGGCGAGGCACAGCACAGCGGTCGTCCACCGGGCGCGCGGGCGGGCAGCCGGTGGCGGCGCATTGACCGGCCTCGGTGTGTCCTCCGCATGCGCAAGGCGGGTGGCAGGCGCCAGACTCCGCTTGCGCCGCCAAAGCATGAACACGATGCCCGCCAGCAACGCGAACGGTCCCAGCCACAGCGCCCAGGTTGCGGGCTTGAACGGCGGGTCGTAGAGCACGAAGTCGCCATAGCGCTGCACGAGATATTCCTTGATGGCCGTGTCACTGGCGCCTTGCACCATCTGCGCGCGGATCTGCCCGCGCAGATCAACTGCCAGCGGTGCATTCGAATCGGCCAGCGTCTGGTTCTGGCACACCATGCATCGCAGTTGCTGGGCCAGCGCGTGGACGCGCGCATCAAGGCCGGCATCCTGGTCTCCGGCAGCGATCGCGTGGAAAGCCAGCACTGTCAGCAGCGTTAGCAGGATGCGCAGGATGCGTCTAGGCATGACCATTCCCACTCAGTTGCTTCAACAGCGGCTGGATCTGGCGCTCCAGTACCTCGCGCGTGACCGGGCCGACCTGCCGGTATCGCACCACGCCCTGGGCGTCGATGATGTAGGTTTCCGGCACGCCATAGACGCCGAAGTCGATACCGACCCGGCCATCGGCATCGACCAGCGATTGCTTGTAGGGGTTACCCATCTGCCGCAGCCAGGCCAGTGCAGCCGGCGTGGAGTCCTTGTAGTTGAGGCCATAGACCGGTACCGGCGACTTTTCCGCGAATTCCACCAGCAGCGGATGCTCGGTACGGCAGGCCGCGCACCACGATGCCCAGACGTTGAGAATCCAGACTTTGCCCCGCAGCTCGGATGCCTGCATCGTTTGCGACGGTCCCTGTGCATCGAGCACGGGCAGCGCGAACGCGGGCGCCGGCTTGCCCACCAGCGCGGAAGGCAGTTCGCGTGGATCGTGCCGCAGGCCCGCGCCAAGCGCGATGAGGACGCCAATGAACAGGGCCAGCGGCAGCAGATAGCGCGTCATGATTGCCCCTGGCCTTTTTCAGCGAGCGGCAAGGGCGCAACCGGCAGCGCATGACGCTGCACCGCCTGCTGCCGCACGCGATAGCGGCGATCGGCCGCGGCGAAGATGCCTCCCAGCGCCATCAGCGCGCAGCCCGCCCAGATCCACTTCACGAATGGCTTGACGTAGATGCGTACTGCCCACGTCTTCTCGCCCGCCGCTTCGCCGACGGCCACATAGAGGTCGCGCGTGAAGCCGGTGTCGATGGCGGCTTCGGTGGTCGGCATGTCCTGGCTGCGATAGATGCGCCGTTCCGTTGCCAGCGTCGTGACATGCCTGCCGTGCCGTTGCACGGTCATGACCGCGCGCAGCGCTTCGTAGTTGGGTCCCGTGGCGGGCAGCACCCCATCGAACCGGAACTCGTAGCCGTCCACCGTAACCGTGTCGCCGGGCCGCATCGGCAATTCGCGCAGGGTCTCCTGACTGGTGACGAGCGTTACGCCGGCGATGAACACGCCCACGCCGGCATGTGCCAGCAGCATGCCGCAGTAGCCGGCCGGCAATTGCCGCAACGCCGTGAGCCAGCCGCGTCGGTGTCTAATCCGGTCGGCAAGGCTGGCCAGCCCGCTGGCGAAACACCAGACGGCGAGCGTCAGGCCCAGCCCGGTCAGCGCGGACCGGTTGCGCAAGGCCAGCAGCAGGCCGATGCCAAGCAGCAGGCTCGCCACGGCAGCCCAGCGCAGCCGTCTTGTGACTGGCGGCAGTTCGCCACGACGCCAGCGCGCGAGCGGTGCGGCACCCATCAGGAGCACGGCCGGTGCCATCAGCGGGACGAACACCTGCTCGAAATAGGCCGGCCCCACCGAGACCTTGCCCAGGCCCAGCACATCGAGCAGCAATGGATAAAGCGTGCCAAGCAGCACGGCCGATGCCGCCACGGCAAGCAGCACGTTGTTGGCCAGCAGGAACGCTTCGCGGGAGGCCAGACCAAAGGCGGTGCCGCGCTTGAGCTGAGGCGCCCGCCACGCAAAGATGGCAAGCGCCACGCCGGTGACCAGTGCCAGCAGCGTCAGGATGAAGATGCCGCGTCGCGGATCCACGGCGAATGCGTGCACCGATGTCAGCACGCCCGACCGTACAAGGAACGTACCCAGCAGGCTCAGCGAAAACGTGAAGATGGCCAGCAGCGCCGTCCATGCCCGGAACGCGCCGCGCTTCTCGGTGACGGCGAGCGAGTGGATCAGCGCGGTGCCGGCCAGCCACGGCATGAACGAGGCGTTTTCCACGGGGTCCCAGAACCACCAGCCGCCCCAGCCAAGTTCGTAGTAAGCCCACATGCTGCCCAGCGCGATGCCCACTGTCAGGAATACCCACGCCAGCGTCGTCCACGGCCGTGACCAGCGCGCCCAGGCCGCGTCGAGACGCCCTTCGAGCAGTGCCGCCAGCGCAAACGCGAATGCCACGGCAAAGCCCACGTAGCCCATGTAAAGGAACGGCGGATGGAACACCATGCCGGGGTCCTGCAGCAGCGGATTCAGGTCGCGCCCTTCCATCGCGCGCGGCAGCAGACGGATGAAGGGATTGGACGCGAATAGCAGGAACAGCAGCAGGCCGCTGCTGATGGCGCCCATCACGCCGAGCACGCGGGCCACGAATGCCGGCGGCAGGCGCCGGCTGAACAGCGCGACGGCCAGCGACCAGCAGGCCAGCATCAGCGTCCACAACAGCATCGATCCTTCGTGCCCACCCCACACGGCGGCCAGGCGGTAGATCAACGGCAGGGCGCTATTGGAATTGGCGGCCACGTAGCGCACGCTGAAATCGTTGTCGACGAACGCGAACGTCAGCGCCAGGTATGCGGCCATGACCAGCAACCACTGGATCACCGCCGCCGGCCGTGCCAGAGCGATCCACGGCAGGAACCCTCGCGGTGCGCCCGCCAGCGGCAGCACGGCTTGTACCAGCGCGGCAAGCAGTGCGCAGATCAACGCGAAGTGACCCAGTTCGACCGTCATCGTTGTGCCTTCGCTTCGGGGGGGCCGTCATTGGCGGCGCGTTTGAGTGCTTCGGCGGCTTCCGGTGGCATGTAGTTCTCATCGTGCTTGGCAAGCACTTCGCTGGCCACGAACGTGCCGTTGGCGTCGAGCATGCCGCGCGCCACCACGCCCTTGCCTTCGCGGAACAGGTCCGGCAGCAGGCCGCGATAGACCACCGGTACGTTGTGGCGCGTGTCGGTCACGACGAAGCGGATCGTCAGGCTTTCGCTCTCGCGGCGCACCGAGCCTGCTTCCACCAATCCACCCAGGCGGAATGCGCGGGCCGTGGGCGCCTCATGCGCGGCGATCTGGCTCGGACTGAAGAAAAACACCAGGTTCGAGCGGAAGGCGTTCAGCACGAGCGCAAGCGCCACGCCACCGCAGACCAGGGCGGC
>DAIOET010000102.1:9567-11891 GCA_036746135.1 Cupriavidus sp.
CGCACCAGCGCCACGGCAATCGTGTACATCCAGCAAGCCAGCGTCATCGCCAGCATGCCGGCCAGCATCGTGGCGGCCATTGTCGGTGCCGCCGTCAGGCTGACCGATGCGCCCTGATGCAGCGTGTTCCACCACTGCACCGAGAAATAGATGACGGGCAGGTTGACCACGCCGACCACCGCCAGCACGGCACAGGCACGTTCGGCGCGGCGCGGTTCGTCGATGGCGGACTCCAGCGCGATAAAGCCGAGATAGAGAAACAGCAGGATCAGCTCGGACGTCAGCCGCGCGTCCCAGACCCACCAGGTGCCCCACGTGGGCTTGCCCCAGAGCGCTCCGGTCCATAGCGCCAGGAACGTGAACATCGCACCCGTGGGCGCCAGCGCCGAGGCCATCATCGAAGACAGCCGCGTGCGGAGCACCAGTGCCAGCGCGCAGTACACGGCCATCACCAGATAGATGAACATTGACATCCACGCGGCCGGCACGTGGATGAAGATGATGCGATAGACCTCGCCCTGCTGCGCGTCGGTGGGTGCCACGACGAAACCGAGCCACAGGCCAACGGCCAGCCATATGGCGGCCAGAGCAAAAAACCAGGGTGCCAGCCTGCCGGCCAGCGGATAGAACCGGACCGGCGCGGCAAACCGCGTCCAGCGCGCACGCGCGGCCGGTGCCGCGTGGGTGGATGCGTCGGGCAGCGATACCTCGCGTGTCATCGGGTCACTCCATCGCGATGCGCAGGCCCGCCGCGGCGGCCAGCGGGCAAAGCAGCAGCGATAACGCCAGGCAGGCGCCCAGCAGCGAAAAATGCGCGGCCACATCGAGTCCGGCATCGGCGGCCGCGCCCGCACTGGCGCCAAAGACCAGCACCGGAATCGACAACGGCAACACGAGGATGCACAGCAACACCGCACCGCCACGCACGCCCAGCGTCAACGCGGCGCCCACCGCGCCGATCAGGCTCAGCGCCGGTGTGCCGACCAGCAGCGATGCGGATAACAGCAGCGTGGCGCCACCGGGCAGGCTGTATTGCTGTGCCAGCAGCGGCGTCAGCACCAACAGCGGCAGGCCGCTGGTCAGCCAGTGCGCGCAGATCTTGCCCAGCACCAGCAGCGCCAGTGGGTGGGGCGACAGCAGCAGTTGATCCAGACTGCCGTCGGCGTATTCCTGCGCGAACAGCCGCGACAGCGACAGCATCGAGGCGAGCAGTGCCGCCACCCAGAGAATGCCGGGCGCCAGCGCACGCAACTGTTGGGGATCAGGGCCGATGGCCAGCGGGAACAGGCTCGACACGATGACGAAGAACACCACGCTGGCCAGCAGGCTGCTGCGCCGCCGCCACGCGATCGACAGATCGTGTGCGATCACGGAACCCATCACTTCCATTGCGCCGCTCATGATGGCCGCGCGCCGCGAGCGCAAAGGTCCAGCACATCGCCCGGCGCTGCTTGCAATAACTGGTGGGTGGCGATGATCGCCATGCCGCCGGCAGACAGGTGCGCGTCGAGCAGCGCGCGGAACCGGTCGCAGGCATTGCCATCGAGCGAAGTCAGCGGCTCGTCCAGCAGCCATAGCTCGCGTGGCGCCAGGGCCAGGCGGGCCAGGGAAACGCGCCGCCGCTGGCCTTGCGATAGCGCCCGCACCGGAGTGTCGGCGACGGCGTCCAGCCCCAACCGGCCCAGCGCCATCCGCAACGCCTTGCCATCGGTCTGGAGGCCAGCCATGCGCGCGGCGAAGTGCAGATTCTCGGCGGCACTGAGATCGGCATCGATGCCGTTGGTGTGGCCGATGTAAGCGAGGTTGGCCAGGTACTCGGCGTCGCCGGTTCGCACCGGACGCCCGCGCCATGTCAGGCGGCCTTCGGCCGGTTGCAGCAGGCTGCACAGCACGCGAAGCAGGCTGCTTTTGCCGGCGCCGTTCGGCCCGATGACCTGCAGCAGGCCGCCAGGCGACAACGCCACGCTCACATTGCGGAAGATGGCCCGGCCCATGCGCCGGACGGTCAGCTCGCTGGCCTCCAGCGCCGCGCCTGTCATGGCGTTACTTCTCCTCGGCCTTGGCAACGTCGGGCAGCCGGTGCGCGATGCCCTTATGGCAATCGATGCAGGTCTTTTCCTTGTTTGCCAGATAAGTGGAGTGCATGGCCTGCGCGCGTGGGCTTTGCCGTGTGAAATCCATCGACTGGTAGTCGTGGCAGTTGCGGCATTCCAGCGAGTCGTTGGCCTTGAAGCGCGCCCACTCATGCTGCGCCAGCTCCAGCCGGTGTGCCTGGAATTTCTCGCGCGTGTCCACGGTGCCGAAGATCTTGGCCCAGACTTCCT
>DAIOET010000103.1:0-9333 GCA_036746135.1 Cupriavidus sp.
GCAGATCGAACTGCGCGACCCAAGACCCTGGGCACTTGCAGCAATAACTACTGCTCTTGTTTCGCAAACGCCGGCAGGCGCGCGCGCCCCGATTCGCGGAACGCGGTGGGCGTCTGACCCGCCAGCCGTGCGAAGAAGCGCGAGAAATATCCCGCATCGGAAAACCCCAGCGTCATGGCGATCTGCTTGATATCGAGGTCGCTGAACAACAGGTCGCGCTGGGCTTCCGCAATGACCCTCGCGTGGATCAGTTGCAATGCACTTTGTCCCGCGAGCTGCCGGCAGATGCGGTTGAGCTGGGTCGGCGTCACGCCGACGGTGTCCGCGTAATACGTGATTTCCTTCTGTTCCCGGTAGTCGGTCTCCAGCAACTGCTGGAACTGCTGGAAGTGGCGCACCGGCCGGCTGCTGGCGCGCGCCGTGGTGGGCGCCGATGCCTCGGCAACCCGCGCAATACCCACCAGCACAAGCGTGAGCAGCGCCGACAATGCGGCGCCTCGCCACGGCGAGACCGAATCCATTTCCTTCCTGAACATGGCCAGCGCGCCTGCCAGCGCATGGCCGCTTGCGATGCGTTCGTGACGCGGATGTTCGAACAACGGCAGCGTGCCGGGCACACCGGCCAGCAGCGTGCGCAGATAACTGTCCGTCATCGTCACGATGATGCCGTCCACGTCGGGCGCGAACACAAAGCCGTGCACGTGATGGGGTGGCACGCAGATCATCGATCCACTCGCCAGCCGCTCGCGCTTGCCATCGAGCAGCGCCTCGCCGCTGCCGCGATGGATGTACAGAATTTGAAGGAAGCGTTCATGCCGGTGCGGCTTGATCTCCCAAGCGTAGAGCTGGCTGCGCGATGCGATCGATTCGAAATGAAGCTGATCCAGTAACGGCTCGGAGGAATTGACGCCGTACAGCGAATAGGTGGGAACGGTTTTCATGGGGGCGTACTACGCAAAACCGGCAATGTTCGGATTTTCACGTTCTTGGTTCGATCTGTCCATTCCGGCAACGCGCGCGAAGCTCTATCTTTGAGCCCAACAACGACATTCCAAATCAGGAGACACGCCATGCCCCCCAATGGCTCCCCGCTTTCCCGTTCCACACGTGTTGCCATCGTCGGCGCAGGCCCTGCCGGGTTGCTGCTCGGCCAACTGCTGACCGTTGCGGGCATCGACAACATCATCATCGAACAACGCAGCCCCGAGTACGTGCTGGGCCGCATTCGCGCGGGCATCCTGGAATGCGTGACCGTGGAAGCGCTCAAGCGTGCCGGCGTGGATTCCCGCCTGCGCGAGGAGGGTCTGGTGCACCGCGGCATCGAACTGTCTTTCGGCGGCGCACGGCACCGTATCGACTTTCATGCGCTGATCGGCCGCGATGTCACGGTCTATGGGCAGACCGAGGTCACGCGCGATCTGATGGCCGCGCGCGCGGCCGCCAGCGTGCCGACCATCTACGACGCGGAAGATGTCTCGCTGCATGATTTCGACGGCAGCCGTCCCAGCGTGCGCTATCGCAAGGATGGCGTCGAGCACGAGGTGCGCTGCGACTTCATTGCCGGCTGCGATGGATTTCACGGTGTAAGCCGCGCCAGCGTGCCAGACAGGTCCAGGCAGATCTTTGAACGGGTGTATCCGTTCGGCTGGCTGGGCATTCTGTCGGAAACCCCGCCGGTGGCCGACGAACTGATCTATGCCAGCCACGCACGCGGATTTGCGCTGTGCAGCATGCGGTCGAAGACACGCAGCCGCTACTACGTGCAGGTGCCATCGACCGAAAAGCCGGAGGCGTGGTCCGACGCGCGCTTCTGGGACGAACTGCGCGGCCGGCTCGATGCGGAGGCGGCCGAATCGCTGGTCACGGGCCCAAGCATCGAAAAGAGCATTGCGCCGCTGCGCAGCTTTGTCTGCGAGCCGATGCGCTTCGGCAAGCTGTTCCTGGCCGGCGATGCCGCGCATATCGTGCCGCCAACCGGCGCCAAGGGTCTCAACCTTGCCGCCAGCGACGTGCTGTACCTGGCCGACGGACTGATCGAGCACTACCAGCATGGCGATTCGCGGGAGTTGGACCGGTACTCAGAAAAATGCCTGCGCAGGGTATGGAAGGCCGAGCGCTTCTCGTGGTGGATGACGTCGCTGCTGCACCGCTTTCCGGACGCCGACGACTTCGCGCACCGGATCCAGCAAGCCGAACTCGACTATCTGGTCAGTTCGGAAGCGGCCTGCCGGTCATTGGCGGAGAACTACGTGGGGCTGCCGCGCTAGGCGCCGATCGACCGCGCTATATCCATATGTATTGAATATGGATATAGCGGTTGGCATATATTTTACGTGGCATCACCCCGGTGATACCGTCTCGCTCCAGCATGCCGGCACAAGTACCGGATGCATTGGAGGAGACGAATAATGACATCTGGATCGAATAGCCGCGCATGGCGGCTGGCCGCTGCATTTTCCGCGGCATTGCTGGTGGCGGCCTGCGGCGGTGGCGGCGACGATGCGCCGGGCGCGTCCAACGGAAGCGCCGGCAGCGGCGGGCAGGGTGGTGACGTGGGCAATGCCCCGGCCACGCCGTCGCTCAGTGCGCTGGACGCATGCAACGCGCTGAACGGCGTCAGTCTGCCGGCGTCGAGCCTGGCCCTGCCGACCAGCGGCGCCACTGTCAGCAAGGCGACGCTGATCGCCGCCAATGCCACCGGCAACACGCTCGGAGAGTACTGCCAGGTGCGCGGCGCGATTGCTCCGGTCGATGCGTCGGCACCGAGCATCAATTTCGCCGTGAACCTGCCCACGCAGTGGAACGGCAAGGGCATCCAGTTTGGCGGCGGCGGCTTCGACGGCACGCTGATCGATGGCACGGAGACCGTGCGTTTTGCGCTGCCCGACGATCCTGCACCGCTGTCGCGCGGCTATGCTACGTGGGGCGATGACTCGGGCCACCAGAGCACCAGCATTACCGATGGCCGCTTTGCCACCAACGATGAGTCGCTGACCAACTATGGCGGCGACACGCTCAAGAAGACCCATGACGTCGCCATCGCGCTGATTACGCAGCGCTACGGCAAGGCACCTGTGCGCGCGTACTTCCTTGGCACGTCGACGGGCGGCCGCGATGCATTGAGCTATATCCAGCGCTGGCCAGCCGACTACAACGGCGTGATCGCCAACGAGCCTGCTCTCAACTACACGGGCACGCGGCTGTCGAACGTCGCGGTGGGCCGGGCGCTGTACCTGAACGGTGGCGCGGGCTGGCTCAACATCAACAAGACGCTGATGGTGCAGAAAGCCGCGATGGATGCATGCGACACGCTCGATGGCGTGGCCGACAAGGTCGTAAGCAATGTGGAAGGGTGCCGCGTGGGCGCCATGCAGGTATTGGCGAGCCTGCGGTGCGTGGGCGGTACCGATACGGGGGACACATGCCTGTCCGACGCGCAGATCGCCACGGTCAAGACCATCGAGCAGCCGCTGCAACTCAGCTATCCGCTGGCCAATGGCTTAACGGTTGCCGGCGGCTACAACCTCATGGAAGGTGCGCTGGTGGCCGGACCGTTTACGACGCGAGACCTCGGTACGCGGGCGGTGCCTGGCAATCCGGCCACCACTGCCGATGCGAACATGTACGTGACGGGCGACCAGTGGGTGAAGTTCTTCGTCACCCGTAATGCAACCTTCGATGCACTGACCTTCGATCCCGCCGCCCCGGGTAGCTGGACATCGCGCGTGCAGACGGTGTCGGCGTTGACCGATGCCACGAATCCTGACCTGTCGGCGTTTCTCGGCAAGGGCGGCCGCCTGATCATGCTGCACGGCCTGGCCGACGAGGTCATCAGCCCGAATTCGACCATCGCGTGGTACAAGGCCGTCATTTCGCGCGTGGGTCAGTCCGCCGTGGATCAGGGCATCCGCTTCTACACGGTCCCCGGCATGGGTCATGGCACGGGCAGCTTCCTGCCCGCGTGGAATTCGCTGACGGCGCTTGAAAACTGGGTCGAGATGGGTGTGGCACCCGGTACGCGCGAGGTGATGGATACCAATGCCGGCACCTATGGCCGCACGCGGCCGCTGTGCCAGTATCCGTCGTGGCCGAAGTACAAGGGTACCGGCAGCGCCGATGCGGCGGTCAACTACACCTGCGAGGGTGCGTCGGGCATCGTGCAGTCCTGTCTGAACCTGCCGTCGGTCGCCACCACGTGGAAGGGCGGCAATACCAATGGCGAGGAATTGTCGGTACGCATCGATCCGGCGACGTTGAAGTACACGGTGACGATCGACGCGAGCGCGCAGCGCGCACCCACCACCGCGTGGACGGGCCAGCTCGTAGCGCAGGGCGGTTGTACCTATGCCAGCGACGAGAACGGCGCGCAATTCACGTTGACTGGCGGCGGCGTCCTGGCCGGCGGTACCAGGCCCGTGTCGGGTGGCAGCTTCCTGCCGCTGGTGGCGTTCCAGAACGTATCGGCCGACTACAAGCAGGTGGCGGACATCTATAACGTCAATGGCATCCAGACCGCCGTGGCCGATGGCTCCGTTACCGTTCGCACCGGTTCGGCTCGCCTGCGCTCTTCGGCGGCAACGTGGCAGACGTGCGCGGCCAGCGCGAGCGGCGGCTTTATCGTCTACGACGCCGCATGCACGAACACCACCAAGGGTTACATCGTGTGGAATGCCGCGCGCAATGCGTTTGACTACTTCGTGGGTGGCACCATCGCGGCAGGCGATGGCGTGCTAAGCGGGTCGCTGATCAGTGGCATGGTCAACGGTTCGCCAGTGCCTGTGATCCTGACCCGCTCGGCCACGGCCTATGGCATGAATATCTACGCGCAGCAGTCCGCGGCCGGGCTGTCCGCCGGCGCGGCGGATGGAGCGTATCGCGTGATGGCCACCGATGGCGCGCAGGTGAATGCCGATCTGAACGGCACGAGCATCGTGCGCAATGGTGCATCGGGAACGCTGACCTACAACACGCCGGTACCGGGCGTGATCGGCGCAACGGGCGGCGTGGTGGCTTCGTACCTCTACAACAGCGGCCTGGTGATCGGCACCGCGGCGGGTCGCTTCGAGGTTGGCTTGCTGCACTGACGTCCGGTGTGCCGCACGGGATCGCCCCGGTTTTCGCGGGGATGGGGCGATCCCGCTGGCGGCTATGCGTCCTCGTGCCCCTTCTTGCGATGCCGTGCCGCGATCCGGTGCGTCAGCGCAACCAGCGCCGCCAGCGCGGCGTCATCCTGCCCCTCGCGGTATCCCAGCGTCAACGGCGCGCGCAGACGATCTGCTTCCACCATCCTGCAGTAGGCCACGCCGTGGCGGTTCAATCCCGCCATCGACGCGGGCACCACGCTGACACCCGCCCCGGCCGCCACAAGGTTGAGGTTGGTCAGCATGCGTTCCACTTCCGCCCCGATGCGCGGTGTAAAGCCGAGCGCTTCGCATTCGCGCAGCAGGTCGCCGTACATGCCGGGCGCGCCCGGGCGCCGTACCAGGATGAATGGATCGGATGCCAGTTCCTTGAGCGACACTGGTGCGCCGGCAGGCTGCGCACGCATCGCGCGGCGCCGCAGCAGCGCGTGATCGAGCGGCAGCGCAATCACCATTTCCTCTTCGAGCAGCAGGTCGAAGCGCACGCCCTCGGGATGTTGCACCGGGGCGCGCAGCAGCGCCGCGTTCAGCGTGCCATCGGCCAGCCGTTCGATGGCTTCCGCCGCATTGCATTCGGTCAGGGACAGTGCCACCCGCGGAAACTGGCGGCGGCATGCGCGCAGCACCTCGGGCGTGAGCTTGTGTGCCGCCGCGGAACTGGTAAAGCCGATGGCCAGTGACCCTTCGTCGCCGCGCGCCATGCGTTGCATGCGGGTGCGCATCTGCTCGATGCGGGCAAACAGGTCAACGGCATCGGCATGCAGCGCCACACCCGCGGGCGTCAGCGCCACGCCACGCGGCTGGCGCTCGAACAGGGTCACGCCGAGTTCGGTCTCAAGCGCCTTGAGTTGCTGGGAGAGTGGCGGCTGCTGGATGCCAAGCTGTTCGGCCGCGCGTGTGACGGAACCGGACTCGGCCACGGCCAGGAAGTAACGCAGGTGTCTCAACTCCATCGATCTATATCCATTACATATGGAATTCTTGAAATGCATATATTTTACGTGGCGCCCGCGCGGCCGTAGTATTGGCGTTTCGCCCGATACGCTCGGGGCGCCAAGACACCAAGAGGAGACTTTTCATGGGCCGCATTCCCCGCTATATGCCAGTTGCCTTGCTCGCCGTGGCAGGCATGGCCGTATTGGCCGGTTGCGCCAGCCAGTCTGGCCAGGCGCCGGGGGTGGCTGCCAAACCGCAATGGCAGCGCGTGCATCTTGGCGCCGGTGCCGGGTATGACTTCCCGGTGTACGCCAACCACGCGCTCGGCGGCGACCTGCGCAACATCCGCGAGGTCGTGTTCGTTCAGCACGGTTTGCAGCGCAATGGCGACGACTACTACGCGGCTGGCGCGGAGCTGCTCAAGGCGAGTGGCCGCAATCCCGACGAAGTGCTGCTGGTGGCGCCGAACTTCCCCGGCACGCCAGATGCGGCCAAGCACTTCGACAACATGCCGGTTTGGACGGTGCAGGGCTGGATTGGCGGCGAGGATGCGGTGTCCGGTCCGGGCGCCGGGGTCAGTTCTCTACAGGTGCTTGACGATCTGCTTGCGTACGTCACGAACAAGCAGCGCCTGCCAATGGTCCGCAAGGTCACGGTGGCCGGCCATTCGGGCGGTGCGCAGATCGTGCACCGTTACGCGGTGCTGAACAACGTGGACGAGAAGGTGCGGGCATCCGGCATCGACTTGCGCTACGTGGTGGCCAATCCTTCGTCCTACTTGTATTTCACGCCCGATCGCCCGGTTGCGCCGGACTATCGCCGCTTTGCCCCGTACAGCACGGCGGTTTGCGCGGACTATGACAAGTACCGCTACGGCATGCGCGACATGGTGGCCTATGCGAAGGACGCGGACGGTATGACGCTGTATCGGCGCTACATGCAGCGCCAGGTAACGTACATGGTGGGCAGCGAGGACAACGATCCGAATCATCGCGTTCTGGACAAGGCCTGCGGTGCGGAGGCGGAAGGCCCCACGCGCCTGCAGCGCGCGCGCGCCTACTGGCGCTATGAGCAGACGCTGGCCAGCCCCGGCCAGGCCAGTGCGCATCGATCGTCGGAGGTCGTGGGCGTCGGGCACGACCAGGCACGCATGTTCGGTTCGCAGTGCGGGGCGCAGGCGGTCTTCGGCATGGACCCCGCCGCCAATGCAAAGGGTGCCGCCTGCCGCGCACCGCAGCCCTGACCGACGGCGCATCGCTCCAGACGGGTTTGTCCGGGCGGCGGACGCTGGCTGGCGGTGCTACGATGCGCGCAGTCTTTCGTTCGTCCCGCCGTCTACATGCCAGTCATCGTTCGCCGGCGCGTAACCGCTGCATTGTTGATGCTGCCGTTTGCGCGTCCC
The DNA here is from genome assembly GCA_036746135.1 of Cupriavidus sp. Lineage (GTDB taxonomy): Bacteria > Pseudomonadota > Gammaproteobacteria > Burkholderiales > Burkholderiaceae > Cupriavidus. The sequence continues at coordinate 7,480 of DAIOET010000103.1, forward strand.
TGGCGCCCCGCCGCCGCCGCCATGCCCGTGCACCTGCTGGTTGGCTATGCCGCCGGCGGTGGCGCGGACCACGTTGCACGTATCGTGGCGGACAGCCTGGCCGGCGATGGCGAACCGACCATTGTCGATAACCGTCCCGGCGCCGCCGGGCAGATCGCCATGCACGAGGCCGCGCGCGCCGGAGCGGAGCGTCCCACGCTGCTGCTCGGCACGGTCGGGTCCGTCAGCATCGGTCCTTTGCTGGCAAGCGCGCCAGAACCCCCCGCACGCCAACTTTATCCACTGGCCATCGTCGCCAGCACGCCCCATGTCTTGCTGATGGCGGGAGACGGCACCCGGTTGCGCGCCGACGATGCGCGCGCCACGCTGCTGCAATTGCTTGGCGACGCCCGGCGGCGTCCCGGTGAAATCGCCTATGCCTCGCTGGGCATACACTCCAGCGCGCATCTGGTGGGCGAGTTGATGTGCAGGCAGGCGGGCGTTTCGATGTCTCATGTTCCTTATCCCGGAAGTGCGCGCGCGCTGGTCGACCTGCAGGGCGGCCATGTGGCGCTGCTGGTCAGCACGTTGCAGGCGGCGCTGCCGTTGATGCGGCAAGGCCGCGTGCGCGCACTGGCCGTCACGGGTAGATCGCGCAGCCCGCTGGCGCATTCGGTACCAACGTTTGCGGAAGCGGGTATCGAAGGGATGTGGCAGGACGCCTGGTACGGCGTGCTGGCATCGCCGGGCATGCCCGAGCCACGCCGGGCTTCGCTGTCCGCACGGCTGACGCGCTTGCTGCGAGATCCGTCACTGCGGCAGCGCCTTGCGCAGGATGGCGCGGAGCCGTTGAGCCTGACCGGGACGCAGGCGGTCGACTATCTCGACCGGCAACGCGAAGTATGGCGGCAAGCGATTGCGGTGGTGTCGACCCGGCTCGGATGAAGTTCTCCGGACGATGTGCGTGTACGTTCGACGAACGAAAGACGCCGGAACACCCGTGATGGATGTTCCGGCGGAGGGTCCCGTCTGTGAGGCGCGTCTTGACTTCAGGCGCGTGGTGACAACCGTGGAGATGTCACCACGGAACCCGGAAAGCCGTGCACGTCGGCACGCTTACTGCTGACGGTTCTTGTCCTTGTCTTGCTGGGAACCTTGCTGCGATCCTTGCTGGCCACCCGTGCCGCTTTCCTGCTGGTGCTGGCCGGAACGCTTGTCCTGGTTACCCATCTGGCCGCCACCCTGCTGGCGTTGCTGATCCTGGCTACCTTGCTGCTGATTGCCGCGCTGGCCGGATTGCTGCTCCTGCTGCTTTTGTCCCGGTTGGGATTGGCTACCTTGCCCTTGCTGCTGTCCCATTGCTGTCTCCAAGTCGCGGCGGGGCTGCCGCATCGGTGGAGGAGCAATCGTCGTGCCAAACGCCAATGTCGGGGGAATGGCATCTGTCGGACACACAGGTAGCCGATGCGCGACACGCGCAGTACCGCGATTTACAACGCATGCATGCTTTTCACACGGCATGGCTGCCGTGGCTGCGCTGTTGCAGGCCGCTCACGTTGGAACGCCGTGGCTTCCGGCCATGCGGGCTGTATCTGAAGCGTTGGAACACTCCTTGCAGAGTCTCTCTTGTCACGATGCCGAGCACGGCAATGGCGCGTACTGCGCTGCATATGGCGAAGGCCATGCAAGCTGTGCATTCCATATGAATCGAATCTGAATCGAATCGGACTTGATTCATATCGATTCAAACGCTAACAAGGAGATAGGGCCATGAAAACCTGGATGAAGGCCAGATTGAAGGCCAGAAGCATGGCCGAGTACAAAGGTTGATGATGCGCGGCGACTAAGGTCGCCCTGCGCTGAGCCGCGACCCTC
>DAIOET010000103.1:9433-11864 GCA_036746135.1 Cupriavidus sp.
CAAAGGTTGATGATGCGCGGCGACTAAGGTCGCCCTGCGCTGAGCCGCGACCCTCCCACGTGTCGCGGCTCTTTTTCTTTGTGGCTTGTCTGTCGCTGTCCGTGGTCTTGCCGGTCATGCCGTGGCGCGAGACATGACGCTTCGGCGTTCGGATCACGCAGCGCGCTGCGGCGGAGGCGGTGGCATGTCACCGGGAGGCGGATCTCTGACCGGTTCCGGCGTGATGTCGGGCGGCTCCGGCGGCGGCGATTCCGGCTTCGGTGGCGTGATGTCGGGTTCGGGGGTGATATGCATTGCGTTCCTTGTCGGGGCGCTCACGTATCAGGCATCGAGTTCGTCGAGCAGGCGCGTCAGCGCGTTGAGATCCGCTGGCTTGACCAGGTGCAGGTCAAAGCCGGCGGCACGGGTGCGGCGGCGGTCGTCGGGTTGGCCGAATCCGGTCAACGCCACCAATCGGGCGTTGCGCAGTTCGGGAATCTCCCGCAGGCGCCTGGCGGTTTCAAATCCGTCCATGCACGGCATGCCGAGGTCGAGCAACACGACGTCGGGTCGCACACTGGCGGCACGCTCGATGGCGCTCTGGCCGTCGGCTGCCGTTACGACGGTATGCCCCAGTGTTTCCAGCGTCATCGTCATGGCTTCCAATGCATCGACGTTGTCGTCGACGAGCATGATCGTATGGGGCGCCGTCGATTGCGCGCGTGTCTTGCTGCTCGATGGATGCCAGTTTTGCCACGGTTCCACGGGCAGTTCGACGATGAATGTGCTGCCCATATTCCGGCCAGGGCTTTCCGCGCTGACGCGGCCGCCATGCAGCGACACCAGTTTTTGTACCAGCGTCAGGCCAATGCCGGGGCCTTCGCGCGCGGCGAAATCGTCGGGGTCCGTGACGTTGCCCGGCTTGCTGGCCGGCCGGTCGTCATGCTCCGCCATTGAGGCAGAGGTATCGGCGGCATTGACGGCATCCGCGCGGCTGCCCGCCGCGGGCGCCAGCGGATCGAACAACTGGCGCTGCAATGCTGCCGACAAGCCGTTGCCGTTGTCGCGTACCCGCACCGCGACCTTGCCGTCCGAAACGGCGGCCTCGATGGCAATCTCGCCTCCTTCGGGCGTGTACTTGGCCGCGTTGTGCAGGAGGTTCGCAAAAATTTGCGTCAGCCGCACCATGTCGCCGCGCACCGGCAGCGGTTGCTCCGGCAGAGACAGGCGCAATGCATGGTTGCGCGACTCCAACAGCGGCCGTACGGTTTCGACGGCCGTATTCAGCGCGCCGCGAAGTTCCACCAGATCGCGCCGCAGCGTGATCTTGCCCTGGTTGAAGCGCGATACGTCCAGCAGTTCGTCGACCAGGCGCGTCAGGTGATGGAGCTGGCGGCCGATGATGTCGCGCGCCCGGAACATATCCTCGCGGCTCGGCGAGAACTGCTGAAGCAGATCCACGGCACTGCGCATCGGTGCCAGCGGATTGCGCAGCTCATGGGCCAGCATGGCCAGGAATTCGTCCTTGCGGCGTTCCTCGTTATAGAGGGTGCGCTCGGCGCGATTGTGGCGTGTCACGTCCTGGCAGATCCCCGCCACGCGCAGGCATCGCCCATCGGCACCGCGCACGGGGAACGCGCGCATGTGCACCTCGCGGATTTCGCCATTGGGCCGTTCCAGTTCGAATTCGGCATCGAGCCTGCCGTCGCGCAGCATGCGCTGCCATTCGATTTCCATGCGCGGACGGTCTTCCGGTGTCACCCATTGCAGCCAGTGCGCGGGGTCGTGCTGCACGGCATCGGCCGGGCGCCCCCATAGCGCTTCGAACGACGGGCTGACGAACAGAAAGCGCTGCGCGGTGGGGTCGAGTATCCATACTGCATCGGCCAGTGCCTCGGCCAGCTGGCGGAACAGGTCCTCGTTCTCGTGCAGGGCTTGCGAGGTGCGCCGGAATGCGTCCTCGGCGCCGCGCATGCGCAGCAGCGCATTGATGTTCGAAATGAGTTCTTCCGGTTCGACCGGCTCCACCAGCAGGCTGTCCGCGCCGCCGTCCAGCGCTTGCACCCTGCGGTGCGAGTCAGTGACGCCGGGGGAGGTCAGCAGCACCATCGTCCGTGCGGTCTGCGGGTCGTTCTTGATCAGCCGGCACACGTCCAGGCCATCGATATCGGATAGCTGGCCGGATAGCAGCACCAGATCGGGCGCATGTTGCCGTACCAGTGACAAGGCGGCCTGACCATCGGACGCCTCAAGCACGGAGAATTCCGCACGGTTCAGGATGCGGCTCTTGACGTAGCGCGGCCCCTCGCGGCCCTCGACGTTGAGGACTAGCGGGCGGCGCGTCGGGTGATGGGCGGACGTGGCATTCATGGCTGGCAGGCGGCAAACAGCGCCGCATTGACATTGATAAAGGCGAAATCCCCGATGAACAGTGCATCAAGCGGCACAGCGA
>DAIOET010000104.1:0-11861 GCA_036746135.1 Cupriavidus sp.
CAGGCGTAATCCCACGTCCGCGTTCATGGCTCCCCGCTTTCTCGTTCTGCATGGCACCAGCCGGCTGGGGTTCGTGCCCCGGGTCCTTCCGCTTGGACGGCCGTACTTGCGCCAACTCTGCTTGTCGTATCGGAGAGTCAACGGCAGAAACGGGGGTGGACTTTAGCCCACAAAAGTAGGGGGCCGCCGTTTTCGGTAAACTGGCACCCTTTCCGAAGCGCCCTGAATTCCCGATGTCCAGTAATTACGAAGTCCGCCCCGGCCAGTCCATCGAGCTACTCAAGGAGCTCCATATCCTGACGCGCGACGGCAAGATGAACCAGGACAGCCGCCGCAAGCTCAAGCAGGTGTACCACCTGTTCCAGTTTATCGAGCCGCTGCTACGCGAAGTGAAGGACGCCAAGGGGGCGGTCTCGGTGGTAGACCACGGCGCGGGCAAGTCGTACCTGGGCTTCATCCTCTACGACCTGTTCTTCAAGGACCTGAAGGACGACTCGCATATCTTCGGGATCGAGACACGCGAAGAACTGGTGACCAGCTCCCAGGCACTGGCCACGCGGCTGGGATTTCCGGGGATGTCCTTCCTGAACCTGTCCGTGGCGGATTCGATCACATCGGCGGCCCTGCCGGAAACCATCGACGTCGTCACGGCCCTGCACGCCTGCAACACTGCTACCGACGACGCCATCCGCTTTGCACTGGCCAAGCAGGCGCAGCACATCGTGCTGGTGCCGTGCTGCCAGGCCGAGGTGGCCAGCGTGCTGCGCAAGCACAAAGGCCGGCTGCTCGCCGGCAATCCGATGACCGAAATCTGGCGCCATCCGCTGCACACGCGCGAATTCGGCAGCCAGCTGACCAATGTGCTGCGCTGCCTGCAGCTGGAAGCACATGGCTATCAGGTCAGCGTGACGGAACTCGTGGGCTGGGAGCACTCGATGAAGAACGAGCTGATCATCGCCCAGTACAAGGATCTGCCGCGCCGCCGTCCGGCGGAGCGCCTCAAGCAAGTGCTGGAATCGGTGGGACTGGAAGAACTGGGCGAGCGGTTTTTCACGCCCGCCTGATGCGCCGGCGGTCTGTGCTTACAGATCGCTCTTGCCCGCCATCCACTTGAGCCAGCCGGCGTGGCCCAGCCGGCGCAGCGTTTCCATGTTCCGCTCGTAGATATCCTCGGCCTCGGGAAACGCCTCGGCGGCGCGGGCGATACTGTCTTCGCGCAGCAGATGCAGGATCGGATACGGCGCGCGATTCGTGAAGTTCTCGATATCGTCCGGCTCCGTTCCCTCGAACTGGTACTGCGGATGGAAGCTCGCAATCTGCAACGTGCCTTCCAGCTTCAGACTGCCAAGCAGCCGGTCGGCAAAATACAGAAAGTCGTTGTAGGCCAGGAAATCGGCCAACGCATGCGGCATGATCAGCAGCGTCGTGTCGATCTGCTCGGGATCGGCTTCAGCCAGCAGGCGCAGTTCGCGCTCCAGATCGTCCAGCGCATCGGCATCGCTGGACGCCTCGCTGACCACGTATCGCACCTGGTTCTTCACATGCACGCTCTTGGCGAACGGGCAGAGGTTCAGCCCGATCACGGCGCGCGTCAGCCAGTGACGGACGTCAGCCACAACCTTGTCATGCTGAAGATCGCTTTTCGGGTCGTGCCCGGCCTGCTGCGTCATGCTCACTTCCCGTTTGCGATGTGCAGCGCCACGGCCTCGGCCACCTCGATGCCATCGATCGCCGCCGAGTAGATACCGCCCGCGTAGCCCGCGCCCTCACCTGCCGGGTACAGGCCGCGCACGTTGATGCTCTGATAATCGTCGCGATTGCGCTGGATGCGCAGCGGCGACGAAGTACGCGTTTCCACGCCCGTCAGCACGGCATCGTGCATGGCAAACCCGGCGATCTTCTTGTCGAGCTCGGGCAGCGCCTCGCGGATGGCATCGATCACGTAGTCCGGCAGCGCCGTGCTCAGATCCGTGGGCGTCACGCCGGGCTTGTACGACGGCTCGACCGAACCGAGCGACGTCGAAGGACGGCCCGCGATAAAGTCGCCCACCAGCTGGCCCGGCGCACGATAGTCGCTACCGCCCAGCTCGAACGCGCGCTCTTCCCACTTGCGCTGGAACTCGATACCGGCCAGCGGACCGCCGGGGTAGTCCTCGTCCGGCGTAATACCAACGACGATGCCTGCGTTGGCATTGCGCTCGGCACGGTAATACTGGCTCATGCCGTTGGTCACGAGCCTGCCCGGCTCGGACGCCGCCGCCACCACGGTGCCACCGGGGCACATGCAGAAGCTGTACACGGCGCGGCCGTTGCTGGCGTGGTGCACGACCTTGTAGTCGGCCGCGCCCAGCAGCTTGTTGCCGGCGAACTTGCCGAAGCGGCTGCGGTTGATCAGGCCCTGCGGATGTTCGATGCGGAATCCCAGCGAGAACGGCTTGGCTTCCATGAATACGCCGCGCTCGTGCAGCATCTCGAACGTATCGCGGGCGCTGTGGCCCACGGCCAGGATCACGTGGTCGCACGGCAGGTAGTCGCCGTTCGACAGCTTCAGGCCACGCACCTGCCCGTTGTCGATATCGATGTCGTCGACGCGGGTCTCGAAGCGGATCTCGGCACCAAGCTCCAGCATCTCGGCGCGCATCTTCTCGACCATGCTCACAAGGCGGAACGTGCCGATATGTGGACGCGCCTTGAACAGGATGTCCTCGGGCGCGCCAGCGCGCACGAATTCGTTCAGAACCTTGCGGCCGTAGTGCTTCGGGTCCTTGATCTGGCTATAGAGCTTGCCGTCCGAGAACGTGCCCGCACCACCCTCGCCAAACTGCACGTTCGATTCAGGATTGAGCACGCTCTTGCGCCACAGGCCGAACGTATCCTTGGTGCGTTCGCGCACTTCCTTTCCACGTTCGAGGATGATCGGCCGAAACCCCATCTGCGCCAGCAGCAGGCCAGCCAGCAGGCCGCACGGCCCCAGGCCGATCACCACGGGCCGCGACTTCGGGCCGCCTTCCGGCGCCCTGGCCACGAAGTGGTACGTCATGTCCGGCGTGACGCTCCAGTTCGGTTTGCGCTGCATGCGCTTGACTGCCGCGGCCTCGTCCCTGACTTCGATATCGATGATGTAGGTCAGCTTGATATCGTCGCGCTTGCGCGCATCGTGCGCGCGCCGGAACACCGTAAATCCGACAAGGCCGTCGCCCTTGACACCGATTTGTGCGAGATGGCTGCGCACGGCAGCTTCGAGGTCGCTCTCGGCATGGTCGAGCGGCAGTTTGACTTCACTGAGACGTAGCATGGGGTACCGATTATTCTGCGGCCTTGATGTCTGGTGGCCGGGGGTTACCCAGCAGGAGGCCAGAACGGCCGAAGCGCGATTTTATCAGCCGCCACACCCCTGGGCGCGCCGCCGGCAGCATGATGCGAAGCTGCGCCGGCCCACGCGCCACCAACTGGTGCCAACCTGCCCTTTCGATCACGCGGACGCCCCCGGCATGGAGGTCGCGCGACGGCTGGCAAACCTGCCCGGCCAGCCAGCGCGGAGCATCGGTCACGGCCACGCTGCCTTGTGAGACATGCACCACCGCACCCGCGCGCAAGTGCACAGTGATGCACTGATCGGTGAAAAGGCTGACGGTCCGGACTTCGCCGGGAATCGGGTCGTGGAATGGCATGGTGGCGCTCCTTCGGGCAACGTCGAACATGCCACCAGCGTATCGGCGCGCCTGCCAGGCCAACAGGCACAAGCAATTCCGGCCACGACCAGAACAGATGAAAAACTTCCGGCCTGTTACGATACAGCGACCACTCATCTGTATCTGTTCCGAGCATCGCCCGCGCGCGATGATTGCGCCATGTCCGCGATAGTCCCAACCGCCCTCCAGGATTCGTCCGCACCGCTCTACCAGCGGCTGGCGGGCCATTATCGCCAGGCCATCTCGACGGGCACGCTATCGCCGGGGGATCGTATGCCATCGGTCCGCTCGCTGATGGGCCTGCACGATGTGAGCCTGTCCACCGCGCTGCAGGCGTGCCGCGAACTGGAATCCGCAGGGCTGCTCGAAGCCCGGCCCCGTTCCGGCTACTTTGTCTGCACGCCGGTGCGGCCGGCCCTGGCCCCGATCGAAGAACCCGTGGCCGGCCTGCCCGATCCCGCGCAGTACGTGGGCATCCACCAACGCATCTCGGCCATCCTCGCGCGCAGCAAGCATCACCGTATCAACCTTGGTGGCGCGTGCGGCGCGCCCGAGCTGTACCCGACCGATGCGCTGCGCAACGCGGCCATGCGTGCGCTGCGCAAGTATCCCGAGCTGTTTGGCACGTCCGTCGATTCCGACGGCCATCCGGCTTTCCGCGCGGCGCTGGCACGGCACGCACTGCGTTCGCACATCAATGTGTCGCCCGAGGAGATCGTGGTCACCCACGGCGCCACGGAAGCCCTGACGCTCGCGCTGCGGGCAGTGGCCGGGCCTGGCGACGTCATCGCGGTGGAATCCCCTACCTACTACGGCCTGCTGCAGATCCTGGAAAGCCTGGGCATGCGTGCCCTCGAAATTCCCTGCAGCCCCCAGACCGGCATTTCGCTCGAAGCGCTGGAACTCGCCGCGCAGACCTATGCCAACATCAAGGCCGTGTGCGTGGTACCCAATCTGCAAAACCCGCTCGGCTGCGTAATGCCCGACGCGCACAAGCAGCGGCTGGTGGCATGGTGTGCCGCGCGCGGTATCGCGATGATCGAGGACGACTGCTGCTCGGCCACGTTCGACGACGACACGCCGCTGTCGTCGGCCAAGTCATGGGACACCACCGGCACGGTGATCCACTGCGCGTCGTTGCACAAGGTGCTGGCGCCCGGCATGCGGCTGGGCTGGATCACCGCCGGCAAGTGGCAGGCCCGCGTGGAAATGCTCAAGTTCGGCCTGTCCCGGCCCAACGAAATGCTGACCCAGATCGCAGTGGCCGAATACATGGGCACAGGTGCGTTCGACCGGCATCTGCGCCGCCTGCGCACGCAGCTGCGCACGCAACGCGAATGGATGGCGCAGAAGGTGGCGGCCACCTTCCCGGCGGGCACGCGACTGACGCTGCCGCGTGGCGGCCTGCACCTGTGGGTGGAGATGCCGGGGAGCGTGTCGTCCGAGGCGGTATTCGAACAGGTGATTGGCGATGGCATTCGCGTGATGCCGGGCGCCATGTTCTCGAACTCGAACCGATTCAATCACTACCTGCGGCTGAATTGCGGCAACCTGCGCACCCCCGCGCTGGAACAGGCACTGGACACCGTTGCGGCCGCGGCGCGCCGCCTGGCAGGCTAGCTCCCGGCGTGGCGCGCACGCAAAAACCCGCGCGCGCCACCGATTTTCATCCCCGATTCTTCCCCAACGCACGCGCCCTCGCCTATCCTATTGCGCGGTACGCCATCGTCATGACAAGGGAGAACAACTTGGGGCACGCAGCCGCGGCATCGCCGCTCGACAACGACTATCAGACGCTGTTCCAGCTAGCGCCCGTTTCGCTCTGGCTGGAAGACTTCAGCGCAGTGCGCCAGGCGTTTGAGCAACTGCGTGCCGATGGTGTGACCGATCTGCGCCGCCACCTGCGCGAGAACCCTGCCGAAGTGGCGCGCTGTTCCGCGCTGATCCGTGTGCTGGACGTCAACCAGCGCACGCTGAACCTGTTCCGCGCCCGTGACCTGACTCACCTGGTGGCCAACCTCGACAGCGTGTTCCGCGACGACATGTTCGACCAGCACGTCGAGGAACTGGCCCAACTCTGGGATGGCGGCCGGCACTTTTCCAGCCAGACCGTGAATTACACGCTGGACGGCGAACGGCTCGACATCCGCCTGGAAGCCAATGTGATGCCCGGCCATGAAGCCGACTGGTCGCGCGTGCTGCTGTCGATCGAGGACATCACCGCGCGGGTGCGCACCGAGCGCGACCTGCGCCGCGCCCAGCAGTACGCCGTCGGGCTGTTCGAGCATTCGCCCGTGTCGCTGTGGGTGGAAGACTTCAGCGCCGTGAAGATGCTGCTCGATGAAGTGCGCGCGGCCGGCATTACCGATTTCCGCACGTTCCTGAACGTGCATCCGGATTTCGTCTCGCGCTGCATGCAGGAGATTCGCGTGCTGGACGTCAATCAGCAGACGCTGGCGATGTTTGGCGCGCCCAGCAAGGAGATCCTGCTGTCCCGCCTGGGCGACGTGTTCCGCGACGACATGCGCATCCACTTTGCCGAGCAACTGATCGACCTCTGGCACGAGAAGCTCTGGCAGCAACGCGAAGTCATCAACTACGCACTGGATGGGCGCTCCGTCGATGTATTCATGCAGTGGTCCGTGTTTCCGGGGCGCGAAGCGGACTGGGACCAGGTGCTGGTTTCGCTGACCGACATCACCGCGCGCAAGAAGGCCGAGGCCTATGTGGAATTCCTGGGCAAGCACGACGTGCTGACCAAGCTCTACAACCGCGCGTATTACGAAGATGAGCTGGCCAGGCTGGGCCGCAAGGGCCCGTGGCCGGTCAGTGTCATCGCGGTCGACCTGAACGGGCTGAAATTGATCAACGACCAGTTCGGCCACGGCGACGGCGACGCGCTGCTGCGCCGCACGGGCGAGGTCCTGAAAAAGGCAGTGGGCGAACAGGCTTGCATCGCGCGTATCGGCGGTGACGAGTTCATGGTGTTGCTGCCGGGCCGTGACGAACGCGGCGCGGCCACGGTCGTCGAGCAGATCGAGGAAGTGGTCGTGCTCAACAACCAGTTCTATCCCGGCGCGCGCCTTTCGTTTTCGATCGGTGCGGCCACCTGCATCCAGGGCGACCGCTTGACCGACACGGTCAAGCTGGCCGACCACCGCATGTACGAATCCAAGCGGGCGTATTACGAAGCGCTGGGCAACGAGCGGCGACGCGAGTCCAACGCGGACTGAAGCGCGGCTTTGCACGGCAAAAAAAAAAACGGCAGGCCTCAAGCCTGCCGTTTTTCGTGAACCGCTCCTGGTCAGAGCAACACGATCAGTGCCACACCGCCGATGATCAAGCCAAACTTGGTCACGTAGTAGACGCTCTTGTTCCAGGCTTTGAAGCGGCGGCGGTACTGGCCGCCAAGCCACACGAAGCGGAACAGCTTGTTGATCGCACCGGTCTGGTCGTTGTCGTCATTCGGCGAGCTGGCGGCCGTCATCACCTTGCGGCCCATCCAGTGGTTGAACGAGGCAGCCCAGCGATACCGCATCGGACGCTCGATATCGCAGAACAGGATCAGACGGTCGGTTTCGCTGCGGTTTTCGGCCCAGTGCAGATAGGTTTCATCGAACACCACGCCCTGCCCGTCGCGCCAGCTGTGGCGCTCGCCATCCACTTCGATGAAGCAGCGGTCGTCATTCGGGGTGGACAGGCCCAGGTGGTAGCGCAGCGAACCGGCGAACGGATCGCGGTGCGGATTGAGCTTGCCGCCGGGCGGCAGCTCGGCAAACATCGCGGCCTTGACCGACGGCATCTCACGCAGCAGCGCCACCGTGTTCGGGCACAGGGTTTCCGCCGACGGATGCTGTGCCTCGTACCATTTCAGGTAGAAGCGCTTCCAGCCGTACTTGAAGAAAGAGTTGAAACCAGCGTCGTCGTTCTTGTCGGCCGCCTTGATCTTGCGCATCGCGATCAGGGCCAGACCCTCGTCCCGAATCTGCGGCCACGCGGCGCGCAGCTTTTCCAGCTCGGGAAAACGGTCAACGCCGATGTATGGCGTGCGCGGCACGCCCGAGAACATGTACATGAAGCAGTTGATCGGCGCGACCAGTGCCGAATGATCGAGCATCTGGCGCATCAACGGCAGCCTTACCTTGCCGCGGAAGTGCACATACAGGATGGCACCCAGGTAGGCCGCGACGATTATCCATTTGATCACCCGAAAATCCTCCAGGACAAACTCGCCCCAGAAAGACCTGCAGTGACGATGGGGGCGGAAAACGCGCTATTTTAGCCAATCGGCGACGTCCACGCACCATGTGATGCATGGACCGCTCGCGGCGGCCTTGCGCTCAGGACTTTCCGCGTGATTGCCTGGCGATCCGGTCGATCAGTACGCGCGCGTCTTCTGGCTTGCCCTGTAGCGTCAGCAGCCGGGCGTTGAGCACGATGTTCTCCAGCACGAGCTTGGCGGTGGACGCCCAGAGTGTGGCCAGCAGCGCTTCCTGCGACAGTCCCGAGGTCTCCAGTTCAGTGGATCGCTCGGCAATCAGCTTGCAGGCCAGCATGCGCAGCTTTTCGTCGTCGAACGGCAGATTCGCGTAGTCGATGGGGTCGGCTTTCTCTACCTCCACCATCAGTTGCAGCAGCATGGATTCAGTCATCGGTGCTCCCCCCAAGGTTGCATCTACACGCGGAAATCGGCGGCCATATCGGCATCGGTACGCGCCTCGAGCCGTCCCGACCGACAGGCCCTCACGAACACATCGTAGTCCCGCTCCACCTGGTCGGCGTAGGCGTTCGAATAGGCAATCATCGATTCGGCCATGCGGTCGCTTGTGCCCAGATAGCCGCTGATCTCCGCTGCCAGGCCGCTTGCCTTGGCGTGGGCACGCGCCAGCACCCAGCCGCATACGCGGCCGTAGGCGGCCAGCAGATTGAGATCCATCAGCTCGATGTCGGCCGAGAACTTCATGTCGCGCAACTGGCGGATATAGAAATGGCGGCCGAATGGTCCCTTCGACCAGCCAAGGAACGGATCGCTGGCCGCCTGCATCAGCCGCTGCCCTTCCACCACGCGGCGGCCGTCATGCGAATTCGACGGTGACTTGAAGTAGCGCGCCACCACCGACTTCGAGGCTTCCTTGACCTGCAGGAACAGCGGCTTGCCGTGGGTGTCGATCATCAACTGAATCAGGCAGCGCGTGCCGACGCTGCCCACACCCACTACCTTGAATGCCATGTCGTGCAGCTTGAAGTGTGAAAGCAGCTCGCGGCGGTCTGACGCCAGTGTGGAAACGTAGTCGGCAAAGCACTGCTCGACAACCATTCGTGGATTGTCAACGCCAAGCCATTCGTCCTTCGGATCGAACAGCGTGCGTGCGCCGCGCACGTGGAATACGGCTGGCGGCGCATCGAGAATGCGCCACCGGTCGCCATCGCGCTCCGAAAGCTTGGGTAGCAGCGTTTCGTGCGTGCGTTCGGCCGCGCGCTCCATCGCTCGCCGGATGCGCTTCTGGATATCGGGATCGCTCGCATCCTCGAACAGGCGCTCGAAGGTAATGCGGTCGTACCAGGTATCGAGAATGCTCATCTCCGCATACTCGGCCATGCGGTTGCGGTAGCTGGTGACGACCTGGAAGACCAGGTCATTCGCTGCCTCCGCGCCGTGCCGCAGATGACGCGCGGCCACCACAAAGCTGGCGCACAGGCGCTTCAGGTCCCATTCCCAGGGACCTGGACTCGTTTCGTCGAAATCGTTGACGTCGAACAGCAGCGCCCGCTCGGGCGTGGCGAATCCGCCGAAGTTCGCCAGGTGGCAATCGCCGCAGATCTGGTGGATCAGACCCGAGTTCGACGTGCCGGCCAGGTCATGTGCCTGGAGGATGGCACTGCCACGGAAGAACGTGAATGGCGACGCAATCATGCGCCCATATCGTAGGGGCACCAGCTTGTTGACGCGCCCGGCGCTGCTGGCTTCGAGCAGGCGGATCGGATCACGGTCCACATTGCCCGTCGATTCATGCGCGCGTCGCGGCACTTTCTGGCGCAATGCCTTGCCGCGCTCCTGCCGCCCTTCGAGGTCTGCCACGCTTTCCACATTGCCTCCATGCCCATGCGGGCCAAGACACGTCAGATGATGTGCAGCATATGCAACCACGCTAAGACAAGTACATTTTCTTGTCAATTTGACACCGCACATTTGCCGCGCCATTCCGCCTGCGCATTGCAAAGTGCGATTTCGTCACTTCCACTCAAAGGTGAAGAGAAAATCAGACGCAGGCCTACAAAACCGTCACAACTATCCGTGTAAGCTGTGGTCTCAATTTCGCATTGCCAACGAGAAGAGCAGAATTCATGACCAAGCGTTTTCTTGCTGCCATGCGTCAATACGTGTGGTTCAAAGGGGTGAAGCATCATGTGGTCCAGGGCGTCGAAGCGCTGGCGGACCTGCTGAAATCCCCGTCTGTCGCGGCGCGTGCCGTGGCGGCGATCGTGTCCGAAACCGAGCACGGCGTACAAGTTTGGGTCTCCTATTTCGGCAAGCCGATGGACCCGCATACCAACTACGTGTTGTGGCCCACACGCGCACTCAAACCCGCGCGCCGGCGAGTGATTGCGGCACCGCAGTTGCCACCGCATCGATAGCCCCAGGCTGATCGCACCTCAGTGTTTATCGTTCGACTAGGAGCCGCCATGCCCGACGAACCGCAACATGATGAAGCACTGGTCAACAGCTACCTGGAGCGCGTATCGGCGCTATCGGTCAGCGCCTTCGACGGCGCCGACGTCAACCAGGAACTGACGCAAGTAATGAACGACGCGGCACGCGCATGCGGCAATGGCGGCAACCTTGCCGTGCTGGCATCGCGCCTGAAGGCACGTGCCGAGGCCGCGGACAAGGAAGAACAGCCGCAGGTGCGCGATACCTTCAAACGCGCGGCATCCCTGATCAAGACCTGACTTACATCCCTCAAGTCGGATACACGAAAGCCCCGCTGGCGGATACCGCCATGCGGGGCTTTCGTACGTGAAGTGCCAGCGAGTAATCGGGAAGGTGACATCCGCGCGCACGGAACGCCGGTGCCGCGGGCTGCCGATAAAGCAGCAGCGATGAGGAAGCAGAAAAGCAAAAGGGCCACACGTAATGTGCGGCCCTTTTGGGTATTTGGTTGCGGGGGCAGGATTTGAACCTGCGACCTTCGGGTTATGAGCCCGACGAGCTGCCAGACTGCTCCACCCCGCGTCTGAAGAAAAAGATTATGCAGCAGTCTGAAGCATCTGGCAAGTCTTTTGTGCACCATAAGAAAGAAAAGGCCTTCAGCTTGTGCTGAAGGCCTTCGCACCCCGTGCAGCCTTCGCGCGTACCGCGCTACGCAATGCGCCGCAGCACCCTCTTCGTACCGACGTCCAGATCCTTCATCGTGCTCGCTACATAGCGGTTCACGTGATCCAGCGCTTCAAGCTTCGTATCGAACGGCTGTCGCGGAAAAGGATTGTGACGCCCCATCAGAACCTCGCCATCTTCACGCCGAATGATCTCGACCATGATGGCCCACTTGTCCTTGGGCAGAACAATCACTTCGTAGACGATCTTGAATCCTTCGTACTCGGGCATGATGCGCTCCCTGTTATCTGCTGCAGACGCGCACGATGGCGCGCACGCATCCAGACTAGAAGTCGTGCACCGAACCAAAAATGATCCAGGTCAATCGAAAACCGATCGGGCCGGAATCGGCCTGAGATAAGCCATTGCACACATCGCAAGGAACTCGCTGTGTGACGCGCGCGCGGGCAACATGGCTTCAGCGCGCCGCCCCCACGAGCTTGTCGATCAGCGCATAGGCCGCGGCGAACGCCGCAACTTCAGCCGCATGGCGCGTGGCAAAAACATGAGCGCCGCTGAAGAGCATCTCCGTGTCTCCAGCATCCGAGGGGTCCATGCCCTCTTGCGCAACGCGTACTTCATAGCCCCACGTCTGGGTATCCCCCACGCTGCCCGCCATCGCGTCGTGATGCGAGACCACGAGTACGTATGCGTCCATGCCGCGATAGCCTTCCGTGCGCCACTCTTCCTGTTGCATGAGTTGCCTCCGCCGCGAGGTTGCTGATGAATGTTGGAACGAGTCCAGGCGTGCGCGTTCCTGTTCCGCATGAAAACAGGATAGACACCGACAGCGC
>DAIOET010000105.1:0-11858 GCA_036746135.1 Cupriavidus sp.
CGTTCTTCTACTTCCTGCCCAATATCCTGCTGTCCGGCTTCATGTTCCCGTTCGCCGGCATGCCCACGTGGGCGCAGTGGATTGGCAATGTCCTGCCGATGACCTACTTCAACCGGATGGTCCGCAGCATCATGCTCAAGGGCAGCGGATGGACCGAACTCTGGCCCAACGTCTGGCCCGTCGCCTTGTTCACGGTCATCGTCATGACGATCGCGGTGCGCTTCTACAAGCGCACGCTCGATTGAATGCGGAGCGCCATCATGCGTATTCGAACCTCTCTTGCAATCCCGGCGGCGGCTGCCGCAATGCTGATGGCCGGTTGTGCCGTCGGCCCCGATTTCCGCACACCCGACGCACCGGCCGACGCGCGCTACACCACCGGTCCGCAACCATCGCAAATGGCGTCGCAAGGCTACCCCACGCAAACGATCGAAGCGAGCGACGTACCGGCACAGTGGTGGACGTTGTTCGGCAGCCCAAAGCTGGACGACACCGTACGGATCGCGCTTGCCAACAGCCCGACGCTGACCCAGGCGCGCGCGCGACTGCGCGAGGCGCAAGAAAATCTCAACGCGCGCACCGGCGCCACGCAGTTTCCGCAGGTCGACGCCAAGCTCAGCGCCACGCGCCAGCAAGTGGACCTGACCTCCGTCGGCATCACGCAATTCCCGAGCCCCGGCCCGTTCACGCTCTACAACGCAAGCGTGCAGGTGTCTTACGCGCTGGATCTCTTTGGCGGACAGCGGCGCGAACTGGAAGGCTTGCGGGCCGCCGTCGACTATCAACGCTACGAGCTGGAAGCAGCGCGGCTGTCGCTCGCCGCGAACGTGACCACCACCGCCATCCGCGAAGCCGGCCTGCGCGCGCAACTGGCCGATACCGTGGCGATTGCCGAAGCCCAGCAGCGGCAGCTCGGCATCATGCAGGAGCGGCTGAAGGCAGGCGGCGTGGCGCGCGTCGACGTGCAGCGCCAGCAAGCCGAACTGGCGCAGACGCAGGCGTTGATTCCAGGCCTGTCGCAGCAAGTGGACGCCGCACGCCACCAGCTCGCCGTCTACACGGGGCAGACGCCGGCCAGCGCGCAGCTGCCGGAGTTTCGCCTTGAAGACCTCCATCTGCCTGAGTCGCTACCGGTCAGCCTGCCCTCGGAGCTTGCCCGCCGCCGTCCCGACATCCGGGCGGCGGAGGCGCTGCTGCACCAGGCGTCCGCCGATATCGGCGTGGCGACGGCCAACCTCTATCCGCAGATCACGCTGACCGCGAGCGGCGGCACGCAAGAAATGCGCTTGCGCGACATGTTCAGCAGCATGAACGTCTGGAGCCTTGCCGCGGGCGTGGTGCAGCCGATCTTCCACGGTGGCGAACTCCGGGCACAAAAGCGCGCGAAGGAAGCGGCGTATGAACAGTCGCTGGGCGCTTATCAGCAGGCGGTGCTGCAGGGTCTGCAGAACGTGGCCGATTCGTTGCGCGCACTCGATGCCGATGCGGGCACGCTGCAGGCCCGGGCCGACAACGCCAGGCAGACGCGCGACACGCTGGCCATCGTCAGCGAACAGTATCGTCTGGGCGGCGTCAGCCAGTTCACCGTGATCGACGCCGAACGCCAGGCCCGGCAGGCCGCGCTGGACCTGTCGCAGGCACGCGCGGCGCGGCTGGCCGATTCGGCCGCATTGATGCAGGCGCTGGGGGGTGGATGGTGGAGCGAGGACGTGGCGGCAAGGTAGCCTGAGACGAATCGACAGGCCCCGCGTGAATGGCAGGTTCGGCCGGCACCTTGCGCGCCGGCCCAATCCCTAAGCCATCCCAAGGAAACGCCGCAACCGCCCTACCCCTTCATCGAGCCGCGGCACGTCACACGCGTAGCACCACCTGACAAATCCTTCGCCCTCGTCCCCAAACGCACTTCCCGGCGCCAGCCCCAGATGTGCTTCGCGCACCAGCCGTTTGCACAGGGCCAGGCTGTCAGTGGCGCCTTCCAGCCGGAAGAAGACGTACATGGCGCCATCGGGTGCATGGGCTTCGACACCAGGCAGCGCGGACAACGCGCCAACCAGATGGTCACGCGCGGTATGCAGGCGTTGCACCAGATCCTGCGTGAAGGACTCGCCCTCACGAACCGCGACAATGCCGGCCTCCTGCACGAATGACGGCGCGCACGACGTGTTGTATTCGATGAGCTTACCCAGGTCGTCCATCAGCGATGCGGGAAGCACCATCCAGCCGAGCCGCCAGCCCGTCATCAGCCATGCTTTCGAGAACGAGTTCACGGCGATCACCCGCTCGTCGCGGCTGGCGATGTCGAGGAACGACGGCGCGTTGCCGCCTTCGGCGCCGTAGTAGAGCCGTTCGTAGACTTCGTCGGCGATGATCCAGATACCGTGACGGCGGCAATGGTCCAGCACGATCTGCTGCTGGGCACGTGTCATGACCCAGCCAGTGGGATTGTTTGGCGAATTGATCATCACCGCGCGCGTGCCCGGCGTCAGCGCGCGCAGCAGCTTGTCGACATCGAGCGTCCAGCCATCGGCCCCGAAATCGAGTGTGACCGTTTCCACGGAGGCACCGAGAATGCGCGGAATTTCGACCAGGTTCGGCCAGAGCGGCGTGACGCAGACGACGCGGTCACCGGGGCCAGCCACCAGTTGCGCAGCCAGCATCAGCGCATTGACGCCGGCGCTGGTCACGGCGATGTTGTCGACGGGGGTGGCGCCGTGCAGGCGCGTCACATATTCCGATAGCGCGGCGCGCAGCGGTGCGATGCCGAGGTTATGCGTGTAGAACGTGGCGCCATTGCCCAGTGCGCGCGCGGCGGCATCGCGGATGAATTGCGGTGTGACCTGATCCGATTCCCCGAACCAGAACGGCATGACGTCCGGCAGGCCGATGCCGGCATTCGCCACTTCGCGGATGCGCGACGCGCGCAACGCGTGGACGATGTCGCGCGCCAGCGGCGCGGCTTCAGTGGAAAAGGACTGGCTGGACGGGCTGGCGGACATCGGCACTCCTGGATGGGGAAATCGATGAAGCGCCTAGCGTACCGGAATCCCGCCAGCCCTGCCAAAGTGGATTACGCGAAGCGGGCGCGCAGGTCGTCCGCCGTCATCGCCGCATAGCCAAGGCTCCGCAGCGGCGTGCCGACCGCACGCAGCAACCCGGCGTTATCGGGCGCTGTCGCGCCATCGGGCAACGTCATGTTGTTTTCGAAACCAATGCGGGCGTGACCGCCGAGCATCACGGCGGTTGCCGCGCAATCGGCTTCCTGCTTGCCGAAGGCGCAAACCGCCCATTCGATGCCAGCCTGGTCAAGGCCCGTCTCCTGCCATGCGGCCAGGAACGGCAGCAGGTCCGTGGGCGACGACTTCTGTCCCGCCGAGTACCGG
The DNA here is from genome assembly GCA_036746135.1 of Cupriavidus sp. Lineage (GTDB taxonomy): Bacteria > Pseudomonadota > Gammaproteobacteria > Burkholderiales > Burkholderiaceae > Cupriavidus. Next base: position 3,381 of record DAIOET010000105.1, read on the forward strand.
CCCAGTACGAACAGCACCCAGTGCCGGCCTTCCGGGATTGCGCCGCTGGCACGCAGCGCCGCATAGCGGTGGACATCGTTGGCGTCGTAAAGGATGTACTGCGCCACGACGTTTTCGCGGTGCATCCAGTGAAAGAACGCTTCCGCAGCGGGCAGCGCCGTATTGTCGGGCGCCAGCTCACGCACCGCCACCGAAGCGGCCTCCGGGCGCAACGCCTGCACCGTGGCGATCTGCTGCGCAGGCTGGTAGATGCCGACGGCTTCGGTGGTCAGCTGCAGCACGAGACGGTTGCCCACGGCCTTGCGCACCGCGGAAATGGCCGGCTCGTAATCGGCCACTTCCAGGCTGTGCGTGGCATCGGCCTTGCGCACATGCAGGTGAATCATGGCCGCGCCGGCTTCCACGCACTCGCGCGCGCATTGGGCCAGCTCGTCGGGCGTAATGGGCAGGCGGGCGTGGTCGACGTGGGTCTTGCGCGCGCCATTGGGGGCAACGGCGAGCGCGAACGGACGCCGCGTGGTATCGATCGACATGGTGACGTTCCTCAGGCCGGCAGGACCTTGTTCACCGACTGCACAAAGCGGTCGACGATGTTGTCGATATCGTTCGGCGTGCAGATGAACGGCGGCGCGAACAGCACGTGATCTCCGTGGATGCCGTCGACCGTGCCACCCATCGGATAGACCAGCAGCCCGTTTTCCATGCAGGTGCGCTTGAGCACCGCATGCGTCTTCTTCGACGGATCGAGCGTGGCCTTGCTGGCGCGGTCCGCCACGAACTCCACGCCGACGAACAACCCACGGCCGCGCACGTCGCCGAGATTCGGATGATTGCCGAGCACTTCGCACAGGCGTGCGCGCAGTTGCTCACCCCGTGCCAGCACATTCGCCAGCAGATTGTCCTCGGCGATGGTGCGCTGTACCGCCAGCGCGGCGGCACATGCGGTAGCGTGGCCGATGTAGGTGTGGCCGTGCTGGAAGAAGCCGCTGCCGCCGACGATCGCGTCATAGATGCGCGACGTCGAAAGCATGGCGCCGATCGGCTGGTAGCCAGCGCCCAGCCCCTTGGCGATCGTGACGATATCGGGCACCACGCCATCTTCCTCGCACGCGAACAGGTAGCCCGTGCGGCCCATGCCGGACATCACTTCATCCAGGATCAGCAGCACGCCGTACTTGTCGCATACCGCGCGGATACGCTTGAGATAGTCGGCCACGGGCGGCACGGCGCCAGCCGTTGCACCGACCACCGTTTCGGCGACGAAGCCCGCCACCGATTCGGGCCCCAGTTCCAGGATCTTCGCTTCCAGTTCATCGGCCAGCCGCTGCGCATATTGCACATCGGTTTCACCGGCGGCCTGGTCACGGTAGGCGTAGCACGGCGACACATGATGCGCGGGCACCAGCAATGGCAGGAACGGCTCGCGGCGCCACGCATTGCCACCAATCGCAAGCGCACCCAGCGTATTGCCGTGGTAACTCTGGCGACGCGCAATGAAGTGGCGGCGCTGGGTCTGACCCACTTCAACGAAATACTGGCGGGCCAGCTTCAACGCGGCCTCCACGGCCTCGGAACCGCCGGACACGAAGTACACATGATCGAGATCGCCGGGCGCGGCATCGGCCAGCGTTTGTGCCAGCGTTTCCGACACTTCGGTCGTGAAGAACGATGTGTGCGCATAGGCAAGGGTATCGACCTGCGCCTTGATCGCTTCGATCACGCGCGGATGCCCGTGCCCCAGGCACGACACCGCGGCACCGCCGGAGGCGTCCAGATAGCCGCGGCCATTGCTGTCGAACAGCTCGATACCCTTGCCGCCGACGGCCACGGGCAAGGTTTGCTTGGGATTGCGATGGAATACGTGCGTCATGATGGAAGCGGAAATGCCACAAGTGCGCGGGGCGCGAAACAGGTGCCAGTATAGGAACAACCTTCCGTCTACGCAACAACTGTTTCATTGCATCAAGCAAAAGATACATACGATTCCCGCGCATTGGGCGGCGCGGCGCACGAACCTATGCAACAATCGTTGCACTTTTCGTTCATTCCCCATCCAGATGCCCGCCGATCAGGCCATGCCGCCACAAACGCTTGACGCGCTGCTCGAACAGTTGCGCAACGAATTCCCGAATCTGAGCGTCCAGTTCCAGGGCGGGGCACGCTATCTGCTCGACCATCCGCGTGACATCGCGATCCAGTCGATGCGCAAGGTCGCCGCCAATGCCGGGGTGCAGCCGGCCACGCTGGTGCGGTTGTCGCAATCGCTGGGTTTCGAAGGCTGGCAGGGGCTGCGCGAACTCTTTGTCGCGGCGGTGCGCGACGGCGGCAGCCAGCCGTATGCCCGGCGGGCGCGCAAGGTGGTCAAGGAAAGTGGCTCAAGCAAGATGCTGGGAGAAATGATCGAAGTCCAGCATCACAACCTCGATGCGCTGCTTGCCAACAATGCCGACACGCTGCCGCGCGCGGCCGATCTGCTGGCCGCCGCGCCCATCGTGCACGTGGCCGGCTTCCGGTCGTGCTTTCCGATTGCGTTCACGTTCCACTACATCTACGGCCTGTTCCGCAGCTCGGTGCGGTTGATTCGTGGCGATGCCGGCACGCTGGAAATGGAACTGCGCGCCCTCAACGCCAAGGATGCCGTGCTGGTGGCTGGCTTTGCGCCCTACTCGCAGGAAAGCCTGCGCGTGGCGCAGGCCGCACGCGAGGCTGGTTGCAAGGTCATTGCGCTGACCGACAGCACGGTGGCGCCAATCGCCCTGGAAGCCGATTGCACGCTGCTGTTCGCCATCGACAGCCCGTCGTTCTTCCCGTCGATCACATCGGGCGTGACGATGGTGGAAGCGCTGGTGGAGCAACTGCTGGCGCGCAAGGGCAAGGGCGCGATCCGGGCGCTGGAGCAGACCGAGGGCCAACTCCATCGCACCGGGGCCTATCTGCCCTGAGGCGTGCGCCTGTTATTCGAACGCCTCGTCGTTCGGGTTCGCGTATGCCTTCTTGATCTGCTCGCTTTGCTGCAGATCGAACGAGATGTTCTTGGGCGGCACCGGTTTCTGGAACCACTTGGCGTATAGCGTATTGATCTCGCCGCTGCGCATCAGGCCGCTCATCGCGCCGTCCACCACCTGTTTGAAGCCCGGATCATCCTTGCGCATCATGAAGCCGTAGGCTTCGAACGATTGCGGCGTGCCCACCACGGCCCAGTCGTCGGGCTTGGGCGAGAGCGTGCGCGCGCCGGACAGCAACACATCGTCCATCATGAACGCCGCCACCCGGCCCGACTGCAGGATCAGGAACGATTCACCGTAATCCTTGGCGCTCTGGATCGTCATGTTGGCGCCCTTTTCGTCATTGAGCTTGCGCAGGATTCGCTCCGACGTGGTACCCGCGTTGGTCACGACGGTCTTGCCGGCCAGGTCCGGGAAGTCGTGCACCGCGCTGCCCTTCTTGACCAGCAACCGGGTACCGGCCACGAAGTAGGTGGTCGAGAACGACACCTGCTGCTGGCGCGATTTCAGGTTGGTGGTCACGCCGCATTCCAGATCCACGGTGCCGTTCTGCACCAGCGACATGCGGTTCTGCGATGTCACCGGCACCATGCGCACCTGCAGGCCGGGCGAGCCGGTTTCCTTCTTGACCGCATCGATCACGCGGTCGCAGATGTCCTGCGCAAACCCGATCACCTTCTGGTTCGCGTCGTAGTACGAGAACGGAATCGACGACGTGCGATGCCCGATCGAAATCGTGTTGGACGACTTGATCTTGCCGAGCGTGGGGCTGGCGGCCACCGCGGCGGGATCGGCGGCCAGCGCCGAACCGGCGCCGGTCAATGCCGCCAGCAACGCGGCGGCACGGATCGGGAAGGACTGGATCATGGAACACTCCTGTTGAATGAAAGCGTCAGCTGTTGCAATGCTAGTCACTCAGCAACAAGTGTTCCATCATGGATAACCATGAAACAAATGGTTTTTCACCGAAGTCGGGCATGCGGCGCCCGGCTTTGGTGAAACGGGCGGGTCTCAGTGCGCCGTGGGAGTGCGGGGAACTCCCTTCCACATGGCCAGGCCACTGGCCAGCAGCAGCCCGGCAAGCAGATACAGCGCGTTGTCCATGCTGCCCGTATGCGTCTTGATCTGGCCGATCACCCACGGGCTGACGATGCCGCTGGTAATACCGATGCTGGAAATAAAGGCGATGCCCGTGGCAGCGGTCTGCGCCGGCAGGTGGCTGGGCGGCAGCGACCAGAAGATCGGCAGGGCGGCAAAGATCAGCACCGCGGCAATCGAAAGGATCGCCAGCGAGACCCCGAAGCTCGGCACATGGAGCGTCAGCGCGACCAGTGCCAGGGCGCCTCCGGCAGTGCAGCACAGGAAGTGCCCGTGGCGCTCGCCCAGCCGGTCGGACCGCCGCGCGATCAGGATCAGGCCAACGGCGCCAATGGCGTTCGGAATCACCGAGTAGAGGCTCACCGCCATCACGTCACGAATGCCGAAGTCGCGGATCATCAGCGGCATCCAGAACGACAGCGTCAACGAACCGCAGGTCAGCGCGAAGTAGATGAACGCGAACAGGTACACGCGTGGATTGCGCAACGCCTGGGTCAGCGCCTGCAGCGAATGCGCCTGACTGCCCTTCCCGCGCGTCTCGGCTTCGTGCTGCGCCACCAGATGGTCTTGCTCGGCCGGCGTCAGCCAGGTGGCCTGGCGCGGCCCGTCGACCAGACAGAAAGCCGCGATCAGCCCCAGCAGCACGGCCGGCGCGCCTTCGATTGCAAACATCCACTGCCAGCCGTACATGCCGAGCACGCCGGCCATGTCGCGCATGATCCATCCCGACACCAGCCCGCCCAACACACCGGCCACGGCAACACCGGCAAAGAAGATCGCCATCACCGCGGCACGGCGGCGCGCCGGAAACCAGTAAGTGAGATACAACACGATGCCGGGGAAGAATCCCGCCTCGAATACGCCCAGCAGGAAACGCAGCAGATAGAAATGCGATGGCTGCGACACCAGCATCATGCCGACCGATGCCAGACCCCACAGGATCATGATCCGCGTGAACGTCCGCCGTGCCCCGAAGCGCGCCAGCAGCATGTTGCTGGGCACTTCGCAGAGCACGTAGCCGATATAGAAGACGGCTGCGCCGAGTCCGTACATCGCGTCGCTGAAGCCGAGGTCTTGTTTCATCTGCAACTGGGCAAAGCCGATGTTGATCCGGTCCAGGAACGACACCACGTAGCAGATGAACAGGAACGGGATGATGCGTAGCCAGACCTTGCGGTACAGCGCATCTTCCTGTTGCAGCGGAAGGATCGACGCAGATACGTCGGGCAATGCGGGGGCGGCGCCCAGGCTCTGGGTGTGCATGGTTGTCTCCGGATTCGGTTGCACAGGGACGAGTTGGCCCCTGGGGCGTCTGTGCGCGCCCCAGCGGAGGTCAATCGCCGGTTGGGGAGTGGTTAGGCGGGCGTGGATTCGTCGGCCGCCGCGCGGGCCAGCCGCATGGCTTCGGCCAGCGTGTCGTGATCGCCGATGTGATTGGCCAGCAGCAGGATCAGCCGGGCATTGACGGCCTGGCTGGCCGCGTCGTCGAGATCGCGATGCATGTCGATCAGCGCCTCGTAGAAATCATCGGGACGCGCCAGATTGGGGGCGGTGTTGAGCGGCATGAGCCTGTCTCCTTTACGTTCGGGTCTTCAGGCCAATGCCGGGACGCGCACCGGCGCGGTCGGCCCGGCATTCGATGCCGGCTCGTTGCCGGTGGCACGGGCCAGCGCCACGGCAATGCTTGCGGCATCGACGCCGCGCCAGCGCGCGCACACATGCTGATCCGGGCGCACCAGATAGCACGTGCCGGCGCGTGCGTCATAGCGTTTCGCTGCCAGACCCTCGGCATCGCGCAGCACGGAAGCGCCGGGCCATGCCTGTGCCGATGCCGAAATCGATGCATCGGTAACGAACACCACCCGCAGCGGAATACCGCTCTGCTGCAGCGTGCGCAGCGCTTCGGCCTGTGCGGCATCGAGTCCGGCCGGCGCGCCGAACACGAGTACGGCGAAGGTATCGCCAAGATGTTGCAGCAGCCAGGGCTTGCCGGCCGCGTCCGCGACCGGGGCATCGACGCACACCGCGCCAGGCACCATCGCACCGGCAAAGCCATCGGCGTCCGCCGTGTTCAGCCGGGACTGGTGCAGCACCGCCGGCACCGACAGGCGGCCGCTATTGACCAGTTGCCGCGCAAACGCGTGGTCGCGCGCCAGCGTCAGCACGGCGTCGCGGAACACACGGCTGACCGCGCTCTTGGGCGTGATGAAATCGGTGGAGCGCGTCGAATTGCGGATGTTCTCGTCGGCGGCGAATTCACGTTCGCCGGCATAGGTATCGAGCAGACTGTCGGGCGCCTTGCCCTGCAGTACATAGGCCAGCTTCCAGGCCAGGTTCTCGGCATCCTGCACGCCGCTGTTTGCGCCACGCGCGCCGAACGGCGATACGCCGTGCGCGGCGTCGCCCGTGAACAGCACCCGCCCGTGGCGGAAACTATCCATGCGCACGCATGAGAACGTGTAGACGCTGACCCATTCGAGTTCGAACTTTGCGTCGGGGCCGAGCAATGCCTGCACGCGCGGGATGACACGTTCGGGCGCCTTTTCGGCAACGGGATCGGCATCCCAGCCCAGCTGGAAGTCGATGCGCCAGACGTTGTCGGGCTGGCGATGCAGCAGCACCGATTGGTTCGGATGAAACGGCGGGTCGAACCAGAACCATCGCTCGGCCGGGAACGGCGCTTCCATCTTCACATCGGCAATCAGGAAGCGGTCACGGAACGTGTGGCCGTGGCTTTCCTGGCCCAGCATCCTGCGCAGCGGGCTGCGCGAGCCATCGGCCGCCACCACATACCGGCCGCACAACGTGTAGCAGCCATCGGGCGTTTCGATCGTCAGTGCCGCGTGGTCCGGGTGCTGCTCCAGGGCCACGGCGCGACTCTTCCAGCGGATGTCGATGTTCGGCATCGACCGCGCGCAATCGAGCAGGTATCCCTCGACGTAATACTGCTGCAGGTTGATGAACGCGGGACGCTGGTGCCCTGCTTCGGGCAGCAGGTCGAATGCATAGATCTGCCGGTCCTTGAGGAACACCTTGCCGACGTGCCAGCGCACTCCCTTGTCGACCATGCGATCACCACAGCCAAGGCGATCGAAGATGTCGAGCGTGCGCTTGGCAAAGCAGATCGCGCGCGACCCCGTGGACAGCGTGCAGTCGTCGTCGATCAGCACCACGGGTACGTCATGGCGCGCCAGGTCGATGGCGGTTGCAAGCCCCACCGGACCAGCGCCCACGACGATCACGGGGTGCGGGCCTTCGGCACGGTGGCCGGCCTGCTGCTCGGCACAGGGCACGTAGTCGTACGTCTGCTTCTGGTAGTCGATATCGACTTCGGTACTGCTCATGGTGTCTCCGTCCACTTCTGTGGTTGTGTTCTTCTGCTTCCCTCTCCGGCGCCGCCGGAGAGGGAGACAATCACCGGCCCGCGGTCATTCCTGCAGCGCGGCCCACATTTCCTGATCGCGCTGCGCGGTCCAGATACGCGGGTGCCTGATGCCGGATGCCTCGTCGAATGCGCGCGACACGTCGAACGGCAGGCAGTGCTCGTAGATGAAAACACTGCCGAATTTCGGATCCATCGACTTGCGGGTATGCGCCATCGCGGCCTTCAGATCCATCTTGTCGGCCACCGCCTCGCGGCCGGCCTGCAGCAGCGTGGAGACAAAGTCCTTGGTGTAGGCCAGGCCCTTGGCCACATCCTCGCGATTGGTCAGCGCGGGGCCACGGCCCGGCACGAGCTTTTCCGGCTGCAGCGCGGCCAGCGCGTCGAGCGTGGCCGGCCATTGCTCCAGTTGCGCGTCGCCGCAGTAGCACGCGGCGTCGTATTCGACCAGGTCGCCCGAGAACAGCACCTTCTGCTGCGGCAGCCATACGACGGTGTCGCCCTTGGTGTGGCCCGCCCCAAGGTGGGCAATGCGCACTTCGAGCTTGCCCATGAACAGCGTGATTTCCTTTTCGAAGACCAGCGTCGGCCACGTCAGGCCGGGTACCGTTTCCACGCCGGCGAACAGGCGCGGGAACCGCTCGATCTCCGACTTCATATCGGCCTCGCCGCGCTCGACGATCATCTCGTAGGTGCCACGGCTGGCGATCACCTGCTGCGCGCCTTCGGCAAAGTACGCCGACGCCCCGAGCACGCGAACCGCGTGGTAGTGCGACAGCACCACGTACTTGATCGGCTTGTCGGTGATGGCGCGGATCTTCGCAATCAGGTCCTGCGCCATCGCGGGCGTGGCCGTGGTGTCCACGATCATCACGCCGTCGTCGCCAATGATCACGCCCGAGTTCGGATCGCCTTCCGCCGTATAGGCCCAGGCGTTTTCGGAAAGCTGGGTGAAGGTGATCTGCTTGGCTTCCAGGTCGGCCTGGGATGCGA
>DAIOET010000106.1:0-11852 GCA_036746135.1 Cupriavidus sp.
CCGAGCTGGCCAAGGCCGACCTGCTGACCGACATGGTCGGCGAGTTCCCCGAGCTTCAGGGCACGATGGGCACGTACTACGCTCGCCATGACGACGAAGCCGACGACGTGGCGCTGGCCTGCTCCGAGCACTATCGCCCGCGCTTTGCCGGTGACGCGCTGCCGGAAGGCAACGTGAGCACGGCCGTGGCAATGGCCGACAAGCTCGAAACCCTGGTCGGCATCTGGGGCATCGGCCTGCAGCCGACCGGCGAGAAAGACCCGTTCGCACTGCGCCGCCACGCGCTGGGCATTCTGCGCATGCTGATCGAAAAGCCGCTGGCCGTGCCGCTGGACACGCTCCTGGGCCTGACCGAGCAGGCTTTCGCCGGCATTGCCGCCGTGAAGCCGTCGCGCGAGGCAATTGCCGACTTCCTGTACGACCGCGTGCGCGGCTACCTGAAGGACAAGGGTTACACGACCAATGAAGTGGAAGCCGTGGTCAGCCTGCGTCCGCAGTCGCTGCACGACATCCTGGCCCGCATGGAAGCCGTGCGCACGTTTGCCGCGCTGCCGGAGGCCGAGGCCCTTGCCGCAGCCAACAAGCGCATCACGAACATCCTGAAGAAGACCGACGAGGCCATCGGCAACGTCGACGCCGCCCTGTTCCAGGAAGCAGCCGAAGGCGCGCTGTTCGAAGCCATCGAGCGCGTGCGCCCTGGGGTGGAAGCCGCCTTCTCCGGTGGCGATTTCACTGCCGCGCTGCGCGATCTGGCCCAACTGCGCGACGCCGTGGACCGCTTCTTCAACGATGTGATGGTGATGGCCGACGACGCGAAGCTGCGCGCCAACCGCCTGGCGCTGCTGGCCACGCTGCACGGTCTGGCCAACCGCGTGGCGGACATTTCCAAGCTGGCGGCCTAAGCTGTCTTTCAAGCCGCATCGGAGCACGCCATGCCTCAGTCCCTGCCGAAGTTCGTGATTCTTGACCGCGATGGCGTGGTCAATCTCGACAGCGACCAGTTCATCAAGACACCCGACGAGTGGGTGCCGATCCCCGGCAGCCTCGAAGCCATCGCCATGCTGAACCAGGCTGGCTATCGCATCGTGATCGCCAGCAACCAGTCGGGCATTGGCCGCGGGCTGTTCGAGATGAACGCCCTCAACGCCATGCACGAAAAAATGTACAAGGCACTGGCCAACCTCGGCGGCCGCGTCGAGGCCGTGTTCTTCTGCCCGCATACGGCCGCCGACAACTGCGACTGCCGCAAGCCGAAGTCGGGCTTGTACGAACAGATCGGCGAGCGCTTCGGCATCGAGCTGCGCCACGTGCCTACCGTGGGCGATTCGCTGCGCGACCTCGAAGCCGGCGTGGCCGTCGGCTGCCTGCCGCATCTGGTACGTACCGGCAAAGGCCTGCGCACGCTCGACAAAGGCGGCCTGCCCGCCAATACCCGCGTGCACGACGACCTGGCCGCATTCGCCCGCTGGCTGATTGCCGAAGGCAGTCAAAAGACCGTCACGCACGCCGCATCCCCCGCCCCCTGAATTCGCCCATCGTCGCCCCCATCGATGACCTTTATCCGCTCCCTGCTGTTCACGCTGTATCTCATCATCCTGACGCCGCCCTACGCGTGCGTTTGCTTCATCGTCTTCCCGTTCATGAACGCGGAGAACCGCTTCCGCTTTGTGCGGGGCTGGACGCGACTGGTGATCTGGGCCGCGCGCCTGATCTGCGGCATCCAGTACCGCATCGAAGGCATGGAAAAGATGCTCGCGATGCTGGACAAGCCCGTGGTGCTGCTGTCCAAGCACCAGTCCGCCTGGGAGACCGTGGCCTACGTGGCGCTGATGCCTAAGCCGCTGTGCTTCGTGTTCAAGCGTGAACTGCTGTTCGTGCCGTTCTTCGGCTGGGCGCTGGGCATGCTCAAGATGGTCCACATCAACCGCAAGGACGGCACCCGTGCATTTGCGTCGGCCGCGAGGCAGGGCCGTGAGCGGCTCAACGAAGGCGCGTGGATCATCATGTTCCCTGAAGGCACGCGCACGCGGGCTGGCCTGGAGCGTCCCCGCTACAAGAGCGGCGGCGCGCGCCTGGCCGTGGAGACCGGTGCATGGGTGTTCCCGATGGCAGTCAACTCGGGGCGCCTCTGGCCGCGCAATTCGTTTTCAAAGTATCCGGGCACGATCACGATCTCGATCGGCGACGTGATTCCGTCCGCCAACAAGACTGCCGACGTCCTGAACCAGGAAGTGGAAGCCTGGATCGAGCGCGAGATGCGTCGCATCGACCCGGAAAGCTATCGTCGCGCAGGGAGCCAGGCCACCGCATGAAGCTGTTGCGCCCTACCGCCGACCCCGGCGCGCAGATGGAACTGCCGCTGGCAGACGCCACGCCGCCCGCCCAGCCGACGCAGCAGCCTCTGCTGGCGCCCGACGCTCCGGCGGGACCGACGGCCGATGTCTGGCCGCCCGCGCTGCCAAACAGCCGCGTGCTGCAGGTGGGAGAACGCACGCTTTACTATTCGCTGAAGCGCTCGTCGCGTCGTACCATCGGCTTCACGGTCGATGACCGCGGGTTGTCGATCACGGCGCCGCGCTGGGTGACGCTGGTCGACGTCGAGGCGGCCATCCTGGAAAAGCAACGCTGGATTTTCACCAAACTCGGCGAATGGCGTCACCGTGAGACCCGCCGCGTGCTGCCCACGGTGCAATGGCGCGATGGCGCGACGCTGCCGTTCCTGGGCCAACCCATCACGCTCCAGCTGGAGTCTCCGGCCGGCGTGCTCTGCTTCAACGCCGATACCCGCGTCCTGCATCTCGCATTGCCGGGACATGCCGAGGAACAGCAGGTCAAGGACCGCGTGCAGGGCTGGCTGCAAAACCAGGCGCGCCGGCTGATGGCCGAGCGGCTCGACGTCTATGCGGACAAACTTGGCGTGCGCCATACCGGCTTTGCGCTGACTTCGGCCGCCACGCGCTGGGGCAGTTGCACCGCCGACGGCAAGATCCGCCTCAACTGGCGCCTGATGCATTTTCCGCTGTCGATGATCGACTACGTGGCCGCGCACGAGCTGGCGCACCTCAAGGAAATGAACCACGGCCCGCGTTTCTGGGAGACCGTGGAATCGATCTTTCCCGAATTCCGCGACGCCCGCGCCCAACTGCGCGCGCATCCGCCCGAGCTGCTGCCGACGTTCTGACGCCCGGCAGGTTCGCACCGCTCACCAGGCATAGCGTGCGCCGAGCCGCATGGCGTACTGGCGGTAGCCCTGGCTGCCCCACTGTCCTCCGATATTCCCCCAACTCGTCCAGCCGCGTGTCAGCCGCGCGTTGATGCCGAGCTTGAGTTCGTAGCGATCGCGCGGGAACAGCTGGCCCAGCACCGTATCACTGAATCCCACCGACGCACTGGCCTGGTCATGCCACCAGTTCAGCGTCGCGTACGGCTGCAGCCGCCCGCCGTCGTCCCGGTCCAGCGTGCGGAAGATACGTACGCCAAGCCGGGTGACCACGCCATTGGTATCGCCGCCGCTGACCTGCGTGCCGCCGGGCTCGGTCACGTTGACGCCCAGATGGCGCAGCCAGGCTACCTGCGCCTGGGGTTCCACGCGCCATGACGTGCTGGCCAGCGGCAGGGCCCAGCCGCCTTCGAGCGACACATTCCATGCCTGGCTGTGATAGCCGACCTTGGGCAACTGATCGCCGCGCACGTTGCTGTCGAACCAGGCGTACTGGAACCAGGTGTCGACGTAAGGCCCGAGGTCGGAGGCAGCCTGGCCGAACCAGGTCGCGTACATGCCCACGCCGTAACCGTTCACCTCGCCCTTGGCCCGGGCATCGTTGCCCGCCGCAAGACCGTCGGTCGCCACGTGTCCGTAGCCGAGCATCGCGCCGACATGCAGGCGGTCTTCCGCGCCAAACAGTGAGCCGCGCGCCAAATCGCCGCCACCCTGCAGGATCACGGTATCGGCACGTGCGCTGTAGTCGTTGCCGCGGCTGCCACTCTCGGCGGTCTGTCCCACCAGCCGCAGCCAGCTCGCAGGCGCCGACGAAAACGGCAGCTCGCCCATGCGGTCTTGCAGGCTGTGCAGGAACAGGCTGGCAGCCGCGTGCTCGTTGGCGATGTAGGCCGGCACTTCTGGCCGGTACATGGGCCGGGAAGGATAAGGGGGCGACGGCGGATCGGGTGGCGTGGGCGGCGTGGGCATTTGCTGGGACCGCAGATACCAGTCGCCGTCGTCAGGATTGCTCAGGCCGCCGCGATACAGGCGGTACTCGAACGCCCCCGCCACCGCGCGGCCGGCAAGCGCAAAGGTGCCGGCAGGAACGACGCCGCCCGAGACCGCGTCGATCACCTTGATGCCTTCGCTCGTCAGCGCCCCTTTGCCACCGGCATTGGAGATGCGCAACAGGCTGGAGCCCGTGACGGTACCGCCGCGGATCACAAGCCGATCCGAAGGGGAGTCATCGCCGCCGAGCGCCGCCGTCAGGCTCACCGTGCCACCAACGCTGTGGTATCCGTCAAGGACAAGCGAATGGAACACCCCATCGACCGGTGGCACGAACGTGACCGTACTGCCGTAGTTTTCCAACCGCGTCAGGTTGGAATCGCCGGTGACAATCCACGTGGAGCCGTCGCGCAGCGACAGCCGCGCCGCGTGCGTGCTGCCACTCGACGCGGGCATCACCACCGCCGCCCCACGCAGCACCGAGCGGGTGGCCGTCACGTCCGCGACGACTGGATCGGCACGTGAATCGATTCCCAACAAGTAGAAGCCCGACACGCTGCTGTCGGTGATCTTCACCGATGCCTCACCGCCCAGGAATGCCAGCGCGGTGCCACGGTTCGCCGCCAGGGTGCTGCCGGTAATTTCGGCCTTTTGCATCATCGTCTGGTCGGTGCTGAACATGGACAGCGCGCTGCCATCCTGCCCGGTGCTGACCGCGCTGCCGTTGCTCAGGACGATGCTGCCCTGATCCAGGACCTGCATCGCCGCCGCGAGGGGGCCCGAGACCGTAACCGCGGTGCCATCGGCCACGATGGAACTGCCCGCCCCCTCCACCGAAAGGCCGTGCGCGCCGCGTCCTGCCGTGGCGACGCTGCCGCCGGTCAGCGTCACCACGCCGCCATCGCTCGCAAGCACGCCAATGGAACCTGACTCCTTTGTGACCACGGTGACATCGTCGGCCTGTATGGTCATGGCGTTTCGCGCAAGTATGCCGAAGGCGATGGCACCTTCGGTGGTGATATCCACGCGGCGCAACACCATCGAGCCAGACCCTTGCGCCCCTGCGGCGCCTGGCGAACTCTCGCCGGTGGTGCGGATCGGAATGCGGACGTCCTGTCCGTCGACGATCGCATTCGAATTCGACGAAGTCAGCGCCACGCCGGGTGCGGTAATACCGGTTGTCGTAATCGCGCTGGCCCCGACAAGCGAGATGGTGCCAGTGGCCACGGCAATGCCCGCTGCCTCCGCGCCCTGGGTCACAATGATCGAGTCGTGCATCTGCACCACGCCGCCATAGTCGGCAAACAGCGCATGCCCGCGCTCGCCCGAGGTCGTTACGTTGACCTGACCCGTCACGGTGACAGTGCCGAATGCGTGTACGCCGTTCGAGTGGGCTCCCGACGTCGTCAGCGTACTGCCCGGCGCGTTGAAGTAGATGGCGCCAGCGTTGTTCGCATAGGCACCCGTGGACTCGTCGCCGGTCGAGAGCAGGGTGACGGGCCCCGTAACGGTAATGGTGCCGCTGTTGACGGCATGGAGCACCGAAGCGTAGGCCGAGGCCCCTGTGTTGAATGTGCCTCCGGTGACGGTGCCGTCGCAGCCGTTCGCCGTGTATGAGCTTGCCGTGGGCGACGGTGGCGCGCAGTCGGCTGCCTGGCTGAGCCTGGCATCGAGCACTGCGACCAGCGCGCAGGCCAGCGCGCCACAGCTACTGCTCCGGAAGCATCGCGTCATGCAGTTTCCCTCTTGTCAGAAGAAACCTGTCGCGCGACCCACAGCGCTGCCGCGCCGTGAAATCGGCGTAGGCTGCCATATGTCATGCATGCGTGCTTCACTGTAGCAACCGCTTCGTGAACATCAAATGCAACGGCGTGCTGAAATTTCTCGTTGCCGGACTTCAGCGTCATCGGCACGCGCCGGCGCGCAGGACTAGAATGACGGACTCTGTTGTATCAACAACCCAAAGAAGGTCCCCTATGCGACTCCTCCACACCATGCTGCGCGTTGGCGACTACCAGCGCTCGATCGACTTCTACACGCGCGTGCTGGGCATGCAACTGCTGCGCGAGAGCGACAACCCCGAATACAAGTACCGCCTGGCCTTTGTCGGCTACGGCCCCGAAAGCGAGACCGCGGTGCTGGAGCTGACCTACAACTATGGCGTGGACCAGTATGACCTGGGCACCGCCTACGGCCATATCGCCCTGGAAACCCCCAACGCCGCCGAAGCCTGCGACCGCATCCGCGCGGCCGGCGGCAAGGTCACGCGCGAGGCCGGTCCGGTCAAGGGCGGGACGACGGTGATCGCCTTCGTGGAAGATCCGGACGGCTACAAGATCGAACTGATCGAGCGAAACTCCACCCGCGACGCCGCACGTCCGTAAGCGACGCGGCAATGAGCACACAACTAATAACAAGGCGCCCGCTGGACAGCACGGCCATCGGACTGATGGTGCTGCTGTGCGCCGCATGGGGACTCCAGCAGGTGATCATCAAGGTCACCGCTCCACTGATGGGCGCCGTGCTGCAAGCCGGCGTCCGTTCCGCCATTGCGGCCCTGCTCGTGTTTGCCTTCGCGGCATGGCGCGGCACCCCGCTCTGGGAACGCGACGGCACGCTGCGCGCGGGCCTTGTGGCTGGCCTGCTGTTCGGCGCGGAGTTCTTCTGTATCTTCGTCGGCCTGGGCCACACCACGGCATCGCGCATGGCCGTGTTCCTCTATACGGCGCCGATCTTCACCGCGCTGGGCCTGCACCTGTTCGTGCCGGGCGAGCATCTGCATCGCGGCCAGTGGGTAGGCGTGGTGCTGGCATTCCTGGGGATGGTGCTGGCGTTCGCGGACGGCATTGTCGCCGCGTCCTCGCAATCCAGCACGCTCCTTGGCGACGCGCTGGGCGTAGTGGCCGGCGCCCTCTGGGCGGCAACGACCATCGTGGTACGCGGCAGCAAGCTGTCGCACGCACCGGCCAGCAAGACGCTGCTCTATCAGTTGGCGGTATCGGCAGTGCTGCTGCTGGTGATGGCGCTGGCCGCCGGCCAGGTCCATCGCGTGGAAGTCACCGGCTTCGTGGTGGCAAGCCTGTTCTACCAGTCGGTGCTGATCGCGTTTGCCAGCTACCTGATCTGGTTCTGGCTGCTGCGCCAGTACCTGGCTTCGCGGCTATCGGTGTTTTCGTTTCTGACGCCGCTGTTCGGCGTGGCGTTCGGCGTGCTGCTGATGCACGACCAGGTCGGCGTGCGGTTCGCCGTGGCGGCGGTGCTGGTGCTGCTGGGGATTGTGCTGGTGAACCGGAAGGCATAGGACACGCCCGCCGGTGTTCCGCCCTCTCCCGCGCGGGAGAGGGCAGCGAACCATCAGAGGATTAGTTCGGGAACGAGAACATCCCGAGCGCGCCGCGCACTTCGTCCAGCGTCTGCTGGGTCAACTCGCGCGCCTCGGCGGTGCCTTTCTTCAGGATGTCGAACACATAGCCCGGGTCCTTGGCCAGTTGCTCCCGGCGCTCGCGCATCGGGCGCAGCATTTCCTGCAGCAACCCTTCCACACGGCGCTTGAGCACCATATCGCCCAGGCCGCCACGCTGGTAGTGTTCCTTCAGCGCCTGCACTTCCTCCACATTCGGATCGAACGCATCGAGGTACGTGAACACGACGTTGCCTTCCACCTGGCCAGGGTCCGACACCTTGAGGTGGTTCGGATCGGTGTACATCTTGTGCACGGCCTCGCGGATCTGATCCGCCGTTGCGCCAAGCGGAATCGAGTTGCCCTGCGACTTGCTCATCTTCGCCTTGCCATCCACGCCAGGCAGGCGTCCATGCTTCGGGATCAGCGCGGCAGCCTCCGGCAGCACGTCGCGGCCCACCTGATGGTTGATGCGTCGCACGATCTCGTTGGTCTGTTCGATCAACGGTGCCTGGTCTTCGCCCACCGGCACCAGCACGGCCTTGAAGGCCGTGATATCGGCGGCCTGCGAAGCCGGGTAGCACAGAAAACCTGCCGGGATATCGCGGCCGAAGCCACGCGCCTGGATCTCTTCCTTGATCGTCGGATTGCGCTCCAGGCGCGACACCGTGACGAAGTTCAGATACATCAGCGTCAGCTCGGCCAGCGCCGGCAGGTGCGACTGCACCGTGATCGTGGTCTTGGCCGGGTCGATGCCCACTGCCAGGTAGTCCAGCGCAACTTCCAGCACGTTGCGGCGCACCTTGTCCGGGTCGTGCGCGTTGTCGGTCATCGCCTGCGTATCGGCCAGCAGCACATACTGCTTGTGCGTTTCCTGCAGAGCCACGCGGCTCTTCAGCGAGCCGACGTAGTGGCCCAGGTGCAGCGGTCCGGTAGGACGGTCACCAGTCAGGATGACGGGACGCGGATCGGTCTTGGTCTGTTCTGTCATGAGCGTCGCGAAAGCTTTGGGATATTCAGGAGATTCGGGAATTCGGAAAATCGGTAACCGGTGCGGGCATCAGGCCACGCCGCGCGCGGGCGGCGCCGCACTGTTGCCGACGATGCGGGCCAGTTCGACATATTCGGCCACCGGCACTTCCTCGGCGCGGCGGCTCAGGTCGAAGCCGAGCGCGTCGAAGTCGACCTGGTCGCGCAGGAACGACAGCGTATTGCGCAGGACCTTGCGGCGCTGCGAGAACGCCGCGGTGACCACGTCGCCGAGCACGTTCGGATCGCAGGCCGGATACGGCGAGCGCAGTGTGCCGTCCTCGGCGCGCGGCCAGGGGATCATGCGCACCACGGCGGAATCGACCTTCGGCGGCGGGTTGAACGATGCCGGCGGAACGTCGAGCACGTGTTCCATGTGATAACGCACCTGCAGCATGATCGACAGCCGGCCGAACGCCTTGCTGCCCGGCTCGGCCACCATGCGCTCGACCACTTCCTTCTGCAGCATGAAATGCTGGTCGCGCACGTGATCGGCAAAATCCATCAGGTGGAACAGCAGCGGGCTCGATATGTTGTAAGGCAGATTGCCCACGATACGCAGCGCGCGCCCGGCCTCCTTGAGCTTGCCGAAATCGAATGCCAGCGCATCGCCGGCATGCACGACGAGCCGGTCGTTGTAGCGGTTGCGCAGGCGCTCGACGAGGTCGCGGTCGAGTTCCACGACCTGCATGGCCGGCAGCCGCTCTAGCAGCGGGTCGGTCAGGGCGCCCAGGCCGGGGCCGATTTCGACGACGACGTCGTCCGGCTGCGGATCGATCGCATTGACGATGCCGTAGATGATGCCGTCATCGACCAGGAAGTTCTGCCCGAATCGTTTGCGGGCCACATGGCCCTGGTGCACGTTTGAACGCATAAGTCAGTGGCGGCCGTTGGCGGACGCGCCGTTGCCGTGGCGGCCGCTGGCATGGCCAGCCATCGTAATGGCACACCGGATGGCTTCAATCATGCTGCCGTGTTCGGCCTGGCCGGTAGCGGCCAGGTCGAGCGCGGTGCCGTGATCCACCGATGTGCGGATAAAGGGCAGGCCCAGCGTGATATTGACGCCGTGGCCAAAGGTGCCGTACTTGAGCGGCGCCAGTCCCTGGTCATGGTACATCGCCAGCACGCAGTCGGCATCGCGCAGGTGGCGCGGCTGGAACAGCGTGTCGGCAGGATAGGGTCCGCGTGCATCGATGTCGGCATCGCCGGCCAGCGCCAGCGCGGGCGAAATGACATCGATCTCCTCGCGGCCCATGTGGCCCGATTCCCCGGCGTGCGGGTTGAGCCCGGTCACCAGGATACGCGGACGCGCAATGCCGAAATGGCGTCGCAGGTCGTGATCGACGATCTTCAGCGTCTCCAGCAGCATCGGCACCGTCAGCGCATCGGGCACCGCACGCAGCGGCAGGTGCGTGGTGGCCAGCGCCACCCGCAACATCGCATTGTCATGGGCGGGCTGCGGCCCCGCCAGCATCATCACCACGCGCGGTACGGCGGCGCGCTCGGCCAGATATTCGGTATGGCCCGTGAACGGCACGCCGGCATCGTTGATCGTGCTCTTCTGCACGGGCGCGGTGATCATCGCGGCATAGCGCCTGTCGCGCAGGCCATCGATGGCGGCATCGAGCAGCGCCAGCACGTAGCGGCCGTTACGGGCGTCGAGCTGGCCCGCCTCGCACGCCACGCCCAGCGGCACATGTTCGACGACCACATCGCCGTCGGCGATACGGCGCCGCCACGCATGCGCCACGCCCAGCGCCTCGGCGCGCTGCGCCAGCAGGTGCGCGTCGCCGATCACATGAAACCGGTATGCGCCACGTCCCATATCGTTGCCACCCCCCACGAGCTGCAACAAGGCACCGATCGTGATATCGGGACCGATACCGGCCGGTTCGCCGGTAGTGATGGCTAACGCCAGTGGAGCGGGTGCAGGGTCGGGCATGGCAGGGTGGCCGGCGCGTTATCAGCGCTGGCGGTTGATCCGGTATTCCACGTACGCCGCACTGCGCAGCTGGCGCACCCAGTCATCATAGGCGGCGCGCAGCTTCTGTTCGCGGACTTCCTGGCGGGCGAAGTCACGCTGCTTCTCGGCCGACACCTCCGTCTCGCGGCGGTTTTCCACCTGGATCAGGTGCACGCCGAACTGCGTGACCACCGGCTCGGAGATCTCGCCCGGACGCAACCGGCTCATCGCCTGCTCGAACTCGGGTACCAGTTCGCCCGGCGACACCCAGCCCAGCTCCCCGCCCTGCTGCGCCGAACCGTCCTGCGAGTAGCGGCGTGCGGCGTCGGCAAAGTCGGTGCCGTGGGTCAGGCGATCACGCAATGTGGTCATCTGGCGCTTGGCTTCCGCCTCGGGCATGTTCGGGCCGGTGCGGATCAGGATGTGGCGCACCTGCGTTTGCGTAATGCGGTCGGAGGCAGCCTGCTGCGCCGGCGCCGCGCGCTTGGCTACCAGCTTGAGCACGTGGAAGCCATTGGCCGATTCCACCACTTCCGGCACCACGGCGCCTGGCTGCAGATCGACGATTGCATTGGCAAACAGCGCGGGCAGGCGGCCGATTTCTCGGAAACCCATCGCGCCGCCCTGCGCTGCCTCGGGCGCCTCGGAATTCGCCTTGGCCAGTTCGGCAAAGTCGGCACCACCCTGGACCTGCTTGAGCAGGCCCTCGGCCTTGGCCTTGAGCTGTGCCTTCTGGGCATCGGATGCGTCTTCCGGCACGCGCAGCAGAATCTGCTGCACGTTGTACTCGGTCGGCCCCGTGGCGGCGGACTGCCCGCTGCGCGCGGCCAGGAAATTGTCGATCTCGCCGTCGTAGACCTGCACCTTCGAGTCCACTTCGCGTTCGCGCAGGCGGATGACCTGCACCTGCTTGCGCAGTTCGTCGCGATACTTGGACCACGTCATGCCGCTGGCTTCAACGCGGCGGCGCAGTTCGGTGGCGGACATCTTGTTCTGCTGCGCCACCGATTCGATCGCGCGATCCACTTCCTGATCGGTCACCTTGATGCCGGCGTCCTGAGCGGCCTGCGTCTGCACGCGCTCCATCACCAGCCGTTCCAGCACTTCGCCAAGCAGGTCCGGCCGCTCGGGAATCGGGCGATTCGCGGCGCGCAGCTGGTTTTCGATCTCGTCGGCCCGGTCAAGCAACTCGCGTCGCGTGATCACGCTGTTGTTGACGATGGCAACCACCTCGTCCACCAGCTGCGAGC
>DAIOET010000107.1:0-11683 GCA_036746135.1 Cupriavidus sp.
ACAGCGGCGAGAACTTGACGTTGCTGGCGCGGCGTTCGGCCTGGCGTGCCTCGAACTCGGGCGGCTCCTCCAGGTGCGAGCGGATGTACATGCCCACCGGGCCGATCAGCAGGCCGAACAGGAACGGAATGCGCCAGCCCCAGGCGTCGATCTGGGCCTGGTCCAGTCCATTGGTGACCAGCGCACCCATCGCCGCGCCCAGCATGAACGAAATGCCCTGGCTGGCCTGCTGCCAGCTGGCATAGGCACCGCGCTCCTCGTCGGGTGCGTGTTCGATCAGGAATGCCGTGGCGCCGCCAACCTCGCCACCGGCCGAGAAGCCCTGAATCAGCCGCGCCACCACGATCAGTGCGGGTGCCCACAGGCCAATCGATTCATAGGTCGGCGCCAGGCCGATGATGGCCGTGCCCAGCGCCATCAGCAGGATGGTCAGCGTCAGCGCCGCCTTGCGGCCCACGCGGTCGGCGTAGACGCCCAGCACGATGGCGCCGACGGGACGCATGAAAAAGCCCACGCCAAACGTGGCCACGGTGAGCAGGAACGACGTCAGGTCATTGCCGGTGGGAAAGAACAGCTTGGCGATGATGACCGCAAAGAAGCTGTAGACGGTGAAGTCGAACCATTCCAGGCCGTTTCCGATCGTGGCGGCGATGATCGCGCGTCGTCGGGTGGCTTTGGAAAGGTCGTTGGCGGATGTTGCGGTAACGGACATGGAGCTTGCTACGACGATGAATGAACCGGTGGATGCCCCCGCCGGTGTACCCCGGCGGTGACGCAAGCCAGCATCTTAAGCGATTCCTTACATCGGATAGGAATACGGAAGCGGATAGCGGGGTTGTCTGTGCGTCACCCGGCGCCCGTCGGAAAGTTCTTAACCGGCGCCGTGTCCGTGATGCCGGGTAGTGGGCGGGGTCTGGGTGGGCGCGCCGAGGTCGAGCGGCGCGGGCTCCCGGGACGGGGCCGGACGCTTGCGCGTGAACCACAGCCATGCGGCGCTGGCCAGCCAGCCCACCACGAAAATGGTGTCGCCAGCGTGGTTGAGCAGGGCCGGGGCGTAGGGTGTGCCGAAGGTGTCCGCCAGCATGTCGGCCGGCAGGCGCGCGATGATCCAGAGCAGCACGGCCGGGCCGCTGCCGTAAACGCCGGGCTGCCACCACAGCGCGTGGGGCAGGGCGTGCAGGGGATCGAAACGCTTTGACACGGGCTTTCTCCGGCGGATGCGTAAATCGCATCTCTGCGGCACATCATAGGCCGATTCCGCTTACGTCCGCTGCCAGACCCCCGCAAAACCCTTCCGGTTGTGTGCGCTATCCAACGCCCATCACGCGCGCGGCAGCCACGCTTCAAGTTTTTTGCAGGACTTGTCCGCAAATGACGTGTGCCACGGGCCGCCAGCTTTGCCAGACTTCCCTCATCGCATAAAAAACCGAACAGGTTGCTGCCATGACCACCATGCTTCCCGCCATCTATGTGTCACACGGATCCCCGATGCTGGCGATCGATCCTGGCCCCACGGGTGCCGCGTTCGATGCGCTGGGCGTGCGCTTGCGCGCGCTCAAGCCGAAGGCCGTGCTGGTGATTTCCGCGCACTGGATCTACAGCACGCTGGCGGTCACCACGCGCTCGCGCCAGGAAGCCTGGCACGACTTCGGCGGCTTTCCGCGCGAACTGTATGCGTTGCGCTATGACGCACCTGGCTCCCCGGACCTGGCCGCCCGCGTCAAGATGCTGATCGAGGCCGCGAGCATTCCCGGCGCCGGCTTTGTGGCCGAAGACGAGGAGCGTCCGCTCGATCACGGCGCGTGGATGCCGCTGCGCTACTTCTTCCCCGATGCCGATGTGCCGGTGGTCCAGCTCGCCTTCAATCCGTACCTGAGCCCGGCCACGCAGATCGAGATCGGTCGCGCGCTGGCGCCGCTGCGCGAGGAAGGTGTGCTCGTGATCGGCTCGGGCAGCTTTACCCACAACCTGCAGGAAGTGTTTGGCAGCGGCGGACGCAAGGATCAGCACGGCCCGGACGCCGAACCGTATGTCGATGCCTTTCGCGGCTGGATGGCCGATGCGCTGAACCAGGCACTGGCCACGGGCGATGTGAGCCGGATTGCCGACTATCGCACGCAGGCGCCATTTGCGCGCCGCGCGCACCCGACGGACGAGCATCTGCTGCCGTTCTACGTCACGCTCGGCGCCGCCATCGGGCCGGATGCCGGGGCCGGCAAGCAGCCCAGCGTGACGCGCGTGGCGGACGAGGTCACCTACGGCGTGCTGGCGATGGATACGTTCGTGTTCGATGGCATCGGCACTGGCCATGCGCCGTTGCCGAAGGCCGCCTGACTTCGCAAGCGGGCCTCGTCCGCGCCGATGGCCGATGGCCGATGATTCGGGCAGTCAGGCCGTGAGATAGCGGCGCACCGACCTGGCCCCGAACAGCGCGATGTAACCCATCGTCAGCGCCACCACGGCGATGCCGACGCGCAGTTCGGCCAGGTGCGCCACGCCGCCGATCAACACTGGCCCAATCAGCAGGCCCACATAGGCAAAGCGCGCCACGCGCGCGATGGCCTCGGCGGCGGTCATGCCGGGCAGGCGCGACGCCGCCACGAAGAAGATCGGCACCATGTTCGCGGCGCCCAGCCCCATCAGGCTGAAACCGACCAGCGCGGCCAGCGGGTACGGCACGGCAATCGCCAGCGCGATCCCCGCAAAGCCAAGCCACGCGCTGCCGGTGAGCGTACGCGCATCGCCGAAACGGGCACGCAGGCGGTCGCCGCCAAAGCGGCCGCAAGCCATGCCGCCCGAGAACGCCGCGTATCCAAAGCTGATCCATTCCAGCGGTGCCTGGGTGACTTCGCGCATGTAGACCGTGGTCCAGTCATACATCGCGCCTTCGCCCACCAGGCCCAGGAAAGCCATCAGGCCCAGCAGCCAGAGCGCGCGTGATGCGTGCTCGTGGTGGTGCTCGGCGCTGGGCAATACCGGATGATCGGCCAGCAGCCCGCGATGCGCGCCAAGCGCCGCGGCGGCCGTCAGCGCGGCAATCAGTGCGGTATGGATCAGCGGCGGCACCTGCAGGCTCAGCATCAGCCCGCCGAATGCCGCGCCGGCCATGCCGCCCAGGCTGAACATGCCGTGCAGCGCGGACATGATGGGCCGGGTCCGGCTGGCTTCCACCGTGGCCGCCTGGGCGTTCATGCCGACGTCGAACATCGCGTTTGCCATGCCGAACACCAGCAGCGCCGGCAGCAGCAGGGCAAAGCTGGGCATGGCCAGGATCGCCAGCGTCATGCAGGCGAACGCCACCCCGCCCAGCATCGATGCCCTGGCGCTGCCCATCTTGCCGACCCAGCGGCCGACCGGCCCCATGACAAGGATCGCGCCGGCGGCCACGGCCAGCATCGCCAGCGACAGCATGGCGTCGGACAGCCCGAAGCGGGCCTTGATGGTGGGAATGTGGACGCCCCAGGTGGCAAACGTGGCGCCGTTGGCAAAGAACAGCGCCATCGTGCCGCGCGTGGCGCGCGAGACGGCCGACGGGGAGAGGGCGGCGGCGGAAGCGGAGGGCGACTCGGTTTCGATCGAATAATCAGACATCAGGTACAGCCAGACAACAGTTCAGGAAGGCTCATGCCGGCACGGCGCCGGGCCGGAGCAGGCCGCGCTGGTGCAGCGCGAACGCGAACGCGGCCAGCGCGCCCACGGCCAGCGCCACCATGACCCACAGCATCAGCCAGTAGCCACCGGCGGCACGCCACAGCAGGGCGCCAAACCACGGCGCGGCCGCCTGCATCAGCAACACGGGGGTCATCATTAACCCGTTCAGCGTTGCATAGTGATGACGCGAGATCAGCTCGGGCATCGCCATCGCCCGCAGCATCGTATTGACACCATTGGCGCAGCCATAGCAGACCGCCGCGAACATGAGCCAGTAGCCGTAGCCGAGCGTCAGACACAGCAGGCCCAGGCTCATGACGATGTAGACCGGCATCGACAGCCGCACCGGGTGGCTGATCGGCAGTCGTGCCATCGCCAGCCGGCCAGCCACCTGCGCGGGCCCGATCAGTGCAGCCACGATCAGTTGCTGTGCCACGGGCATGCCCTTCTCGGTCAGCATCGGAATCAGGTGCGCGCCCAGCAACGATGCGATGACGGCCGTGGCGGTGAAGGCCAGGACCACGGCCCAGAATACAGGCTGGCGCAGCGTGGACCGCGTGATGCTCGGCGGCGACCCGGCGCCAGGCACGGCCGTGCCGGCATAGCTGGGATGCACCGCGTAGCGCAGCCGCGCATGGAGCGGGGCGCAGACGAACAGGTTCAGTGCCGCGAAGATGACCAGCGTCTCACGCCAGCCCAGATGCAACACCAGCCATTGGCCGATCGGGATGAAGATCGTGCTGGCGAATCCGGCCAGCAGCGTCACGTGAACGATCGGCTTCTGGTAGCTGTCGCCGAATGCCTGGCGCAGCACCACGAAAGCGGGCTCGTAGAGCGTGGAGGACATGGCGAGGCCGAGTGGAATCCACATCAGCAGGAACATCGTGGGCGACGGGCTCCAAGCCCAGAGCAGCAGGCCGATGGCCGCCAGTACCGAGCCGATGCCCATGACCTTGCGTGCCGGCACGCGGTCGAGCAGGCGCCCCACCGCAAACGAACACATGGCCCATACCAGCAGCCCCAGGGAGAAGCCTCCCGCCAGGAACGGCTTGCTGAAGCCCAGCGTCTCGTGCATCGGCCCGATGAAGACCGTGAATGTGAAGTACAGGGTGCCCCAGCTGATGATCTCGGTGATACCGAGCGTCCAGACGATCTGGCGGGGCGATAGCGCGGCGGGGCGCGCGGGTTCAGGGGCGGCGGAGGCAGTCATGGCGCGCCCGGCGCAATTGGGGGACGCCGGTGGCGATGCGGTCGATGAAGCGGAAATTGTATCGGCGGGCGCACCAGTGAGGGAAGGCGCACGTCAGGGGGTATCAGGCCACATCCGCCGGATTTGGCGGCCCTTTCAGTTCCACGGTGTTGCCGTCCGGGTCTTTTACATAAATCGACGGGCCGCGGCCTTCCGCCCCGTAGCGCTGCTCCACCGCACTGAAATCTATGCGATGAATATTCAGATGAGATTCTATCGATGAAATATCGAACGGATCGATGCGAAGGCAGAAATGGTCGAGATTGCGTCCCTCCGTACCCGGTGCTGCGCCGCCGGCCTGGCCAAGCGGGCCGTCGAGCGATACCAGGTCGATCAGCCCGCTGCCCGCCCGCAACTGGGTCAGGCCAAACGCCGGCTGTTCGCGCTCGACCGTGCAGCCCAGGACATCGACATAAAACCGCAGCATCCGCGCAACATCGGCGGTCCGCAGCACCAGGTGGTCGATGCCCAGGATCGAGAACATGACGGTCGGCGGTTACTTGTGCAGTCCGTCGTACTCGATGATTTTGAGGCTGGCCAGGTCCACGCTTTCGATGCACCGCACATTCACGGCGGCGGTCGGGTTGCCTTGCGGGTCGGTCGCCTCCGAATACGGGCCGATGCCGCAGGTCGGGCAGAACCGGTGCGCGATCTTCATCGTGTTGAAGCGATAGGTGGATGCGTTCTCGTCAGGCGTCTTCAGGCGGAAGCTCGTCTTGGGGACGAACCAGAGCAGGTGGCCGCGACGGCGGCAGATCGTGCAATTGCACTGCAATACCTGGGTGATCTCGCCATCCGCCTCGAACGCGACGCGGCCGCAGTGACAGCTTCCCTGATACGTCGTCATGGGGTCTCCTGTTGGTGGTCTGTTTCTATTGATCGGGAATCAGACGCTTGCCAAGGCTGACAGCGGCATCGCGCCCGTAACCGAGCCGGTCATAGAACGCCAGCACCGCGTCGTTGGTGTCGCGCACGAGCAGGTTGATCTTGGGGCAGCCGCGCTCGATCAGCAGCGCTTCGGCGTGTGCCATCAGCATACGCCCGTAGCCGCGTCCCTGAAACCGTGGGTCCACGGCCAGGTAGTAGACCCATCCGCGGTGGCCGTCGTAGCCGATCATCGCCGTGGCCATGAGGCGGCCGTCCACTTCGCCCACCTGGAACAGCTCCGGCTGCGTGGTCAGCTTTCGGGCGATGTCCTTGTGCGGATCGTTCCACGGACGGGTCAGGCCGCAGGCTTTCCAGAGGTCGACAACGGCGGTTTCATCGGCGGGGCGATAGGGGCGGAGCTGCATGGCATGACCGGGGAATCGATGGGTCCCCAGTGTAGCCACGCGCGGGCGGAGGTGGAAAGGGCGGCCGGCTCCCGCATGGCGGGAGAGGGGCCGGGGGCGATGGTGAGGGTGAGCACCCTCCCCGCGCCCCCGTGGGCGCGTATCAAGCCGCCTGCTGGCCCGCCTTCGGATCGCAGAACAACTTCAGCAGGCGCTCCCACTTGCCGCGTGCCGCCTTGAGGTTGTTTTCCTTGATGTGGCCGAAGCCTCGGATGTCGTCGGGCACGTTGGCCAGCTCCACCGCGGTGCCGTGGTTGGCGGCCGTCAGGCCCTTCGACAACTCATCGAGCAACGTCTTGTATTCGCCGATCAGCGCCCGTTCCGTGCGACGTTCCTCGGTCTTGCCGAAGATGTCGAGCGCACCGCCACGCAGGCCCTTCAGCTTGGCCAGGATGCGGAACAGCGTCATCGTCGACGGACCAAAGCGGCGCTTGACCAGGTTGCCCTTGTCGTCGCGCTTGGCCGTGGTCGGCGGAGCCAGCCAGAAGTTGAGCTGATAGTCGCGGCCCGGCTCGCCTTCGAACTGCGCGCGCAGTTTGTCGAGGAAGATCGGATCGGTGTACAGGCGCGCCACCTCGTACTCATCCTTGTATGCCATCAGCTTGGCCAGATTGCGCGCGGCGGCTTCCGTCAGCGGCAGCGGCTTGCCGGCGCCGACCAGCGCCGCTTCGGCGGTGCGCACACGGTTCACCGCTTCGCGGTACTGCCCGGCGTAGGCGGCGTCCTGATACTTGGTCAGCAACTCCACGCGATTGGCGATCAGCTTTTCCAGCAGCGCGCCGCTGGACGTCGGCAGCTTCACCACGTCCGCGCCTTCGGTCTGCGCCTTGAGCTTGCCGGTCAGCGACAGCACGTGATCGGGGTCGTGTGCCATATGGCGGCCCCAGTCGAATGCCGCCTTGTTCTTGTCGACCGATACACCGTTCAGTTCGATGGCGCGCTCCAGCGCTTCGAGCGTCAACGGAATCCAGCCCTTCTGCCACGCATAACCCAGCACCAGCGGGTTGGTGTAGATCGTGTCGCCCAGCAACGCCACGGCCAGCGCGCTGGCGTTGATGAAGTCGCACTGATCGCCCACGGCATTGCGGACGTCCTGCTCGGCCGACAAGCCCGGGAACTGCCACTTCGGATCCTTGATGAAGGCGGCGGTCGGGGTTTGCGCGGTATTCACCACGGCGCGCGTGCGGCCCGACTGCGTCTTCGAGATGACTTCGTCGGTGGCCGACACGATCGCGTCGCAGCCGATCACCAGATCGGCTTCGCCCATCGCGATGCGCGTGGCATGCAGGTCGTTCGGCGTCGCGGCGATCTGCACGTGCGACAGCACCGCGCCACCCTTCTGCGCCAGGCCCGCCATGTCGAGCACGGTCACGCCCTTGTTTTCCAGGTGCGCCGCCATGCCGAGCAGGCCGCCGATGGTCACCACGCCGGTGCCACCCACGCCGGTCACCAGGATGCCGTACGCGCGGCGCATGTCCGGCAGCGTCGGCAGCGGCAACTCAGGCAGGCCGCTCATCGACACGCCATTCGCCTTGGGTTTGCGTACCTGCGCGCCTTCCGCCGTGACAAAGCTCGGGCAGAAGCCGTTCACGCAGGAGAAATCCTTGTTGCACGAAGACTGGTTGATCTGGCGCTTGGTGCCCAGCTCGGTTTCCAGCGGCTCCACGGACAGGCAGTTCGACTTGACCGAGCAGTCGCCGCAGCCTTCGCAGACGGCGTCGTTGATAAACGCGCGGCGTGCCGGATCGGGGAACGTGCCACGCTTGCGGCGGCGGCGCTTTTCCGTCGCACAGGTCTGGTCGTAAATCAGGATCGTGCAACCCGGCACTTCACGCAGCTCGCGCTGGATCGTGTCGAGCTGTTCGCGCGGATGCACGGTCAGCCCTTCGGGCAGCTTGATCGCGCTGTTGTACTTCTCGGGTTGATCCGTGACGATGACGATCTTCTTGGCGCCTTCCGCAGCCACCTGGAACGCGATGTCCTGCACCGACAGCTGGCCGTCCACGGGCTGGCCGCCCGTCATGGCCACGGCGTCGTTGTAGAGGATCTTGTAGGTGATGTTCACGCCGGCCGAGATCGAGGCGCGGATCGCCAGCAGGCCCGAGTGGAAGTAGGTGCCGTCGCCAAGGTTGGCAAACACGTGCTGGTCGCCGGCAAACGGCGCCTGGCCGATCCACGCCACCCCTTCGCCGCCCATCTGGCTGAAGGTGCTCGTGTTGCGGTCCATCCATACCGTCATGTAGTGGCAGCCGATGCCGGCCAGCGCGCGCGAACCTTCGGGCACGTTGGTCGACGTGTTGTGCGGGCAGCCGGAGCAGAACCAGGGCTTGCGTTCGGCGGTCACGCGCGGCGTGGCCAGCGCGCGTTCCTTGGCATGGATGATGGCCAGGCGCGACTCGATGCGCGCGCGGATGTCGCTGGGCAGATCGAATTTTTCCAGGCGCGTGGCGATGGCCTTGGCGATGATCGCGGGCGACAACTCGTAGTGCGCCGGCAGCAGCCAGTTGTTCTGCGGGATCGACCATTCGCCGCCCGCATTGTCGCGCTCGTCGAACTTGCCGTAGACCTTGGGGCGCACGTCGTCGCGCCAGTTGTACAGCTCTTCCTTGAGCGCGTACTCCATGATCTGGCGCTTCTCTTCGACCACCAGGATTTCCTGCAGCCCTTCGGCAAACGCGCGTGCGCCGTGTGCTTCCAGCGGCCATACGCAACCCACCTTGTACAGGCGGATGCCCAGGCGCGAGCAGGTCTCATCGTCGAGGCCCAGGTCGGACAGCGCCTGGCGCGTATCGAGATAGGCCTTGCCGGCGGTCATGATGCCGAAGCGTGCGCGCGGAGAATCGATCTCGATACGATCGATCTTGTTGGCACGCACATAGGCCAGACCCGCGTACCACTTGAAGTCGAGCAGGCGGGCTTCCTGTTCCAGCGGCGGATCGGGCCAGCGGATATTGAGGCCGCCTTGCGGCAGTATGAAATCGTCGGGCAGCACGATCTGCACGCGGTGCGGATCGAGTTCGACGGAGGCGGACGACTCCACCACGTCGGTCACGCACTTCATGGCCACCCAAAGGCCGGAGTAGCGGCTCATGGCCCAGGCATGCAGCCCGTAGTCGAGGTATTCCTGCACGTTGGACGGATAGAGCACGGGCAGGCCGCAGGCCTTGAAGATGTGCTCGGACTGATGCGCCAGCGTGGAGGACTTGGCCGAGTGATCGTCGCCGGCCAGCACCAGTACGCCACCGTACTTGCTGGAGCCAGCGGAGTTGGCATGCTTGAAGACGTCGCCGGTGCGGTCGACGCCGGGGCCCTTGCCGTACCACATGCCGAACACGCCATCGAACTTGGCGTCCGGATACATGTTGACCTGCTGCGATCCCCAGACCGACGTCGCGGCCAGGTCCTCGTTCAGGCCGGCCTGGAACACGACGTTGTGCGCCGCCAGGTGCTTCTTGGCCTTCCAGAGCGATTGATCGAGGGCGCCGAGCGGGGACCCGCGATAGCCGGAGATGAAGCCGGCGGTATTCAGGCCGGCGGCACGATCGCGTTCCTGCTGCAGCATCGGCAAGCGCACCAATGCCTGCGTGCCGCTGATGTAGATGCGGCCACGCTCCAGCGTGTACTTGTCTTCGAGGGAAACGTTTTCGAGCGCGCGGCGGATGGCGTCGCTGACCGGTGGGGTCAGGGGGGCATTCATAAGTGCTCCTCTTTGGGCCCTGTGGGGCATGCTGTCGGGATCACCGACACATCATTTATGGGCAGCCGCACGTGGTCTCTTGTGGAGATGTTGAGCGGCCGTGTCTCTGCGCGGCATGGTAGCACCGGCGTGCAGGCCGCGGTACCGTGCGATGCAGCATAAAGTGCGCCAGATACCCCCGTGATTTCCCGTATACGCCTATGCTGCACGTGTACACTGCGGTGCATCCAAATGGCGCGCGCGCACATCGCATGAATCCCGCGCGCCACACGCCGGAAACCCCGTCACGGTGCAACCCGGCCCCATCAAGAAGAACCTGACCATGACAAATTCCCCTCGCCAGGGCGCTACCCTGGCAGTACTGATCGATGCCGACAACGCGGCGCCCGCCATCGTCGAAGGCCTGCTGGCCGAAGTGGCCAAGTACGGCGTGGCGGCGGTCAAGCGCATCTATGGCGACTGGACGCGCCCGAACCTGTCGGGCTGGAAAGACCGCCTGTTGGCGCACTCGATCCAGCCGATCCAGCAGTTCCGCTACACCGTGGGCAAGAACGCCACCGACAGCGCGATGATCATCGACGCGATGGACCTGCTCTACACCGGCCGTTTCGATGGCTTCTGCATCGTGTCGAGTGACAGCGACTTCACGCGCCTGGCTTCGCGCATCCGCGAGCAGGGCCTGATCGTCTATGGCTTTGGCGAGCGCAAGACGCCGAAGCCGTTCGTGACGGCCTGCGACAAGTTCATCTACGCGGATGTGCTGCGCGGCGACGCGGATACCGATACCGATGCCGAAGCCGAAACCGCTCCGACACGACGCCGCAGCTCGCAGGAGCTGCGTCAGGACTCGCGCCTGGTGCGGTTGCTGCAGAGTGCATCGCAGGCCGTTTCCGACGAGGATGGCTGGTCCACGCTCGGCGGCATCGGCAACTACATCGCCAAGCAGGCGCCGGAATTCGATTCGCGCAACTATGGCTACGGCAAGCTTTCCGAGCTGGTGGCCGCCACGAACCTGTTCGAGGTGGAAACGCGCAACGGCGGCAACAACAAGACGATCTGGGTGCGGCTGAAGAAGCGCGGCAAGGGTGAGGGCGGACAGCCGCAACAATCCCAGCAATCCCAGCAGCCGCAGCAATCGCAGCCGCCGCGGCCGGTCCCGGTGAAGCCGTCTCCGGCGCCGCTGCCCACGCAGACCGTGGCGCAGCCAGTGCCTCTGGTGGAAACACCGGCTGCCGTGGTGGATGTGGAAGACATTCCCGAACCCGCGCCTGCGTTGTCGGCGGCGGATGACGAGACAGCAGGCTCGGCATCGACGCTGATCTCGGAAACGGTGGAAGCGGTGGACGAAGGATCGAAGCCGCGTGGCAAGCGCACCAAGCGTCCCGACGTAAAGCTCAGCGAAACGCCGTGGCCGATCGACCAGACCGTATTCGCGGCGCCGGGCTCGACGGTGCTGGCGGCGCAGGTGGAAGCGGAGGTGCCGGCCGCCGTTGCCGTTGCCGAAGCCAAGTCCGAAGCCGCGCCTGAGGCGGATGCCAAAGTGAAGGCACCGGCAAAGAAGAAGCCTGCGGCAAAGAAGGCCGCGCCGCGCAAGCGCGCGCCGGCCAAGAAAGCGCCCAAGGCCGGGGAATAAGCGTTATCGGGATTCGATGCGCTGGCCCTCTGGTTTGCTCCCCTCTCCCATTTCATGGGAGAGGGGAGCGCATAGCGAATGCATATGCGGAGTAGCAAAGGCTACTGACATTCAAAACACCA
>DAIOET010000108.1:0-11490 GCA_036746135.1 Cupriavidus sp.
TCGTCTTTATCAACTGGCTCGACGCCACCAAGCGCGGCCGCTGGTCGCTGCCGTCCACGTCCGAGTTCGCGGCACGGCTGCGCGAGACGGTGGACCAACCGCTCGAACCGGAAGTGCTCGACACGTTCGACGCCGCGCGCGAAACCCAGCGCGTGGTCTACTCGCGCCCGCTGATGAACGATCGCGGCGACAGCTTCATGCTGATGGAGGTGCCGATCGTGCGCGACAACGAGTTCCTCGGTACGCTCGGCGCGCTGTATTCGATCAACGGCATCCTGACCCATCTGCTGCCACCGGAACTTACCGAGCGCTACCGTTTTTCGCTGATCGACAAGAACAACCAGACGCGCGCCAGCACCTCGGTACGTCCGGTGCCCGGCAACGCGCTGTCCTACGAGGTACTGCTCGACCCGCCCGGCCATTC
This sequence comes from Cupriavidus sp., assembly GCA_036746135.1. Lineage (GTDB taxonomy): Bacteria > Pseudomonadota > Gammaproteobacteria > Burkholderiales > Burkholderiaceae > Cupriavidus. The sequence goes on from DAIOET010000108.1 coordinate 425, forward strand.
GCTGTCGCTGCGTGCCGATGCGTACCCGCCACCGTCGAACCTGCCCAACAACATGCTGCTGTGGCTGGTGTTGGGGCTGTCGTGCTTCCTGCTATGGAGCCTGTGGAGCATGTGGCGCCACACCAGCCGCCGCTCCGAAGCGCAGCGCGCGCTGCTGGCCGAGACATCGTTCCGCCGCGCGATGGAAAACTCGATGCTGATCGGCCTGCGCGCGCTCGATCTCAATGGACGTATCACCTACGTGAACCCGGCGTTCTGCCGCATGACGGGCTGGTCCGAGACCGAACTGGTAGGCCGCATGCCGCCCTTCCCCTACTGGCCGCCCAATGACCAGCAGGAGATGCAGAAGCAGATCGACCTGACGCTGCAGGGCAAATCGCCGGCCACCGGCTACGAAATGCGCGTGATGCGCCGCGACGGCAGCAGCTTCTTCGCCCGCATGTACGTCTCGCCGCTGGTGGATAGCCGCGGCCGGCATACGGGCTGGATGAGCTCGATGACGGACATCACCGAGCCCAAGCGCGCCCGCGAGGAACTGGCCGCCGCGCACGACCGCTTCACCACGGTGCTGGAAAGCCTGGACGCCGCGGTGTCGGTGCTGGCGACCGACAAGGCCGAGCTGCTGTTCGCCAACCGCTACTACCGGCAGCTGTTCGGCTGGGAGGCCGAGGGCCACCTGAAGCTGGCCGGCGACGACTTCGACAAGGAGCAGATGTCGAGCGACAACACCGACTTCGTCGACGCCTACGCCGGCCTGCCGGCCTCGGAACTGATGCCGTATGCATCGGATGCGCGCGAGGTGTTCGTGCCGGACATGCAGAAATGGTTCGAAGTGCGCCGCCGCTATATCCAGTGGGTGGACGGCCATCTGGCGCAGATGCAGATTGCCACCGACATCACGGTACGGAAGGCCGCCGAGGAAATGGCGCGCCAGCACGAGGAGCGGCTGCAGTTCACGAGCCGCCTGACCACGATGGGCGAGATGGCGTCGTCCCTGGCCCACGAGCTGAACCAGCCGCTGGCGGCCATCAACAACTACTGCATGGGGGCCGTGGCCCGCCTGCATTCGGGCCGCAGCACGCCGGAAGATCTGATCCCGGTACTGGAAAAGACATCGGCGCAGGCCGTGCGCGCGGGCACCATCATCAGCCGTATCCGCGGATTCGTGAAGCGTAGCCAGCCGCAGCGGCGCGAGGCCGCGCTGCATGACATCGTGGCCGACGCGGTGGGCCTGGCGGATCTGGAAGCCACGCGCCGCCGCGTGACCATCCTGACCCGGCTGCCCGCCCCGCCCCTGATGCTCTATGTGGACCCGGTGCTGATCGAACAGGTGCTGGTAAACCTGCTCAAGAACGCCGTGGAAGCGATGGCCGGCCTGCCGGCGATGCGCGCCGCGGGCGTGGTCCGGCTCCACGCACGGGTCGAGAACATTGAGTTCGGTCAATCCGTCTGCATTGACGTCATCGACCAGGGACCGGGGGTGGACGAAGCCACCAAGGAGCGCCTGTTCGAGCCGTTCTTCAGCACCAAGTCGGACGGCATGGGCATGGGCCTGAACATCTGCCGCTCGATCATTGAATCGCACCAGGGCCGTCTCTGGGTAGAAAACAATGTGGACGGCATTGGTTGTACGTTTAAAATCACCCTGCCGCTGCAGCCTGCGCTACCCGAACAATAACGGGAGCGCCCCTGGGCATGCCGGGCGTCCCTCTGCCGCGGGGCATCGGGAGGCCGTCCGGATCATTTGTCTGGGGGTGTTGCGCACCGCCGCATGCAGTTACACTTCGTTGCAAACGACTTTGCCCCAGGAGACTTCATGACCGCAACGCCCAGCCCAACGCCGCATCGTGGCGAGACCGTCTTTATCGTCGACGACGATGAAGCGATGCGCGACTCGCTGACCTGGCTGCTAGAGGGCAACGGCTACCAGGTGCGCAGCTTCAACAGCGCCGAGCAATTCCTGTCTGCCTACGATGCCGGTGCGGTGTCGTGCCTGATTCTCGACGTGCGTATGCCGGGCATGAGCGGCCCGGAGCTGCAAGAGCGCATGATTGCCGAGAACATCGATATTCCCATCGTCTTCATCACCGGCCACGGCGACGTGCCGATGGCGGTTTCGACGATGAAGCGCGGCGCCATCGACTTTATCGAGAAGCCTTTCGACGAGTCGGAACTGCGCGCGCTGGTGGAACGGATGCTGCAGAAGGCCCGCACCGACCATTCCGCCGCCCGCGAGCAGCGCGCCGCCAAGGACCTGCTGGCCAAGCTGACCACGCGCGAGCAGCAGGTGCTGGAGCGCATCGTGGCCGGCCGCCTGAACAAGCAGATTGCCGACGACCTGGGCATTTCCATCAAGACCGTGGAGGCGCACCGCGCCAACATCATGGAAAAGCTCAACGTCAACACCGTGGCCGACCTGCTACGTCTGGCGCTGTCGCGCAATAGCTGATCCGGCTGATGCGCCGGCTGGCCCCGTGCATGGCCACGGGGCGGCCGGCGACGCCGTTGCGGACCACCCTTCGCGGTCCGCCCCCGACTTTCCTGCTTCCCCTGCTTTCCTACTTTCCCTCCAGATATTCGGCATCGGCGAACGTCACGACCCATTGCGGCCGGTAGATGACGAAGATGGCCACCAGCATGCCGGTCAGGAATGCCTCGCCAAACGCGATGATCACCACGCCGGTCAGCCGGTCGCCGACGGTCAGGCCGACATCGCCCGCCTGCCCCGCCAGCATGAGCCAGGCCAGGCGCAGGACACCCGCGACGATGGCCGCCACCAGCGCGGCAAAGTATCCGTGACCAAGGATGAAGATAAACAGGTGCCGTGGCAGCCAGTGCCGCATCGTGGCCTGCAGGCCAGCCGTGAGTAACCCAGGCACGGCCGCCATCCAGATGAAGCGCGGCGCGAGCGATACCCAGTGGATGTCCTGCCACGCCTGCCCGGACAGGTAGGCGAGTCCGATCAACGAGATCACATTGGCGATCGCCAGCGACACCAGCGCCAGCGGCAGGCCGAACATCGTCACGGCCAGCGTCGCCCCCATCAACTGGATCACCACGCCGCCGCCCAGCGTGGCCCGCGCCGACCAGAGCAGCGCCAGGAACACCAGGGTGCCCAGCCAGGCATGCTGGATCGGCTCGCGCCGCAGCAGCCGCCACGGACGCTGCGCCACCGCCCAGGCAAGCACCGCCACTGCCAGGGTCGGCAGGGGCCAGGTCGCCAGCAATTCCGGAATTGAAGATTCGTCGATATCCATCGCGCGATGCTAGCAGCCGGCGGGCTGTCGCCGCTTGCATCGCATCAACCCGGCTCCGAAAGCTGGCTAGCCTTTATAATTCGGCTTTTGCTCGCGCCCCCGCCGCCCGCGCGCGGCGCCAGCCCCATCCTCCAGCCTTTCCAGTCACGTACACCCATGTCCGCTCAACTGATCGACGGCAACGCCCTTGCCAAACAAATCCGTGCCGAGGCCGCCCAGCGTGCCGCCCGCCTGACCGCCGCAGGCCACCAGCCTGGCCTGGCCGTGGTGCTGGTGGGCGAGGACCCCGCCAGCCAGGTCTACGTGCGCAACAAGGTCAAGGCCTGCGAAGACAACGGTTTCTACTCGTCGCTGGACCGCTATCCGGCCGACCTGTCCGAAGCCGACCTGCTGGCCCGCATCGACGCGCTGAACAACGATCCCAAGATCCACGGCATCCTGGTGCAGCTGCCGCTGCCCAAGCACATCGACAGCCACAAGGTGCTCGAAGCCATCGCGCCGGAAAAGGACGTCGACGGCTTCCACGTGGCCAACGCCGGCGCGCTGATGACCGGCGCCCCGCTGTTCCGCCCGTGCACGCCCTATGGCTGCATGAAGATGCTGGAATCGATCCAGTACCCGCTGCGCGGCGCGCGCGCCGTGGTGGTGGGCGCCTCCAATATCGTCGGCAAGCCGATGGCCATGCTGCTGCTGCAGGCCGGCGCCACCGTCACGATCTGCAACAGCAAGACGCGCGACCTGACCGCCCACACCCGTGACGCCGATGTGATCGTGGCAGCCGTGGGCCGCCGCAACATCATCACGGCGGGCATGGTCAAGCCGGGCGCCGTGGTCATCGACGTGGGCATGAACCGTGACGACGCCGGCAAGCTGTGCGGCGACGTGGACTTTGCAGGCGTGCGCGAGGTGGCTGGCCACATCACGCCGGTGCCGGGCGGTGTGGGGCCGATGACGATCACGATGCTGCTGATCAACACGCTGGAAGCGGCCGAGCGCAAAGCCGGGCTGGCCTGAGGAAAGGTCCCGATGGCGCGTCTATCGCGCCTCAATCACCCTGATAGCAAAGTCGTACTGGATATTTGGCCGCAAAGGCCTCATCTTGCACAGGTAAATCGTGCCGCCATGCGCTCCCGCCGCGGCACGCCAACCGGGAATTGCCATGACTGATACCACCGACCGCGCCAACAATCCGCTGCTCGACTTCTCGGATCTGCCGCGTTTTGCGGAGATCCGCCCCGAGCACATCGGCCCGGCGCTGGACGTGCTGCTGGCCGAAGCCCAGTCCGCCGTCGCCCGCACCGAGGATCCGGCCACTCCGGCCACCTGGCTGACCGCCGTGGAAGCTCTGGAAACCGCCACCGAGCCGCTTGGCCGCGCCTGGGGCGTGGTGGGCCATCTGAGTGCCGTGGCTGACACGCCCGAATTGCGCAAGGCTCACGCCGACAACCTGCCGCGCATGACCGAGTTCTGGTCGTCGCTGGGCCAAAGCCTGGCGCTGTACGAAAAGTACAAGGCCGTGGCTGCGGGCCCCGAGTTTGCCGGACTGTCGCCGGCCCGCAAGCAACTGCTCGAAAACGAGCTGCGCGGGTTCCGCCTCGGCGGTGCCGAACTGGCTGAAGACAAGAAACCGCGCTTCGCCGAGATCCAGGACCAGCAGGCCCAACTGTCGAAGGCTTTCTCCGACCACGTGCTCGATGCCACGAACGCCTACGCGCTCTACGTCGAGGACGGCGCGCGCCTGGCCGGCATTCCGGCCGATGCGCAGGAAGCCGCCCAGCTGGCGGCCGAGAAGGATGGCAAGGCCGGCTGGAAGTTCACGCTGCACTTTCCGTCGTATTTCCCGGTGCTGCAGTACGCCGATGACCGTGCGCTGCGTCAGACCATGTACGAAGCCAGCGTCACGCGCGCCTCGGAACTCGGTCCGCAGTACAACAACGGCCAGACCGACTGGGACAATACGTCGAACATGCGCGAGCAGCTGACGCTGCGCCGGGAAGAGGCGCGGATGCTCGGCTACAACAATTACGGCGAAGTCTCGCTGGTGCCCAAGATGGCCGAGTCGCCGGCCGACGTGCTGAAGTTCCTCGACGAACTGGCCGTCAAGGCCCGCCCGTACGCCGAAGCCGACTGGAAAGAGCTGCGCGCTTTCGCGGCCGCCGAACTCGGGCTGGAAAAGATCGAACCGTGGGACGTGGCCTATGCGTCCGAGAAGCTGCGCCAGAAGCGCTATGCGTTCTCCGACGACGAGGTCAAGCAGTACTTCCAGGAACCCAAGGTGCTGGAAGGCCTGTTCGGCGTGGTCGAAAAGCTGTTCTCGGTGAAGATCGAGCCGGACGACGCCCAGACCTGGCACAAGGACGTGCGCTTCTTCCGCGTGGTGTCGCCGCAGGGCGCGCTGCTGGCCCAGTTCTACATCGACCTGTATGCGCGGGAGGGCAAGCGCGGCGGCGCGTGGATGGATGACGCCCGCGGCCGCAAGGAGCGCGACAACGGCACCTTGCAGACGCCGGTGGCCTACCTGACCTGCAACTTTACGGCGCCGGTTGGGAACAAGCCCGCCCTATTCACGCATGACGAGGTGATCACGCTGTTCCACGAGTTTGGCCACGGCCTGCACCACATGCTGACGCAGGTGGGCGACCTGGGCGTATCGGGCATCAACGGCGTGGAATGGGATGCGGTGGAGCTGCCATCGCAGTTCATGGAAAACTTCTGCTGGGAACACGAGGTCCTGTCGACGATGACGGCCCACCTGGAAACCGGCGCGCCGCTGCCGCGTGTTCTGTTCGACCGCATGCTGGCCGCGAAGAACTTCCAGAACGGTATGGCCACGCTGCGCCAGATCGTGCTGTCGTCGTTCGACATGCATCTGCATACCGACTACGACCCGCAAGGCGCGGTGTCGGTGCTGGAGCTGTCGCGCCAGATCAACGACGCCAAGCACGTGGTGCCGCAGTCGCCGCTGTCGCGCTGGCCGAACACGTTCAGCCACATCTTCGCGGGCGGCTATGCGGCCGGGTACTACAGCTACAAGTGGGCCGAGGTGCTGTCCGCCGACGTGTACGCCGCGTTCGAGGAAGCAGCGCAACTGTCTGGCAGCGTGCTCGATGCCGCCACTGGCGAACGCTATCGCCGCGAGATCCTGTCCGTGGGCGGCAGCCGCCCGGCGATGGAATCGTTCGTGGCGTTCCGGGGCCGCACGCCGCAGATCGATGCGCTGCTGCGGCATGGCGGCATGGCGGAAACGGCGGCCGCCGCGGCCTGATCGATCGCTCCCCGACCAGGCGCCCGGATCATGGACAATGCCGTTCCGATCCGCACGGAATGTCCACCGGGCGCCTGCGACTGCAAGCGCGAGTTACTGCTGGAAAATCCCGCTGCCGACCGCCGCATCCTGATGCTGACCCAGCATGAGGAAAAGCGGCTGGTGGCGCGGCTGGAAGCGATAGAAACGCTTGCCGACCTGCGCCGGATGCAGGAAAAGATGCGCACCCAGTTGGGTATCGTCGTCACGATCACACCCAGCGATAACGAGGTACGCACCGTCAGGGGTTTCGATATCGAAGTCGAGGACCAGCCCGGCCTGTGCCGCAAGACACGTGCCGCCATTCCCGCCGCCATCCGGCGTTGCATGAAAACCCATGAGCAGATCGCATTCGACATGCTGAACGAACGCGACCTGCTCGGTGGCCTGTTCGGCCAATAACCGCCACAAGAATAATGACGATGAGAATCGCGAGCTGGAACGTCAATTCCCTGAAGGTCCGCCTGCCCCAGGTGCTGCAATGGCTGGAAGCGCAGGATGCCGCGGGCACCCCGGTCGATGCCCTGTGCCTGCAGGAACTGAAGCTGCCCGACGACAAGTACCCGCTGGCCGAACTGGAAGCGGCCGGCTTTCATAGCATCTACACGGGTCAGAAGACGTATAACGGTGTGGCGATCGTGGCGCGCGACGGCGCCATGCCGGCCCCGACCGACGTGGTGCGCAATATCCCCGGTTATGAAGACACGCAGCAACGCGTGGTCGCCGGCACCTATGGCGATGTGCGCCTGATCAGCGCGTACTTTCCGAACGGCCAGGCGCTGGACTCCGACAAGTTCGTCTACAAGCTCGACTGGCTCCGCGCCATGACCGACTGGCTGCGCGCCGAGATGATCCGGTATCCGAAGCTCGCGCTGCTGGGCGATTTCAATATCGCGCCGGAAGACCGCGATGTGCACGATCCTGCCAAGTGGGAAGGCCAGAATCTGGTATCGCCCCAGGAGCGCGATGCGTTCAAGGCGCTGATCGCGATGGGCCTGGTCGATTCGTTCCGCATGTTCGAACAGCCCGAGAAGACCTTTTCGTGGTGGGACTACCGCATGATGGGTTTCCGCCGCAACGCCGGCCTGCGCATCGACCATATCCTGCTGTCTCCAGACCTGGCCCAGCGCTGCACGACCTGCCTGATCGACAAGGAACCGCGCCGCTGGGAGCAACCGTCCGACCACACGCCGGTCGTCGCCGCACTCAAGCTCGACTGACCCGATGAGCGCCGTCCGCGCCAATACGCCTGCCCTGCGGCGCTGGTTCCCGTGGCTGCAGCGCGTCACCCCGCTGACGCTGCGTGCCGACCTGATCGCCGGCATGCTTGGCGCGGTGCTGGTATTGCCACAGGGCGTGGCATTCGCCACGCTGGCCGGCCTGCCGCCACAGTACGGGATCTATACCGCGGTGATTCCGTGCATCGTCGCCGCGCTGTTCGGTTCGAGCTGGCATGTGATGTCGGGGCCGACCAACGCCAACTCGCTCGCGCTGTTTGCGATGCTGAGTCCGGTGGCGTTCGCGGGCAGCCCGGCCTATATCGCGCTGGCGCTGGCCGTGACGATGCTCGTCGGCATCCTGCAGTTCGCGGTGGGTGCGTTGCGGCTCGGTTCGCTGGCCAACTTCATTTCGCCATCGGTGCTGCTCGGGTTCACATGCGGCGCGGCGACGCTGATCGGCCTGTACGCACTCAAGGACCTGTTCGGCCTGGCCGTGCCCACGGGTACCAGCGCGTTCGGCGTGGTGCGTTTTCTGTTCGACAACCTGGACACCATCAACGTCAGCGCGGTGGTGGTGGGCGGTGTCACGCTTGCGGTGACGATTGCAATCAAGCGAATCTGGCGCAGGCTGCCTTTCATGTTGCTCGGCCTGCTGGCCGGCTATGGCGTGGCGATGCTGCTGAACCATAGTGGCTGGGGCGAGGCGCAGCACGTGAACGTGGTGGGTCCGATTCCATCGGCCATCCCGCCCTTCGGCCTTCCGGACATCAACTGGCGCACGGTGCCCGACCTGCTAGGCATCGCCGCCGCGCTGACCATCGTGGCGCTGGGCCAGTCCATTTCCATCGCCAAGGCCGTCGCGCTCCGGTCCGGGCAGCATGTCGATGCCAACCGCGAGTTCATCGGACAAGGGTTGTCCAACATCGCGGGTGGATTATTTTCCAGCTATATCTCGTGCGGATCGCTGAACCGCTCGATGCCGAACTTCGAAGCCGGTGCCCAGACGCCACTCGCCAGCGTGCTATCCGCGCTGCTGCTGGTGGTGTTCGTGACGATCAGTGCGCCATTGCTCGCACAGATTCCGTTGGCGGCCATCGCGGCCATGCTGATGCTGGTGGCCTGGGGCCTGTTCGATTTCCAGCGGCTGCGCCGTATCGCGCGATTGTCGCGCACCGAGTTTGCCATCGCAGTCGGCACGTTCGTCGCCACGCTGGCCATCCGCCTGGAGATGGCGGTGCTGCTTGGCACGATCCTGTCGCTCGTCGCCTATCTCTATCGCACCTCACGCCCGGCCGTGCGCAGCCTGGTACCCGATGCCGATGACCCGGGCCGGCGCTTCACGCCGCTGGACGAATTGCGCCGCCCGCAGCCGGAGTGTCCGCAGCTCAAGCTGCTGCGCATGGAAGGTGCGATCTACTTTGGCGCCGTTCAATACGTGACAGACCGTCTGCACTGGCTGCGCACCGTCAACGCCGAGCAGAAGCATCTGCTGGCGATGACCAAGAGCATGAATTTCATCGACCTGGCCGGTGCAGAGATGTGGGAAGCCGAATTGAGCGAGCGCCGTGCCGCCGGCGGCGACCTCTACTTCCACCGTCCGCGCACACAGGTACTGGAAACATGGGAGCAGACCGGCTTCACAGACAAGCTCGGCCGCGACCATATCTTCCCGACCAAGCGGCAGGCACTGCACACCATCATCGCCACGCTCTCCCCCGAGATCTGCGCCCAATGCCAGGCGCGTATTTTCGAGGAATGCACGCAGCGGCCTGGCGGACCGAACTACCGCCAGACGGAGGATGAGATCGTGCAGCACGCGCCACGACATGGCACAGCGCTGGACGCAACGCATCCTGCCTGAATGGCAATGCGGACAACCAGACTTTGAAAAAACTGCCGGAAACTTCTCGAAAGTACGCCCTGGGTTCGGGCATTTAGTGCGCCGGCCGGCTCGCGGTGAAGCGAAGCCGAAGCCAGCGGCGGAGGGTTGCTACCGTCGGTCGGTCTTCAGACCGGCGCCACGTGCGCGCGCTTGACCACGACCGGCTGGGGCACGCCCTGCTCGATCAGCACCACGGCCGCGCGTTCGATCGTGTCACGACCGGCGCGGAACGCCTCCTCCAGCGACAACACCTGGTCGGCGCTAAAGCCTTCCCAAAGCGCTTCACGTGTAACCACGCATGTCACTTGCTCACCATCGACAAGCGCGTGGAACAGCAAACCCTCGTTGTTGATGTCGTAGCGGTCTTGCTCCTGGAATTTGATTTCCATCATCACAGCCCTCCATATGCAAGTGGAAAAGAATCCTAACATGGCTTTGCGGAAATCGTCTGCGATCCCCTGCACCGCTCAGGCAGATTGCGAATCGTCTCAATGACCAGTGGCGGGTACGGCAAGTTCCCTCCAGGACAGCACGATCGCCAGCGCGACGGCATAGTGTGACAAGCGTGTGTGTCAGCGTGATGTGCCGATCGATTCGGTCATGCGGGCGCGCGCTACGCGCATGCCCGCAGGTGCCTTGCGGCGCCCGCGCGCGGATTCATGCGCGGCATGCATTTAACGTTTGACAAAGCCAAAAATGCTGCTAGAATCTCGGTCTTCGTCGGGGCGTTAGCTCAGTTGGTAGAGCAGCGGACTCTTAATCCGTAGGTCGAGTGTTCGAGTCACTCACGCCCCACCAGACACAAGAAAGGCCGGAAGCAGCAATGCTTCCGGCCTTTTGCTTTCTGCGGCTTTTGCGGCTGGTTGCGGCCGATTACGACTGGCCGCGCCGATGCACAAGGCCGCTCATGCGGCCTGCTCATCAAACCCTGGCACTCTCGAATAACGTACGCGCCAGGCGGCGATGGTCGGCCAGCACATTCGGCAGGTCCACCGTCAGCAACTGGCCATCGCGTACCACCACGCGGCCATTGATGATGCTGGTCGACACATTGGCCGGCGTGCAGAACACCAGTGCCGCCACCGGATCGTGGCCGCCACCGGCAAAGCCGACGGACGACATGTCGAACGACACGATGTCCGCCGACATTCCCGGCGCCAGCGCACCGATGTCATCGCGGTTCAGCACGCGGGCGCCGCCCAGCGTGGCAATTTCCAGCGCCTCGCGCGCACTCATCGCAGCGGGGCCGAATCCCACGCGCTGCAGCAGCATGGCCTGGCGCGCCTCCCCTAGCATGTGCGCGCCGTCGTTCGACGCACTGCCATCGACACCCAGCCCCACCGGCACACCGGCGTCGCGCATGCGGCGAACCGGCGCAATGCCCGACGCCAGCCGCATGTTCG
>DAIOET010000109.1:0-11401 GCA_036746135.1 Cupriavidus sp.
ATTCATTATATGCTGCACTGCGAGGTCTGTAAATATTTGGTATGTGATATATCTAAAGAGGAATCGCTCTAAAAACAACAACGCACCCCGTGGGGTGCGTTGTTAGTCTCAAAATGCGGTGAATAGACCGATGTCAGGTGGATTTCAGGTGCCCTACGTGCAGGATGCGGCCCAAAAAAAGGTGTCGCAGCGCGGCACGTGAATCCAATTCATCGCCCTACCCCACTTTCTTCAGCAAGCCCTGGTCGTATTCCTGGGCGCGAAGGTTGTCCCACACAGCCGCGGCGTTGGGCTTCAGCGACCGCGCCTTGCGCCGGACCAGCATCACGTTGGACGTGACCTGGGGCCGCAACGGTCGCAGGACAGCAGCGGGAGCCATGCCGCTGGCCTGCGCACGTGACGGCACCACGCCAATGCCCAGCCCCATCGCCACCATGCCGAAGATGGCTGCGAAATGCCCGAGCAATTGCAGCGAGCCGGGCCTGACGTGATACGTGGACAACGCGCGCTCCACCGCGGGCTGAACGCCCGAATTCTGATCGAGCGCCAGAACCGATGCATCGGCAAGTTCGCCCCAGCCCAGTGATTCACGCGCTGCCAGTGGATGATCGGCAGGCAGCACCGCTTGCAGCGGGTCCACACATAGCGGTTCGCAGTAGAGGTCGTCGCACGGCGCGGGGTTGCTTGCAATACCGAAATCCACCTCGCCGCTGCGCACGCTCTGCAAGACGCAGTCGTGCGAGCGATCGCGCAACGTGATGCCGATGCCTGGCCATGCCTTGCGGCAGCCGGCCAGCCACATCGGCACCGACATCGACGACAGCACCGGGTCCGTTGCAATCTGCACCGTGCCCTGGCTGGGCTTGCTGGTGCCGTGGCTGTCGCGCAGCGTCTGCTCGACTTCTTCGATCAGATGGCAGATACGCTGCGACAGCATTTCACCGGCATCGGTCAGTTCCACCTGGCGCGTGGTGCGGTCGAACAGCCGTTGATCGATTTCTTCTTCCAGCTCGCGCACGCTACGGCTGATCGCCGATTGCGTAAGACCCAGCTCCGCCGCGGCGCGCGTAAAACTCTTCTGGCGCGCCACCGCGGCAAAGGCCTTCAACTGAGGAAGCGAAACATTCATGGTGCCGCTCCTTCCTTGCTGAGACTGCTGTTGTTATCGGCGCGGGCTATTCACCTTTGCCAGTTGAGAAACCTGCCATATAGGTACCGCTGTCGCTGACCGGCCTGGCCTCCGCATGGCCCGTGATGAACCGCCGGCGCATCGGCTGCAATACGAACTTGGCTGACAGCCCCGCGGCCACGGTCATCACCGCCGCCACCGCGAACACCAGGTTCCAGCCGCCCGTATGGGAAAGCACCGAAGCCAGCGGCACCAGCAGCGCGGCCGTGCCCTTTGCGGTGTACAGCGTGCCTGCGTTGGCGGCCGCGAATTTGCTGCCGAAGGTATCGGCACACAGCGCCGGGAAGATCGAGAAGATCTCGCCCCAGAACAGGAACGTCAGCGCCGCGAAGAGCATGAACCAGTACGGATCGTGGCCAAGCTCCAGCAGCCCGATCAGCGACAGTCCTTCGCCGATGAAGATCACGAACATCGTGTTCTCACGGCCGATACGATCCGAGATAAAGCCGCACAGCGGACGCGTCAGGCCGTTGCAAAGGTTGTCGATCGACAGCGTCATCGTCAGCAGCGGCAGGGTCACGCCAAGCATCGTCATCGGCATCGAGGCGAAGCCGAAATCCTTGGCGATGGGGCCGAGCTGCGCGGTGGCCATGATGCCGCCCGCGGCCACCGCCACGAACGAGATATAGATCACCCAGAACACCGGCGTGCGCACCATCTGGCCCGGCGTGAATTCCACCGGATTGGTCAGGATGGCCTTGTTGGCCGTCACGTTCTTGGGCGGCTGCGGTTTCACGAGCAGCAAGGCCATCGCAAAGATCAACACGCCCTGCAGGATGCCGAAGGTGAAGAACGCATGCTCATAGCCCGACTTCTGGATCATGTTGGCAATCGGAATCACGGTCAGTGCCGACCCCGCGCCAAAACCCGCGGCCGTCAGGCCGGCGGCCAGGCCGCGCTTGTCCGGGAACCACTTCAGCGCATTACCCACGCACGTGCCATAGACGCCGCCCGCACCAATGCCGGCGATCACCGCCGCCGCATAGAGCATCGGCAACGACGTGGCATAGGAATTCATGACCCATGCCAATCCGGCACAGATCGCACCAACGGCCACCACGGGGCGCGGGCCAAACTTGTCGACGAACCAGCCTTCCAGCGGCACGAGCCAGGTTTCAGTGACGATAAAAATGGAAAAGGCGACCTGGATTGCAGAGTCGCCCCAATGATGCTTTGCGTTCATGGGCGTAACGAACAGCGTCCAGCCATACTGGAGGTTCGCCACGAGGCCCATACAAAGTACACCGATGAATAGCTGGAACCAGCGGTTGCGGAGCAGTCCGCCATTGGAATTGCCCACGGCGGGGCCCTTCGCATCGATGTGCGCCATGTCGTGTCTCCTTGCATTAGTGTCTTTCGCGCTCTACGGCGCGAGTTGTGGGCTGGCCTGGGGGGACGCCCGACTTTCACTACTGAATGAGCGCGCCTGACATTGCGGCACGTGTATTCGTGGATTGATGCTACTTCAAACTTAGATCACCACAACATAAAGTTTTTTATTATGATCATTAACAATCATTTATAGATTGCAGGATATCGTGCAATGAAGAACGCCACGCTGCGCCAGTTGAAAGTGTTCGAAACGGTGGCCCGCCACCTCAGCTTTTCACGCGCGGCGGAGGAGCTGCATCTCACGCAACCCGCTGTTTCCACACAGGTTCGGCAGCTGGAGCAGCATGTGGGGCTGCCCCTTTTCGAGCAACTCGGCAAGCGCATCTACCTGACGCCAGCCGGTACGGAGATGCTCCATTACAGTCGCAGCATCATTCAGCAATTCCGTGAAGCGGAAGACGCAATGGCGCAGCTTAAGGGTATTTCCGGGGGGCGTCTGAACGTGGCGGTCATCAGTGCAGGTGACTATTTCTTTCCACGCCTGCTTGCTGAATTCATGAACCGGCATAATTCGGTCACCCTCAATCTTGCAGTGCACAACCGCGAGGAACTGCTGCATCAGCTTGCAGGCAACCTGACGGACCTGGCCGTGATGGTACGCCCGCCCGAAGGGATGGACACCATCGCCGAACCCTTCGCGCCCCACCCGTACGTCATCGTCGCCGCGCCGAATCATCCGCTGGTGGGCCAACGCCATATTCCGCTGGCGGGCCTGGCCGAGGAAGCATTCGTGTCGCGCGAAAAGGGTTCCGATACCTGGAACTCGATGCAGGAAGGCTTTGCAGGCCGTCTCTCGAACCTGCGCATCGCGATGGAGATCAAGAGCACGGAGACGATCAAGCAGGCCGTCATCGCCAACATGGGCATCGCCTTCCTGTCCGCGCATACGGTCGGGCTTGAACTGCAGACGGGCAAGCTCGCCGTACTCGATATCGAAGGCTTTCCGGTGATGCTGAACTGGTACGTGGTCCATCGGAAGAACAAGCGGCTGCCTCCGGTGGCGCTTGCGTTCAAGCAGTTCCTGATGGAAGAAGGCCACACGCTGATCCAGCAGATCACCGGTGTGGAAGGCCTGATTCGCCCCCATCGCTCGAAGTCATCTCATACATAAGCAATAACTTATGGTTTTGCGATAAAACTTTAATTATCGTAAATCGTTCGTCGAACCTAAGCTGCACACATCACACGCTGTCGACGTGTGCAACCACAGGAGACGATCATGAACCACCTCCAATCCGACGCGCCCGCCACCGTTGCAATGTCGACGGCCGTCAGCGAGATGCGCCACCTTGATCGTGAGGTCCAGCTGGCCGCCTACAATGCCGCGTTCACCGAACTCGGCCTGCGCTTCCGCTGGGACACGCCGATGTTCGAATGGCTGTGCGGCATCGAATGCGAGAAGACGCGCGTCACGCGCTATATCGAGCAGTACCACGCCCATCTGCTCAACGCGTACGAAGCGCCGTTCCTTAGCCAGCTGATCTTCGACAAGAAGAACGAATACCTGCGTGCGATGACTGGCGCAGGCGCCAACTGACGCCGGTTTCCGGGCCGCGGCAATGTCCGCGGCAGCGAATTGCAGCATCGATGGCCCCGCTCCACGCGGGGCCATCGCCGTTTTGGTCTGCCAGCGTCAGATCTTGCCAGCCCCACGCGCCCACTTGTATTTGGCCCCCAGCACCGCCACCGGGATTTCGGTCGAGTAGGCATAGGCGGGCACGCCGTGCTCGTACAGGTATTCGGCCGCTTCCTCCACCTGCACATCACCCGCCAGCGACGCCACGATCGGTTTCTCGATGCCCCGCGCCTTCATTTCCTCCTTGACCTCGATCACCAGCTTGGCGAACGTCATCGGCGGCGTGATGATCGTATGCCAGTACCCAAGAATGATCGCGTGGATGCGCGGATCTTCCAGGCCCAGCTTGATCGTGTTCTTGTAGGTCGACGGCGGCTCGCCACCGGTGATGTCCACCGGGTTGCCCGCGGCGCCGAACGGCGGAATGAACTTGCGGAACGCCGCGTCCAGGTCTTCCGGCATCGTCATCAGGGACAGGCCATTGTCCACGCACGCATCCGACAGCAGCACGCCCGAACCGCCGGCGCCGGTGATGATCACCACGTTCTCACCCGTCGGCGTCGGCAGCTTGGGAATGCCGCGCGCGAATTCGAGCAGGTCGCGCAGCGAACGGGCGCGAATCACGCCAGCCTGCTTGAACACGTCCTCGTAGATCTTGTCGTTGCCGGCCAGCGCGCCCGTGTGGGAGCTGGCGGCACGCGCGCCCAGGCTGGTGCGGCCCGCCTTGAGCACCACCACCGGCTTCTTCCTTGAAACGCGGCGCGCGACTTCGGCGAACGAACGGCCATCCTTCAGATCTTCGCAGTGTTGGGCGATGATCTCGGTGTTGTCGTCCTGCTCGAAGAACGTCAGCAGATCGTCTTCATCGATATCCGATTTGTTGCCCAGGCCCACGATGGCCGACACACCCATCTTGGCCGAACGCGAGAAGCCGATGATGGCCATGCCAATGCCGCCCGACTGCGAAGACAGCGCCGCCTTACCCTTCACGTCGTACGGCGTGCAGAACGTGGCGCAAAGGTTCTTCGGCGTGTAATAGAACCCGTAGATGTTGGGGCCCATCAGGCGGATGTTGTGCTTGCGCGCGATGGCCACGATTTCTTCCTGACCTTCGACATTGCCGGTTTCGGCAAACCCCGACGGAATCAGCACGGCACCCGGAATGCCCT
Organism: Cupriavidus sp.; assembly: GCA_036746135.1. Classification (GTDB taxonomy): domain Bacteria; phylum Pseudomonadota; class Gammaproteobacteria; order Burkholderiales; family Burkholderiaceae; genus Cupriavidus. Next base: position 5,327 of record DAIOET010000109.1, read on the forward strand.
TCTTGCCGACCTCTTCCAGCGCCTGCGCAACGAACTTGGCGGGGATGGCGAACACGGCCACGTCGACGTTGCCCGGCACATCGAGCACGCTCTTGTACGCCGGCATGCCCATGATTTCCTCTGCCTTGGGATGGATCGGGCAGATCTTGCCCTGGTAGCCGCCGTTGATCAGGTTCTTCATCACCGAGTTGCCGATCTTTCCGTCCTCGGCCGACGCACCGATCACCGCCACCGTATCGGGCTTCATGATCCGGTTCATCTGGCGGACGATCTCTTCCTGGCTCGGACGATACTTCTCCGGTTGCGGCGAGTGATCGACCACGATACGTACGTCGGCGGCAATCGCCCCGTTCGCACTGGCGAACACCGGGTTCAGATCCAGTTCGGAGATTTCGGGGAAGTCGTCGACCAGTTCCGACACGCGCTGGATCATGGTCGCCAGCGCCTCGCGGTTGGCCGGCGCGGCACCGCGCACGCCCTTGAGCACCTCGGCGGCGGCAATGCCGTCGAGCATCGACACGGCATCGTCATAGCTGGCCGGCGCCATGCGGAAGGTCACGTCCTTGAGCACCTCCACCAACACGCCGCCCAGGCCAAATGCCACGAGCTTGCCGAACGACGGATCGGTCACGGCGCCGATGATCACTTCCTGGCCGCCCGCAATCATCTGCTGCACCTGCACGCCGACGATATTGGCGTCGGCCTTGTACTTCCTGGCGTTTTCGATGATCGTCACGTAGCCCTGCTCCACGTCGGCCGCAGACTTCAGGCCGACCAGCACGCCGCCGGCTTCGGTCTTGTGCAGGATGTCGGGCGAGACGATCTTGAGCACCACCGGAAATCCCATGCTGGTGGCCAGCTCGACGGCGCCGGTAGGCGACTTGGCCACACCCTCTCCGGGTACCGCAATGCCATAGGCGTCGCAAACCAGTTTGCCCTCGGGGGCGGTCAGTGCGTCGCGCCCTTCTTCCCTGACGGTCGCCAGGATCTTTCGTACCGCATCCTTGTCGTGTGCCATGTCATGTCTCCAACTGTTCAGGCTAGATTTCGCCAATCTGAGGCGTGCAAAGGGGCAGCCGCCCCGCGTCTGTGCGACGCAGGCGGCATGCGGACTGCTACGGAATTCAGGAAATGCGGGGCAGGCGCTAGACCGCTCCGGCCGCCTTCAGCGCGGCAATCTGTGCCGGCGTGCGGCCCAGCCACGCGAGCACTTCGTCGGTGTGCTCACCGAGCAGCGGCGAGCGCTCAACTTCCACGGGCGATTCGGACAGCGTGATCGGGCAACCCAGCTGCACGTATTTGCCGCGCTGCGGATGGTCGAGTTCGACCAGGTAGCCGCGCTCGTACAGCGAGCCATCCTCGATCAGGTCCTTCATCGACAGAATCGGGCCGCACGGCACGTCCACCTCGTTCAGGGCGGCCATCACTTCGAACTTGGTCTTCGTCTTGGTCCACTTCTCGACGACGCCGAAGCACTCGCCCAGGATCTTCAGGCGCGCTTCCGGCGTGGCGAAGTTCGGATGCGTGATCAGGTCCTCCCGGCCGCACAGGCGCATCAGTGGCTCCCAGCCCTGCGGCTGGATGATCACGTACACGTAGTCATTCGCGCCGCCCGGCGAGCAACGCAGCGCGGCACCCGGCTGACCGCCGCCCGACGCGTTGCCGGCACGCGGCACGTAGTCGCCGAATTCCTCGTTCGGATATTCCTTGAGCGGACCCGCCGCCAATCGCTGCTGGTCGCGCAGCTTGACTCGGCACAGGTTCAGCACCGAATCCTGCATGGCAACTTCCACGCGCTGGCCACGATCGGTTTTGGCACGATGGAGCAATGCGGCGAGGATCCCGACCACGCAGTGCACGCCGGTACCCGAATCGCCGATCTGCGCGCCGGTCACGGTCGGCACGCCATCGTCGGTGCCCGTGGTGCTGGCCGATCCGCCCATGCACTGGGCCACGTTCTCATACGCCTTGCAGTCAACGTACGGGCCGGGGCCAAAGCCCTTGATCGATGCATAGATCAGGCGCGGGTTCAGCGTCTGCAGGCGGTCCCAGTCAAAGCCGGCGCGGTCCAGCACGCCGGGGCCAAAGTTCTCGACCAGCACGTCGCACTGCCGCACCAGGTCTTCCAGCACGGCCTTGCCCTCGGGCGTTTTCATATTGAGGGTCAGGCTGCGCTTGTTCGAGTTCAGCATCGTGAAATAGAGGCTGTCCGCGTTCGGCACATCGCGCAGTTGGCTGCGCGTGATGTCGCCACGCCCGGGCAACTCCACCTTGATCACATCCGCACCCAGCCAGGCCATCAGCTGGGTGGCCGACGGGCCGGCCTGCACGTGGGTCATGTCCAGAATGCGGACCCCTTCCAGAGCCTTGTTGTTCATGCCGTTGTCTCCTTGAGTATTCTCGTGAAGGCAATGTCGAGTGCGACCGGCCTTGCATGGTGAGGCATCGATCCTCCAGAACACGGTATGTGATATATCACAACACGACAAGAAATAATTCAGCCGCAGCTTCGACTTTCCATTCCGCACAGCAACAAATCCCAAGGCAATACCGGAATTAGCTCGCTATATAGACGGCTTTGCCATCAATTCCGCTCTATTGATGCAATGGGCTTATCAGCGCGGTACCCCCTCCTTCCGTGCGAGGTGATATTCGTGCCTTTCCGCTTATCCTGTTGATATATTACATACCGTATTTTACGATTCAAAAATTAAACAGGCAGGCCACGACCTGCGCCACCCGGTGCATTGCACGCGAGGAGACACGTGAACATTCACGAATATCAGGCCAAGGAATTGCTGAGGCGCTATGACATGCCCGTACCGCACGGCTGCGTGGCCTTTACTCCGGACGAGGCCGCCCACGCCGCCCGCAAGCTGGGCGGCCCGGTCTGGGTGGTGAAGTCGCAGATCCATGCGGGTGGTCGTGGCGCGGGCCGATTCGCTGGCGACGACTCGGGCAACGGCGGCGTGCGCGTGGCGAAGTCGATCGAGGATGTGCACGCCAGCGCCGTGCAGATGCTGGGCAAGACCCTGGTCACCAAGCAGACCGGGCCGGCTGGCCGGGCGGTGCGGCGCCTCTATATCGAGAAAGGCTGCGACATCGCGCGCGAGCTCTACCTGGGCATCGTGATCGACCGCAGCACGTCGCGCATCACGATCATGGCGTCCACCGAAGGCGGCATGGAGATCGAGGAGATTGCGGCACGTGCGCCCGAGAAGATCCTGAAGGTGGCGATCGATCCGGCCAGCGGCATCCAGCCGTTTCATGCACGGCGGCTGGCATACGGCATGGGGTTATCGGGCAAGCAGATGGGCGCGGCCACGCGCTTCATCCTCTCGGCCTATCGGGCATTCACCGAACTCGACGCATCGATTGTCGAGATCAATCCGCTGGTGGTCACCGGCAGCGGCGACGTGATGGCGCTCGACGCCAAGTTCAATTTCGACGACAACGCCCTCTTCCGCCACCCTGAAATCGAAGCCATGCGCGACGAGAGCGAGGAAGATCCCGCAGAGACCGAGGCCGCGCGGCACGCCATGAACTATGTGCGCCTGGACGGCAACATCGGCTGCCTGGTGAATGGTGCGGGCCTGGCGATGGCCACCACGGACATCATCAAGCTTTATGGCGGCGAGCCGGCCAACTTCCTCGACGTGGGAGGCGGCGCCACCAGCGAGCGTGTCGCGGCCGCCTTCAGGCTGATCCTGGCCGACCCCAAGGTCGAAGGCATCCTGGTGAATATCTTCGGCGGCATCGTACGCTGCGACATGATCGCCGAAGGCGTGGTGGCAGCCGCGCGCGAAGTCGACCTGACCTTGCCGCTGGTAGTGCGACTGGAAGGTACGAACGTCGACCTGGGCAGGCAGATCCTGCGCGATTCGGGCCTGCCGATCGCATCCGCCAACGATCTTGCCGATGCGGCCGAAAAAGTGGTGGCCGCCGTGCGCGCCACGCGTAAAAAAGGAGGCAAGTGACATGGCTGTCCTGATCGACCGGAACACACGCGTGATCTGCCAGGGCTTTACCGGCGCACAGGGCACGTTCCATTCGGAACAGGCACTGGCCTATGGCACGAAGATGGTGGGCGGCGTCACGCCCGGCAAGGGCGGTGCATCGCACCTGGGCCTGCCGGTGTTCGATACCGTGGCTGCCGCGGCCGATGCAACCGGTGCCGATGCATCGGTCATCTACGTGCCGCCGCCGTTTGCCGCCGACGCCATCCTGGAAGCGGTCGATGCCGGCATCGCGCTGATTGTCTGCATCACCGAAGGCATTCCCGTAATGGACATGGTGCGCGTCAAGCGTGCGCTGTCAGGCTCCGGCAGCCGCCTGGTTGGCCCGAATTGCCCTGGCGTAATCACGCCGGGGCAATGCAAGATCGGCATCATGCCGGACCACATCCATACACCAGGCAAGATCGGCGTGGTATCGCGCTCGGGTACGTTGACTTATGAGGCCGTGGCGCAGACCACGGCGGCCGGACTGGGGCAATCGACCTGCATCGGCATTGGTGGCGATCCGGTGAACGGCACCAGCTTCATCGACTGTCTGGAGATGTTCCTGGCCGACGACAAGACCGAAGGCATCATCATGATCGGCGAGATCGGCGGATCGGCGGAGGAAGAAGCAGCCCAGTTTCTGCGCGATACGCGCACGCGCAAACCCGTGGTGGGCTTTATCGCGGGTACCACGGCGCCGCCGGGACGCCGCATGGGTCATGCCGGCGCGATCATCCTGGGCGATACGGGCACGGCGGAAGCAAAGATCGACGCCATGCGCGAAGCCGGTATCCATGTGGTCGCTTCGCCAGCGGAGCTTGGTGCGACCATGTCAGCGGCAATGAAGTAGGCATCGGCGCGCGCCGCGTGCACGAAACCAAAGCGCTGGCGCGAGAGCCTTCCTGGACCCACCGCAGTAAGGCATGGGCCAGGAACGGGTGGCAATGCGATGTCGCGCAGCGCTTGCCGGATCGGAGCGTCAGCCGGCGTTGACGGTGGCACCCGCCTTGGCTTCCAGCTCCACGATGCGCTTGCGCAGCGCCCGTTCTTCCTGAAAGCGCACGGTCTCGTCGCGGATCACCGCCACGATGCCGGTGATTTCGCCGCCGCTACCGTGCATCAGCGCCACGGTGAAAGCGATCGACATCGCATCGCCGTTCTTGTTGACCGCCGGCACCTTGAGCAAGTCATGACCGTAGCGGGTCTTGCCCGTTGTCATGGTCTTGTCGTAGCCCTCCCAGTGGCGCGCACGCAGTCGCTCCGGAATAATCAGATCCAGCGACTTGCCCAGGGCCTCTTCCTGGGTGTAGCCGAACATGTACTCCGCGGCCGGGTTCCACAACGTGATAGCGCCATCGGCGCCGGAGATGATGACGGCGTCGCCGATGGCCGACACCAGCTGTTCATAGTCGATCGCAGCCTGCATGGTCTTTCCTGGGGATTGGGTTGACTTAATTTTCCGCCCGAAGTCCGGGCTGTCGTCTTGGCTCTGTCGGCCATGCCGGTCCCTCGGGTTGGCGTCCAAATGATGAAGCGCCGGGGCGCGTGGTACGGCTCACTCCACGCATTCCGCGGCGCTCCAGGTTTGGCCCACTGTCACCTTGGGGACACTGGGAGTGCTGGCGTCCTGCTCAAATCACCTGCGACTCACGCAGACGCGCGATCTCCGCGGCGTCGTAGCCAAGGCCGGCCAGCACTTGCTCACTGTGCTCGCCCAGCAGCGGCGAACCGGTGATTTCGGGCTTCATGTCCGAGAACTTGATCGGGCTGCCCACGGTCAGGTAGGTGCCGCGTACCTTGTGCGGGACTTCCACGATCGAGCCGCTCTTACGCAGCGATTCATCGGCCGCGATTTCCTTCATCGACAGTACCGGCGAGCAGGGAATATCGAACTTGCGCAGGATATCCACCGCTTCGTACTTGGTCTTGTCGGACAGCCAGGCTTCGATGGTATTGAAGATGTCGAAGATGTGCGGCTGACGGGCCTTGGGCGTGTTGTAGTTCGGATCGGTGATCCATTCTTCCTTGCCCAGCGCCTTGCAGATCGGCTCCCAGGCGTGGCCCTGGATGGTGA
>DAIOET010000110.1:0-11400 GCA_036746135.1 Cupriavidus sp.
AGCACATCCAGCCGATGGCCATGCACCAGACCGAGCGGTACTTGAAGAAGTCGAGTGAGCGGCCCGACAGGTTGGCGGGTTCGGCGCGATGCTCGTTGGCCTGGGCTTCCTCGATGTAGCGTGCTTCGATGTCATTAACACCGGCGTGTTCGCGCGGCGAATTGCGGATGTACCACCACGCCACGACACCGGCGATGACGGTGCCGACACCGGCCACGACGAAGGCCAGCCGCCACGAACCCAGCGCGGAGATCAGCCAGGTGATGATGATCGCGCCCAGCGCTGCGCCAAGCGGGGCGCCACCGTCGAGCAGCGTGGCACCGCGGCCGCGCTCGTTCTGCGTCATCCAGATGGCGTTCAGCTTGCCGCCGGCCGGGTAGATCGGCGCTTCGGCGGCGCCCAGGCCCAGGCGGGTCAGCAGCAGCGTCGTGGCGGAGGTGCACACGGCGGCCATCGCCTGGAAGGCGCCCCAGAACACGGTGGCGCAGGCAATCACGATGCGTGGCTTGTACTTGTCGGCCAGCATGCCGCCCGGCACCTGCATCAGAGCGTAGGTCCAGAAGAACGAACTGAGGATCAGGCCCTGCATGGTGGGGCTCAGGTCGAACTCCTTGGCGATCAGCGGCATCGCCACCGACAGCGACGCGCGGTCGATGTAGTTGATGGCGATGAGAAAGAGCATCATCAGGAAAATCTTCCAGCGGACGCTGCTGCGCGTGGCCGTTATCGTTGCGGCCTGACTTGTGGATGGCATGACGGGGGTCTCCTTAGCTCCTTGGTGCTGCGTTTTCGAGGCGGTTTCTGTTTGAGGTGTCGCGCAACTGGACGCAGTATAGGATACGTAATCTGTAATTACAACGCTGCTAAGTTATTGATTAATATAGTCATAGGGTAAGCACCAATTCGGTGTGATAGTCTTCGGGCTGGTGCAGATTCCCTATTCTGGTGATGTCCGTGACACAAGCGCTCCCCAAAACCGCCCGCCTCCGCACACTCGGCATGTCCGCCGAGATCGCGGCGCGTCTGCGCACGATGATCCAGGAGGGCGAACTCCCGCCGGGGGTGCGCATCGACGAGAAAGCGTTCTGCGATGCGTTCGACGTATCCAAGACGCCATTGCGAGAAGCGCTCAAGGTGCTGGTGGCCGAAGGGCTGGTATTGCATCGGCAGTACATCGGTTATCGCGTGGCGCCGCTGGACCTGGGCGAACTGCGCGAAACCTTTGAAACGCTGCATGGCCTGGAGGCTCACGCGGGCGAACTGGTGGCGCAGCGGCTCAATGACGCGGCGCTGGCAAAGATCGAGCGCAAGCATCAGGCGATGATCGACGCCCACGAGGCCGGCAAACGCACCGACTACTTCCGCATCAACCAGGAAATTCATCAGCTCATCATCGATAGCGCCGGCAACGCGGTGCTGTCGGGCATCTATGCCACGCTCATGAGCAAGGTCCACCGCGCGCGCGGCGCGGCCAACGCCGACATGCTGCGCTGGCAGGAATCGCACGAAGAACACGAATCCATCATGACCGCCCTGCGCGAGCCGGGCCGGCCGCGCCTGGCGGGTATCCTGCGCGACCACTCCGAGAACACCGCAAAGGAAGTGCTGCGCGTGGTGGAGCAGACGCTCGCGGAACCGGCTGCACGCGTGGCCAACGCGCGGCGGGGCAGGTAGGGCCGTACCGGGGCCGGCGCGCGATCCAGGCGGCCTGCGTTCTCCATCGCGGTGCCACGCCGCGTCACGACGATCCCTGGTTTCCTCGACACGGCATTGAAGGCGGGCCTGCCACGCAGGTGCCGCCTTTTTGCTTTTCTGACGAGTCCGATTCCGTGGCGGATCTCATCCTTGCGGATGCCTGCGAGCCACGCTTGCGATCCTTTGCTTCCCATTGATAGCCCCATGTTCTAAAAAACCAGAATCCGGGGACGGTGCGGCGTGCTGTTCGCGTCGACAAAAACTCAACAACAGGGCATCAAGGGGGCGACAGATGAATCCGAATCCGAACAAGGCGCTGTGGGAGAAGGGCGATTTCACACGACTGGCGGCAACCATGCGCGAAAGTGGAGACAAGTTCGCGGAAAGCCTCGGCATCACCCCAGGCATGCGGGTGCTGGACCTGGGCTGCGGCGACGGTACTACCGCATTGCCGGAGGCAAAACGTGGGGCTGAGGTCCTGGGTGTCGATATCGCCAGCAATCTGGTGGCCGCCGGCAACCGGCGCGCGCAGGAAGCCGGCCTTGGCAATCTCCGTTTTCAGGAAGGGGATGCCTGCGCGCTGACCGGCCTGCCCGACCAGTCATTCGACCTCGTCGTGAGCATGTTCGGCGCCATGTTCGCCCCCAAGCCCGGTGACGTGGCCAAGGAGATGGTGCGCGTGACAAAGCCGGGCGGGCGCATTGTGATGGGTAACTGGATTCCGAATGATCCGACGCTCGTCGCCCAGGTGCTGAAGATCAGCATGTCCTATTCGCCACCGCCGCCGGAAGGGTTCATCAGTCCCATGCTGTGGGGCAACGAGGCGGCCGTGACCGAGCGATTTGGCGCAGCGGGTGTGCCGCCGGAAAACATCGGCTTTGCCAGGGAGACCTATGTCTTCCAGTATGCCGGCGCCCCCTCGGACTTCATGGCGATCTTCCGCGACTACTACGGCCCAACCATGAACGCATTCGCCGCGGCCGAAGCGAATGGACGCCAGGCCGACTTGCAGCGGGAACTGGAAGCACTGTTCAGCGCACAGAACCAGAGCGGCAAGCCCGACGCCACTTCCATTCCCGCCACGTTCCTGCGGGTGACAGTGAAACGGCCCTGATTCAGGGACGAGCGCGGCGCGCGTGACTGTGCGCTAGTGCGTGGTGCGGCACGCGTCGGCGCGCCGCACCAGCGTCTGCAGCCCTGGGTTCATCGGCTTGAGCGCGGCCCGCTCGGCCGTCAGTGCCTGGGCCAGGCTGGAGCGGCCCGCACGCAGCGCCGCTTCGATCAGTGTCAGGCTCAGGACATCGCGCTGTGCATGGCTGCCGCCAAAGCGGTGCGCGATCAGGCGGATCGGGAGCAGCAGGTCGATGGTGGCTGCGTAGTCGCCCTGTGCGAACGCAATCAACGCATCGGCCGCCGGCAGGCCCACGTCGCGCGACATCATCGCGTTGGTCGTGTTGCCCTGTGCCGCATGCCGCAGCGCGGCGCGCATTTCCAGGGCGGCCTCGGGCCTGCCGGCGCCAAGACTCGCCATGATGGCGTGCACATCATTGAACGCGTAATAGCCGGCGGCACCTCGGCCCAGCCAGTCATCGGCCACGGCCTGCCAGCGGTTGCCCACGTCGACGCCACGCAGGTGCAGGCGCCACAGCAGCGCGGAAGCGTCGACCAGATCGAGCGCGACGGCCGGCGCGGGCCGGTTGATGTGGTCGTCATAGAGTGCGAGGACATCGTCGACGCGGTCTTCTTCGAGCTGGAACAGCGCCAGGTGCCACCAGTTGTGCACCGCCAGCATGTTGTCTTCGGACCAGTCCGCGCGATGGGCGTCGAGCCAGGCAATGCCGTCCGACAATCTGCCCTGCATTTCCATCACGTGCGCTACCGCATGCACGGCCCAGGGGTCACGTGGATTGCGCGCTACGGCCCGGCGTCCGGTTTCCTCCGCGCGGCCATACATCTGCATCTCCTCCAGGCCAAAGGCTTGCATGCCCAGCATGTAGCCGAAGCCCGGCATGCTGCTGTCCCAATGCGGCAGCGCGTGCGCGATGCGGTCGCGCAGCATCGACGACTGGCCCAGCAGGAAGTCGCCGATATGGGCCACCTGTATCGCCAGGAGGTCGCGCGGATATTCGATCACGATGTCGCCGTACATGCGCACGGCGCGGTCGAATTGTCCGTCCAGCCATGCACGTGCCGCGGCGATGTGACGGCGCTCGCGGTCGTTCGACTGAGCATGCCGCGCTTCGCCGGCTTCCACGCTGTGCCGTAGCAGCGGCTCCACGGTGCCATCGCCGGAGGTCACCATCAGGCCCGCGCGCAAAGCATGGCCCATCACAAAGCCGGGGTCGCTGTCGAGCGCGGCGTCGATGGCTGCAAGCGGGTCGCCATAGTAGCCATTTAGCAGGTGCAGTGCCGCTTCGTAGTGCTCGATCGAGCGCGCATGCGGCGTCGATACCGCGAGTCCTCGGGAATCCGTTCTGGCCATGACTGCCTCCGCACCGGCGCACATCGCCGGATCGTCAGCCACCATCGTAGCTGGCGGTAAGGCGACCGCAACGGGACCATAGTCCCAGGTCTCGTGCGGCGCACGCGCGCGCACATACCGTGCATGGATGTCGACCGCAAGCCTCGTAAATGACAGTTGCAAAACGGAACACATTGTCAGATGCCCCGACGCTACAGTGGCCGTTCCCAAGTTTGTGGGCTTTTCAGGAGGTAATCGAATGAAGCAACATCTGGCGAAATCCCTGTTGATGGCTGGCGCGCTGGTCGCGTCGTATCCGCTGCTTGCGCAGCAGATGGCCCCCGTCCAGCAACAGGCCCAGCCGATGCCCGCCACGCAGGCCGCGCCCGCCATGCAGCCAGCGCAGGCCGCTCCCTCAGGCTATGCCGTACCTGCCGCGCCGGGGGCACCCGTCGACGTGGCGCAGCAACCCGCCGCCGCCAATCCCTACGCGAAAGGCTCGATGGAGACCGTGCAGATGGGAGTGCCGCCGGCACCCGGCGCCGCGACCGTAGCCCCCGCGCCGATGTCCGCGACAGCGGTGGACCCCGCCAGCATGAGCCTGCCGCCCGATGCGCTCGGCACGCGCCTGGGCCAGCGCAACCGCTTCCTCGACGGCGCCTGAGCGTTTGCGCATGCGCTGCACTAATGCTGTGCGGCGCATCGCGTTGAACGCGCCGCGCGTGGAAACGCCACGCGCGCGCGGCGAGAGCGCTCTTTCCTGCACAACGGTGACGATGCGCCCTTACAAGGCGACCGCGAAATAGTTACCTGGCGTCGCGCCAACGGCTACAGTGATTGAAGTCCCGGCGCGCCCAGGCGCTGCGGGCATGGTCTTTGCGCGACTAGGAACCGCCATGCAAGAGCTTGCCTTTCGCACCCTGCTGTATCGCTACTTCTTCTTCGACTGGCTGTTCAAGGATGTCAGTCGCGGTGACCTGATGGCGCGGGCGGCAGCCTGGCGTTTCAATCAGTCGCGCGCGCACTGGCTGCTCACCTACATGCGGCGCTGGCTCTGGTGCGGATTGCTGCTGTATGGAATGGGGGGCGCGGTCGAGGTGCTGATGCGCGCTCCGGCGCTGTCCGCCATTTTCTACGTCCCCGGTGCGCTGAGTGTGCCGGTGAACATCGTGATCGGCGTGGTCTGGATCGGGCTCAAGGCGTGTCCCGGTCCCGCGAGGACCTAGCCCGACGTTTCAACCCTGCAACCACTGCGCACGAAATCCGCACGTGCGGATGCGGCCACGTGCCGTCAGTCGGCCTGCCACCGCCAGTGGCGCACAAATTGCATCGGCATGGGTTTGCCCATGCTCCCGAGCGAAGCCGCCGCGACACGCGCGCGAAATCGCTCCTCTTCGTCAGGCCTGGCGCGCACAGACGCCTGTCCGGTACCGCTCAGAAGCCACGAGCCACCGTCCGCAATATCCGGACGGCGTCCGATTCTCTACCTGTCGGAGGTTCACCATGACTCGATACATCGTACTCGCAAGCTTTACAGACCAGGGCATACGCAGTGTCAAGGACACCACAAAACGCGCCGCGGCCGTTCGTGAAATGGCGCCGCAGTTCGGCGTGAAGGTGACCGATGTGTTCTGGACGCTAGGCAAATACGACGTGATCCTGACGCTCGAAGGACCGGACGACGCGGCCGTCACGGCCTTTGGTCTGACCATCGGTGCGCAGGGCAATGTTCATACGCAAACACTGCGGGCCTTCACCGAAGACGAAATGAAGGCGGTCATCGGCAAGATGCGCTGATCCGCGAGCCAGGCAGCCAGTGCGCCTACCCGCGGGTTGCGCATGGCTGCCCGTCACGCCAGCCCGTCATGCCATCGAGCGGACCGACTTGCGCGGCGGTCCCGATGCCTTGCTGGCATCGCCCTCGTCCCCGGCGGAGTTGGTCAGCCCCGGCGGCGCCGAGACCCCGGTAAGGTCACGCCCCGCCACCAGGGACGGCGTCGTGGAATCCACCACGCGCGCACTCTCATTGCCAGCCGCCCATGCGGCGATACCGGCAGCCAGCACGGCTGCCGCACTCAAGATACCAATCCAGTTCACCTGCTTCATGATGCTCTCCTTGATCTTTAAACTACGACTCGTCGAGTCGGAGTAAGCTTAGGTCATGGGCGGAGAAGTGTGCAAGCTGAAGTCGGAATTCCCCGACGCGATGACGGGTCATTGAAAAAAACCTTGCACGTTTCAAACTACGACTCATAGAATCGTAGTTAGGCTGGTGATTGGGCAGCGGCAGGTACAGCCTTGCCGCCGCAATCGGCAGTCGAACGCCGTGGAACCAACGAGGGATTGACCCAGGAGTCTGAAGATGTCGAAACGAATTCTTGTGATTGGCGCTGGCTTTGCCGGCATGTGGAGCGCGCTGGCTTCGGCGCGGTTGCTGGATCAGGTGGGGCGCACCGATGTGGAGATCGCTCTGGTGGCGCCGGAGCCTGAGCTGCATGTGCGGCCGCGTCTCTACGAGCAGAACCCGGCTGGCATGAAGGCGCCGTTGCAGGAAATCTTCCGCGCCGTGGGCGTGAAGTTCATCCGCGGCATGGTGGAGCGGATCGATGTGGAAGCGCGAAAGGTGGAAGTGCAGGGCGTGGGCGCCGACACTTCGCATCAGACGATCGCCTATGACCGCCTGGTGCTGGCGGCCGGCAGCCGCTTGTTCCGGCCGCAGATTCCGGGGCTGGATGCGCATGCATTCAACGTCGACCAGATTGCCGATGCGGCACGGCTGGAAGAGCATCTCGAAAGCCTGGCAAAGCGCCCGGCCAGCGTCGCGCGCAATACCGTGGTGGTGGCGGGAGGCGGCTTCACCGGCATCGAAACGGCGGCGGAAATGCCTGCCCGCCTGCGTGAGGTACTGGGCGAGGGCGCCGATGTGCGCGTGATCGTGGTCGAGCGCAATAGCGAAATCGGCCCCGATCTCGGCGCGGGCCCGCGCCCCGTTATCACGCAGGCGCTGACCGAACTGGGCGTGACGTGGAAGCTCGGCTCGGGTGTTGCCACCGTGGACGCCGATGGCGTCATGCTGGAAAGTGGCGAGCGCATCGATGCCGCCACGGTAGTGTGGACCGCCGGTGCGCGAGCCAGCGCGCTGACCGCGCAGATTCCCGCCGAACGCGACAACTTTGGCCGTCTGCACGTGGATAGCCACCTGCGCGTCAAGGGCGTGGACTCCGTCTATGCCACGGGCGACGTCGCTTATGCCGCTGTGGATGACGCCGGCAACTTCGCGATGATGTCATGCCAGCATGCGATGAACCTGGGCCGCTCGGCCGGCCATAATGTGGCGGCCGACCTGCTCGGTCAGGCTCAGATTGCGTACAGCCAGCCGAAATATGTGACCTGCCTTGACCTCGGCCCGTGGGGCGCGGTCTACACCGAAGGCTGGGACCGTCAGGTGAAGCTGGTCGGTGCAGAAGCCAAGGCACTGAAGACGAAGATCAATACGGAATGGATCTACCCGCCCAGCGCGGACCGCGCGGAGGCGCTTGCATCGGCGGACCCGCTTCGGATCGTAGTGGCGTAATGCCGTTTCCGGAAGCGTAATGAAGAAGGGGCGATCACATCGATCGCCCTTTTTTTTGTGCTGGAAAAATCAGCAGGAATCAGCCGCGCTTGCGCACCTTGGCCGGTGCCGCTTCCTCTTTCTCGCCGCGCCGGTTGGCCGCGCGATCCGTGAGCCAGTGCACGACCTGCGGTCCGTAGCTGGCTGGCGCCTTGTCGATGGTGCGCTGTGCCAGGTCCGCCAGGGTCTGCTGCTTCAGTTCGGCGCGCATGGCCTTTTCAGCCGATTGCATGACGGCGTGGATCGAGCACACGCCGCGCGTGGCCCAGGTCGGCGGTGCATCGTCGAACACGGCGCAGCGGCTGCGGATTTCGCGGCAGTCGAACAGCGGCTTGTCGCCATCGATGGCCACGACCACATCGTGTACCGAGATGCGCTCGGCCGCGCGAGCCAACCGGAAGCCACCCCGCACGCCTTCGGTGGCCACTACCAGATCGGCCTTGGCCAGCTTGGTAAACAGCTTGGCCACGTAATCGACGGGGATGCCCTGCAGTTCCGCCAGGTCACGCACGCTGGCTTCTTCGACGGCCGCATGGGATCGGCTCAGGTACAGCAGGCAGTGCAGTCCGTATTCGACCCCGGTGCTGATAAACGACATGATGAACTCGCTAACTAGGATGCTATGAATCGTAGTTGATAGCCTATACAAAACCGGGCCGACCTGCAAGCCGCGACAGTGGTGTGGAAAGCCCATGCGGCGCATAAGCTAGGCGTTTACCCCCGCATCGTTGTTGCCGCCGTGTAAGAACCGGGTAAGCGGCGCGCATTACCTTGTAGCCATGCCATGCGCGGCACACGCATGGTCAATGCAAAGATATGCAGGAGACAACGATGCAAGACGATCTGATCGAAAAACTGAAGGCCAGCCGCCAGTATCGCGAGCTGGTGCGCCGGCGTGGCAGGCTGGGGTGGCTGCTGACGGCCGTGATGCTGGTGGTCTACTACGGCTACGTGCTGCTGATTGCGTTCGACAAGGAACTGCTGGCCACTCGGGTTGGTCAGGGCGTGATGACGTGGGGCATGCCAATCGGCCTGTTCGTGATTCTCTTTACCGTGATCATCACCGGCCTCTATGTGCGTCATGCCAACCGCGTGTATGACGATCTGACCGACCGGATCAAGCAGGAGGTGGCATGAATTCCCGTCACGTATCCGTAGCCGCCGCCTGCGCGGCGCTGCTGCTGTCCGCCACCGCTTTCGCGGCGGGCGGCGACATGGGCCAGGCCGTCAAGCAGCCGACCAACTGGACGGCCATCGGCATGTTCGTGGTGTTCGTCATCGGCACCCTGTTCATCACCAAGTGGGCGGCCAAGAAGACCAAGTCCGCGGCGACGTTCTATACGGGCGGGGGCATCACCGGTTTCCAGAATGGTCTGGCCATCGCGGGCGATTTCATGTCGGCGGCGTCGTTCCTGGGCATCTCGGCCGCGGTCTACACCAGCGGCTACGACGGACTGATCTATTCGATCGGCTTCCTGGTGGGCTGGCCCATCATCACGTTCCTGCTGGCGGAGCGGCTGCGCAACCTCGGCCGCTTCACGTTCGCGGATGTGGCCGCGTACCGCTTCAAGCAGGCACCGATCCGCGCGTTTGCCGCATCGGGAACGCTCGTGGTGGTGGCGTTCTACCTGATCGCGCAGATGGTGGGCGCGGGACAGCTGATCAAGCTGCTGTTCGGGCTTGAATACTGGGTGGCCGTGGTCATCGTCGGCGCGCTGATGATGATTTATGTGCTGTTCGGCGGCATGACGGCAACCACTTGGGTGCAGATCATCAAGGCGTGCCTGCTGCTGGGCGGTGCTTCGTTCATGGCGTTCATGGTGCTGGCCCAGTATCACTTCAGCCCCGAGGAACTGTTCGCCAAGGCCGTCGAGGTGCACGCCAAGAAGGATTCGATCATGAGTCCGGGCAACTTCATCAAGGACCCGATCTCGGCCATCTCGTTCGGCATCGCGCTGATGTTCGGCACTGCTGGCCTGCCGCACATCCTGATGCGCTTCTTCACGGTGCCCAACGCCAAGGAGGCGCGCAAGTCGGTGTTCTGGGCCACCACGTGGATCGGGTACTTCTACATTCTCACGTTCATCATCGGTTTCGGCGCGATCGTGCTGGTCGGTACCAACGCCAGCTTCCAGGACGGCAGTGGCAAGTTGCTGGGCGGCGTCAACATGGCGGCCGTGCACCTGGCCAGCGCAGTGGGTGGCAACGTGTTCCTCGGCTTTATCTCGGCGGTGGCTTTCGCGACGATCCTGGCGGTCGTGGCGGGCCTGACGCTGGCCGGTGCGTCGGCGGTGTCGCATGACCTGTACCAGACCGTCTTCAAGCACGGCAAGGCAACGAGTGCGATGGAGCTGCGTGTATCGAAGATGACGACCGTCGTGCTTGGCATCGTTGCCGTGGTGCTCGGCATCGTGTTCGAGAAGCAGAACATTGCGTTCATGGTCTCGCTGGCATTCGCGGTAGCGGCGTCGGCCAACTTCCCGGTGCTGTTCCTGTCGGTGCTGTGGAAGGGCTGCACCACGCGCGGTGCGATGATCGGCGGCTTCCTGGGCCTGATCTCCGCCGTGATCCTGACGGTGCTGTCGCAAGCGGTGTGGGTGGATGTGTTCCACTTCAAGAGCGCGCCGTTCCCCTACACGTCGCCGGCGCTGTTCTCGATGACGATCGGTTTCGTCGGCATCTGGCTGTTCTCGGTGACCGACAAGTCGAGGCGTGCCCTGCTGGACAAGGCCGGGTTCGAAGCGCAGGAACTGCGTTCGGAAACCGGTATTGGCGCGGGTGAGGCAACCGCGCACTGATCCGGCGTTGAGGCAAAAGAAAGCGGCCCCGAGGGGCCGCTTTTTCTTTGGGCGTGTCAGACGCCGCCGTCAGGGCTGAGGAGGCTGCGGGATGCTGGAGAACCCCTTGCGCTTGTGCGAGCCGTCGCAGAAGGGCTTGGTGTCCGAGTGTCCGCATCGGCACAACCAGACCTGATCGCCTTCGAATGTGAACGCCGCACCGGACGGGGTCACGATCCTGACCGGCCCCTTGATGCGCAACGGGCCGTTGTCCTGCACGGTTACGGTGACGATGGTGGCTTCGTCCATGTCCCCTCCAAGTGAACGCGGGGCCCAGTCATCCGGGCGGGCCCGATTCCCTTGGTCACTCTACTCCGTTCCGTGCGGAGCGGCAGCGCCTCAGGCTTTGGTGACCTGGACCCGCAGGGCGTCGCCACCCGCCACGATGGCGAGCAGGCGGTCGACGTTCGGGTGCGCGCCCGGACGGTTGCGGGCATCGGCCGTGTGTTCCGCAAAAACGGCCAGGCCGTGTTCGGCGGCCTTGGCGTCGAGCGTGCCGAAGGTCTGCTGCAGGTAGTTGTACACGGCGAGCGAGCCTTGCTTGCCTTGCACGTTTTCGATGCTCGCCACGACCGTGCCCTGGGTATCGAGCAGGTCGATGCGTGCGATGCCGTCGATGGCGGGCAACTGGGCGAGGTTGTCCTTGAATACCTGGCTCGTCTGGATCATGGAAGCGCTCCTTGAAATCACCGAAAGCAAAAACGGACGGTGCCAGGAATGGCGACCGTCCGTTTTGCGTTTGTGCGTTGGTAGGCTCGATTGGACTCGAACCAACGACCCCCACCATGTCAAGG
>DAIOET010000111.1:0-11300 GCA_036746135.1 Cupriavidus sp.
AGGTCAGACCGAACAGGGTCTCGAGGTTGGCTTTTTGTGCAGCTGCAACTTGTTCAGGGGTCAGGATCATTGCTGGTCTCCAGTGGTGAACTTCAAGGTCAAGCAGAGTGAAATTAAGCCGCCCAGATGTCAAAGCCATGACTTCTATGTCCGGCCAGCCCGAGCGTACCTTCGTGTTCATCGGCGCGATGCTGAACGCTCTTTCCGAGAGGCTCAGCGCTTTGATGCGCCGCAACAATTCCAATTCTAAGAATTCGGCGATGGGAGTCAAGCGGTTTTTGTGCGTCGCACAAAAAATAGTGGGAGAAAGGTGCCAGGAAAGGCAGTGAGGGCCACTATCCGGCCTCTGGTAAGGGTTTATCCCGATCTAGGGAGGGCGTAAAACGAGTGGTGCGGCGCGAGAAAAACGGGCGTTTCACCGCGCCCGCCACGCCGGCGCGTTCACAGTGCTACCATCGCTGACTGTCCGGTCGGCATATGATGTTTGCGCATCACTTGCAGGCCCTGACCCCCGAGCGCCCCCCGCCTGATGCTAGCTTTCTACGCTGACCACTTCGTCCTGCCGCTGCCACCCGGCCATCGGTTTCCCATGCGCAAATACAGCATGCTGCGTGATGCCGTGGTGCGCGAGGTGCCGGAGCTGCAATTGCACGAAGCGCCGCGCGCTGGTGACGATGCGTTGGCGCTGGCCCATACCGCCAGCTATATCGCCGACGTTTCGACCGGGCAACTCGACGCGGCACGCCAGCGCGAGATCGGCTTTCCCTGGTCGCATGAGATGGTGGAGCGCTCGCGCAGGTCTGCGGGCGCCACGATCGCCGCATGCCGCACCGCGCTGATGCAGGGAATTGCCGTCAACCTGGCCGGCGGCACCCATCACGCTTATGCCGATAAGGGCGGTGGCTTCTGCGTGTTCAACGATGCCGCGATTGCCGCGCGCCAACTGCAGCGCGACGGCCATGTGCGTCGCGTCGCGGTGATCGACCTCGATGTCCACCAGGGCAACGGCACCGCATCGATCCTGCGCGACGACCCCACCGTGTTCACCCTGTCGCTGCACGGCGAGAAGAACTATCCATTCCGGAAGGAAGCCAGCGATCTGGATGTCGGGCTCCCCGATGGCTGCGATGACGACGGCTATGCCGCCGCGCTGGCGAATGCGCTCGACACGTTGAAGGCGCGCTTCGCCCCCGACCTCCTGATCTATCTGGCCGGCGCCGATCCGCATGAGGATGACCGGCTGGGACGCTTGCGCCTGACGATGGCGGGACTGGCCCGGCGCGACACGATGGTGTTCGATTTCGCCTTGTCGCAACGCCTGCCGATTGCCGTGGCGATGGCAGGCGGATATGGCAATCGGATCGAGAACACGGTGGCCGTGCACACGCAAACTGTCAGGCTCGCTGCCGGGTATCACGCGCGCTATCGCGTGCTGGATGGCCGCGCCGCATCCCACGCTACCGTGGCGGCTGCATGATGCACGTTTCGTGCATCGCAAAATCTTGGGAACCTTGTGGTCTGCCGTGCGCTCATACGGTCCTCCCGTGTGGCTGCGGCAGCGCTAATCCGTGTTCACCCGTTGCTGTCCAGGAACGCTTCCGATGAAATCCGAACCCGATCGCCGCGGTGCGTATGCGCACTTACAGCCCATCACCACACGTTGGATGGATAACGATGTCTATGGCCACGTAAACAACGTTGTCTACTACAGTTATTTTGACACCGTCGTAAACACGTATCTGATCCGGGAAGGCGTTCTCGACTTCGAGCAAGGCGCAACGATTGGCCTCGTCATCGAGACGCAGTGCAACTACTTCTCGTCGCTGAGCTTCCCCGATACGGTTGTGGCGGGATTGCGCGTGGCGAAGCTGGGCAATTCGAGCGTGCGCTATGAAGTGGGGTTGTTCCGCAATGACGACGATGTCGCGGCGGCACAGGGGCATTTCGTGCACGTGTACGTGGACCGCGAAACGCGCAGGCCAGTGGCATTGCCGCCGGCGTTGCGCCAGGCATTGCAGGCGCTGGTCGTGGGCCAGCCAGAATGAACAGGGCTTGAACAGAGCCTGAACAGAACCTAAGGAGACTACAGAGCATGTCGAACGCAGATGACGCTGCGATTGTCGATCGCGCCATCACGACACGCCGTTCGGTCCGCGCCTTCCTG
The DNA here is from genome assembly GCA_036746135.1 of Cupriavidus sp. Taxonomy (GTDB): domain Bacteria; phylum Pseudomonadota; class Gammaproteobacteria; order Burkholderiales; family Burkholderiaceae; genus Cupriavidus. Next base: position 2,165 of record DAIOET010000111.1, read on the forward strand.
GATACACCAGTGCCGCGCGAGACCATTGAGGAAATTCTTGCGGTTGCCAGCCGGGCGCCGTCGGGCACGAACACGCAGCCGTGGAAGGTCTACGTCCTGTCGGGCGACGCAAAGGTGCGTTTCTGCGCGGACGTGCTGGCTGCCTATGACGATCCTGAGCGCGATGCGAAGTATCGCGAGGAGTATCCCTACTATCCGCGCGAATGGGTCGATCCGTATTTGTCGCGCCGCCGCAAGGTTGGCTGGGACCTGTACAGCCTGCTGGAGATCCGGCGCGAGGACAAGTCGCGCATGCATGAGCAGCACGCGCGAAATTTCCGTTTCTTCGATGCGCCTGTCGGCCTGATTTTCACGATCGACCGGATCATGGAGCAGGGCAGTTGGCTCGACTACGGCATGTTCCTGCAGAGCATCATGGTGGCGGCACGCGCGCGCGGCCTGGATACCTGCCCGCAGGCGGCGTTCACGCAGTTCCACGCGATCATCAAGGAGCAGTTGAGGCTGACCGAAGAGGAAATGGTGGTTTGCGGTATGTCGCTTGGCTATGCGGATCGGACCGCGACGGCCAATCAATTGACGACCGAGCGTGAACCGGTAAGCGGGTTCGTGCGTTTCCTCTCCTGATTTGCCCTGATCGATATAAGGATTCCGCCATGCAGACCGTTATCGACGATACCAGGCACGCCGTAGAGGGTAGCGTCGTCACGCATCGTCGACGATGTTGCCGGCGTGACTCCTGAGGCTCGACAGGTTGAAACTGTTGTATTTGCGTCGGCATAGATGTGACTTCTGTAGCTCTTATTCCGCAATGTGGAAATGTTTGCGATACAAACTTTAAAGAGCTGTTGTAAGTCATTAATCTTGCTAAGAATTTGTTAATTTCCTACACTAGCGCCATTCCAAATCCGCGCTGAACAGATCATGTTCCGGACCGATTCCTTCATGTCCCGACTCTTCGGCTTTCCCCAACTGACCGCCTTCGCCACGACGGCGCTGGTGTCGGTTGCCTTGATGGCCGCGCCGGCCACGTACGCAGCGACGAAGTCGACTGCGGCTAAAACGTCGGCGAAAAAGACCGAAAAAGTTTCTAAATCCACCAAAAAGGTAGCTTCCTCGAGCGCGACTGCGTCACCCCGCAAGGTGATCGTCGTCAAGAACGGCAAGCGAACCGTCGTTGCCAGCCACGCGGCGCCAGTACGCGCGGCGTTTACTCCGGCCAAGCCGTCGCTGGGTGAGGCGATGGGCCTGCGAGACACGGAAGACGCGCTGTCGCTGCGTTCGTCGGTGGCGCTGGTGATGGACCAGAACACCAACGAGGTGTTGTTCCAGAAAAATCCGACCGCGGTGCTGCCAATCGCATCGATCACCAAGCTGATGACCGCGCTGGTGGTGATGGACTCGCGCCTGCCGATGGATGAAATGCTGACGGTGAGCGAAGACGACCGCGACACCGAGAAGCACAGCAGCTCGCGCCTGCGCTTTGGCACGACGCTGACGCGCCACGAGATGCTGCTGCTGGCGCTGATGTCTTCGGAAAACCGCGCCGCTTCGGTGCTGGGTCGCAGCTATCCGGGCGGCTTGCCGGCATTTGTTGGGGCGATGAACAAGAAGGCGCGCGAGCTGGGCATGAATGACAGCCACTTCGTCGATTCGAGCGGCCTGTCGAGCAGCAACGTATCCAGCGCGATGGACCTGGCGCGCCTGGTCAATGCGGCTTATCGCAATCCGACCATCCGCGAGTTTTCGACGCAACCCGAACATGAAGTGAGCGTGTCGGGCCGCACGATGCATTACGTCAGCACCAACCGTCTGGTGCGCGGCGGCAGCTGGGACATTGGCCTGCAGAAGACCGGCTATATCTCGGAAGCCGGTCAGTGCCTGGTGATGCAGACGCGCGTGAACGACCGGAACGTGGTGATGGTGTTCCTGGATTCGGTGGGCAAGCTGTCGCGCTTTGCCGATGCCACGCGCGTGCGCAACTGGCTGGAGCATCAACCGCCGTCGGCAGGGGGCCAGCCGCGCCCTTTTCCTTCAACGCCCAATCTTACGCAGGGTCCTAGAGCCCCTGCGGCGGTCCTGGTATCGCAGCAGTCGCACGGCACCTGAGCTGTTGCCGTTGCGCATGGAAAACGCGCCGTGGGGCTGACGCCCCCGGCGCGTTCTTTTTTTACCAGGCGAAGGGACTGGCGCGAATCAGGCCGTAGGTTCGGCCACGTAGCCCATGCCGCGTGAAATCTGCAGCGCGGTGTCCTTCAGATTCTGCAGCCAGCTGTCCTGCAGGCGGTCAGCCGGTGCCGACAACGACAGGCCCGCCACGAGCCGGCGCGAATCGTCGTAGATCCCCGCGGCAATGCAGCGCACGCCCAGTTCCAGTTCTTCGTTGTCGCGTGCATAGCCGTTCGATCGCACCCAGCTTAGCTCGCGCTCGAGCTTGGCAAGGTCGGTGATCGACGTGCGCGTATGGCCAGCCAGGCCAGTACGCGTGGCGTAGTTGCGCACACGCGGTGCTTCATCGGCGGCCAGGAACAACTTGCCGACCGACGTCAGGTGCAGCGGGGCGCGGCCGCCGATGGCACGCACCACCTGCATGCCGGAGCGTTCGCTGTAGGCGCGCTCGATATAGACGATCTCGTCGCCCTGGCGCACCGACAGGTTCACGGTCTGACCGGTCACGCGGTGCAGTGCGCGCATCGGTGCCAGCGCAGCGTCACGCACCGACAGGCGCGCCTTCACCAGATTGCCCAGTTCGAGCAGGCGCATGCCCAGGCGGTAGCTGCCGGGGTCGGAACGGTCGACAAAGCGGCATGCCACCATGTCGTTCAGGATGCGGTGCGCAGTGGAAGGGTGCAGGCCAGTGGCCAGCGACAGCTCCTTCAGGCTGACGGGGTCGGCGTGCTGGGCCAGCGCGTCGAGCAGCGTCATCATGCGCTCGATCACCTGGATCGAGGTCTTGCCAGGCGCCTTGTCTGCTTCTGCCATTTCTGCCATAGGGAAAATGTTGCCGTGCGGCATATTAAGCGGTTGCCTGATTCTATCTCGCATCGTGAAAATTTCAACTGGTGAAACGTGATTTCCGAGATTTCCTTCCACGGATAGTGGCTTTTGCCATGACATGCATGAGCCTCTTTTATCACCACGATGAATAGGATTGCGGCGCCCGATGCCCGCAGCATGGTAGTGGCGGGGCATAATTGCGAGGTTTCAGGGTCTGGAAAAGGGAAGTCATGCGAATCGGACTGTTCGCCACCTGTCTGGTGGACCTCATGCGTCCCGAAATCGGGTTCTCGGTGCTGAAGCTGCTCGAATCAGCGGGCTACGAGGTAATGGTTCCCGAGGCGCAAACGTGCTGCGGCCAGCCCTCGTACAACTCGGGCGAGCGCACCGTGTCGCGCGACCTGGCGGAGAAATTTCTGCGCGAGTTCGAGATGTTCGACTATGTGGTCGTGCCATCGGGATCTTGCGGCGGCATGATTCGCCATCACTACCACGACCTGTTGCGCGACGATCCCGAACTCAACGGACGCTACGAGCGCCTGCGCGAACGCGTATTCGAACTGACCGATTTCCTGGTCAACGTGGCGAAACTGGACAAGCTCGACTCCAGTTTCGCTGGCCACATCACCTATCACGATTCATGCTCGGGTCTGCGCGAACTTGGGGTCAAGCAGCAACCGCGCGCGTTGCTGGGCAAGCTGCCCAACGTGCAGTTGACCGAAATGAAGGATTGCGAAGCCTGCTGCGGGTTCGGCGGTACCTTCTCGGTCAAGTACGGCAATATCTCAACGGCGATCGTTGACGAGAAGTGTGCCAACATCAAGGCGAGCGGCGCCGATGCCGTGGTGCTGGGCGATCTGGGCTGCATGCTCAATATCGAAGGCCGGCTGCGCCGCTCCGGCGATTCGCAGACGCGCGTGCTCCATATTGCGCAAGTGCTGGCCGGCGACGCATGATGCGCGCCGAAGACAGAGTGCCTCACCGATAGCCCCAACCGAGAGCCCCCACGATGCAAGTGCACAGCATGGAATTCAAGGCGCGCGCCGGGCAAAAGCTCGCTGACCAGCGCCTGCAGCAGAACCTCAAGAAGCTTTCCACGAAATTCGTCACGGCACGGGCCGATGCGATCCGCGATATCGACTTCGATGCCACGCGTGCCGCGCTGAAAGAGCGCCGTAATCGCGCGCTGGAAAACCTCGACGTCTGGCTGGCCACCTTCGAGGAAAATGCCACAAAGCGCGGCGCCACCGTGCTGTTTGCCGAAACCACGGCCGACGCGGCGAAGCTCGTAGCCGATATCGCGCAGAAGCACGGCGTGAAGAAGGTCATCAAGAGCAAGTCGATGGTGACCGAGGAGATGCGGCTGAACCAGGTGCTGGGCGAGATGGGCGTGCAGAGCATCGAGACCGATCTGGGCGAGTACATCCTGCAGATCAACGATGCCGAGCCGCCGTCGCACATCATTGCCCCGGTGATCCACAAGGACAAGGACGAAATCGCCGACCTGTTTGCCAAGGTCCACAACAAGCCGCGCCTGACCGACATCCCCGAGATGACGCGCGAAGCGCGCGAGGTGCTGCGCCCTGAATTCCTGTCGGCGGACATGGGCGTGACCGGTGGCAATTTCATCATCGCCGAAACCGGCTCGGTGGCCGTGGTCACAAACGAAGGCAACGAAGGCATGTGCACGATCATGCCGCGCGTGCATGTGGCCGTGACGGGCATCGAGAAAGTGCTGCCGACGCTGGAAGACCTGGCCACCGTGATGCGGCTGCTGCCGCGCTCGGCCACCGGGCAGGCGATCTCGAACTACTTTTCGATCCTGACCGGACCGCGCGCGCCAGGCGAGCAGGACGGCCCGGAGCACATGTATTTTGTGATCGTCGATGGCGGTCGCAGCGGCCTGATCGGCGGGGAATTTCAGGAAATGCTGCGCTGTATCCGCTGCGGCGCCTGCATGAATCACTGTCCCGTGTACCAGAAGATCGGCGGGCATGCCTATGGCTGGGTCTATCCCGGCCCGATGGGCAGCGTGCTGACACCCAGCTACGTCGGCCTGGCCAATGCGGTGGACCTGCCGCAGGCCGCCACGCTGTGCGGCGAATGCAATCGCGTATGCCCGGCATCGATTCCGTTGTCCGACCTGCTGCGCAAATTGCGCGAAAAGCAGATGGAACGCCATCTGCGTCCGTGGCAGGAGCGTCTGGCGTTGCAGGCCTGGGGCTACGTGGCGCGCCGTCCCGATCTTTATGCGTTCCTCACACGGATGGGCGCGCGTATCCTTTCCCGCATGGGGGGACGCAGCAAGCTGATTGCGAACCTGCCGATGGCAGGCAAGGGATGGACTGACACACGCGACATGCTGGCCCCAAGCGGTCGCACGTTCCGCGAGCTTTACAAAGAAAGGAGGGCGCGGTCATGAGCGCCAATCAGGAAACGCTGGCGGTGATGCGCCAGGCATTGGATGCACATCTGGCGGGCACGTTGCCGGTCGGCGAACTGATCGCACGCTGGCGTGCATCGGCAACGTCGCTGACGCTGCCGCCGGTATTCGGTCAGGCGATGGAGGAATTGCTTCGCCGCATGGAAATGTCGGCGGTCTTCGCGCAGGACAGCTGCTCGTTTTCGAGCACGGCGGTGACGGACCAGCTTACGAAATGGCTGGATAAAGCGGGAACGGTCTAAACGACTGAGTGAATCCCCTCTCCCGCGCTTGGCGAGAGAGGGGAGTACGCCGTAATCACACCGGCGTCGCTCAGCTCAGCTCAGCTCAGCTCAGCTCAGCTCAGCTCAGCTCAGCAGCAGTGCATCGTCATCCAGCTGCTCGTGCCGCGTCTGCTCGAACATCTTGAGCAGGTCGGGCACATCGAGGCCCTTGCGCTGGTCGCCCGAGACATCGAGCACGACCTGGCCCTGGTGCAGCATCACCGTGCGCTGGCCATAGTCCAGCGCCTGGCGCATCGAGTGCGTGACCATCATCGTCGTCAGCTGGCTTTCCTCGACGATGCGCGCGGTCAGTTCCAGCACGAACGCAGCGGTCTTCGGATCCAGCGCCGCCGTGTGCTCGTCGAGCAGCAGAATGCGCGACGGCTGCAGAGATGCCATCAGCAGGCTCACCGCCTGGCGCTGGCCGCCGGAGAGCAGGCCGATGCGGTCTGTCAGGCGGTTTTCCAGTCCCAGGTTCAGCAGGCGCAGCTTGTCGCGGAACAGCTCGCGCGATCCTTTGTTCAGTGCCGGCCGGAAGCCGCGGCGCGAACCGCGTGCCATCGCCAGCGCCATGTTCTCTTCGATCGTCAGCGCCTCGCAGGTGCCGGCCATCGGGTCCTGGAATACGCGTGCCACCAGATGGGCGCGATCCCAGGCGGGCTGGCGCGTCACGTCGATGTCATCGATCATGATGCGGCCGCTATCCACCATCGTGTCGCCGCTGACGGCGTTCAGGAAGGTCGACTTGCCGGCGCCGTTGGAACCGATCACTGCCACGAACTGGCCGGCTGGAATCTCCAGGCTCAGGCCGCGCAGCGCACGGTTCTCGATAGGGGTGCCCGGATTGAAGGTGAGCTTCAGGTTTTCAGCGCGCAACATCTCAGGCACCTCCGTTCTTGCGGGCGAACAGCTTCTTGCGCGTGGCGGGCAGCACCAGCGCCAGCGTCACCAGGGCGGCGGTCACGAGGTTCAGATCCTGTGCCTTGAGGCCGATGAATTCCGAGTTCAGCGCCAGCGCGATGAAGAAGCGGTACAGGATCGCACCGACCACCACTGCCAGCGTGACGTACACCAGACGGCGTGCCGGAATAATCGTTTCGCCGATGATCACCGCGGCCAGGCCAATGACGATCGTGCCAATACCCATCGAGATGTCGGAGCCGCCTTGCGTCTGGGCAAACAGCGCGCCCGCCAGGGCGACCAGGGCGTTCGACAGCGCCATCCCGGCCAGCGTGGCCCGGCCAGTGGGCACGCCCTGGGCGCGCGCCATGCGCGGGTTGGCGCCGGTTGCGCGCATCGCCAGTCCGAGTTGCGACGAGAAGAACCAGTCCAGCGCCAGCTTGGCGATGATCACCACGACGAACAGCACCAGCGGGCGCAGCACGTAGTCGGGCATCCATTCGGGCTGCAGGATCGTGAAGATCGTCGGCTCGGTGATCAGCGGCACGTTGGGGCGGCCCATGATGCGCAGGTTGACCGAGTACAGCGCGATCATCATCAGGATACTGGCCAGCAGATCCATGATCTTCAGGCGCACGTTGAGCCAGCCCGTGATCCAGCCGGCAATGGCGCCGGCGAAGATGGCCACGATCGTAGCCACGAACGGGTCCTGGCCGGCGGAGATCAGCGTCGCGGCGACCGCGCCGCCAAGCGGAAAGCTGCCATCGACGGTCAGGTCGGGGAAGTTGAGGATGCGGAACGAAATCAGCACCCCGAGTGCCACAAGGCTGAAGATCAGACCGATCTCCAGGGCACCCAGCAGGGAAAACAGGGACATGGGGGGAATCCTTTGCAGGCCGTCCGGCCGGCCCGGATAGGGCCATTGGGGGCGCTTCGGGCCGCGCACCGCAGGGTAGGGCGCGCGGCATCCAGCGGTATTACTTGATGACGGTCTTGGCTTCCTTGACCAGGTCCGGCGACAGCGTCACGCCTTGCTTCTCGGCGGCGCCCGTGTTCACGAACAGTTCAAGGTTGTCCGAAGTCTGCGACGCAATCGCGCCCGGCTTCTCGCCCTTCAGGATGCGCACCACGACCTTGCCGGTCTGATGGCCCAGGTCGCCGTAGTTGATGCCCAGCGCGGCGATGGCGCCACGCTTGACGCTGTCGGTATCGGCAGCCACCAGCGGGATCTTCGACTCGTTGGCCACCTTGACCAGCGACTCATAGGCCGACACCACGTTGTTGTCGGTGTTCGTGTAGATCACGTCGACCTTGCCGATCAGGCTCTTGGCGGCCGGGCCGATGTCCACGGTACGCGGGGCGGCCGCTTCCTTCAGCGACATGCCTTGCTTGGCCAGCAGGTCCTTCAGTTCCTTGACCACCACGACCGAGTTGGCTTCACCCGGGTTGTAGACCATGCCGACGGTCTTGGCCTTCGGCACCACGCGCTTGATCAGCGACACCTGCTTGTCCAGCGGCAGCTTGTCCGACACGCCGGTCACGTTGGTGCCCGATGCGCCCCAGCTCTTCACGAGCTGCGCGGCCACCGGGTCGGTCACGCCCGAATACACCACGGGCACGGACTTGGTGGCGGCCACAACGGCCTGGGCCGACGGCGTGGCGATGGCCACGATCGCGCTCGGCTGGTCGCCCACGAACTTGCGGGCGATCTGGGCGGCGGTGCCCGGGTTGCCCTGGGCGCTCTGGTATTCCCACTTCAGGTTCTTGTCGGCGTCGTAGCCGGCAGTCTTCAGTTCGTCGCGCACGCCGTCGCGGATGGCGTCGAGCGCCGGGTGGTCCACGATCGACAGGACCTTCACGGTGGCCGTCTGGGCCTGCACGGCGCCGCCGTAGAGCAGAGCCAGCGCAACGGCGCTGCCGAGGATGGACTGGGTGGTGGATGCCTTGAGACGCAGCATGTAGTTGTTCTCCCCCGAAGGATCGGTGCTTTTCAGTCAGTCAGCCGCAATGGATACGACAGCCGTCCTGGCGGGCGCCGGCAGTCACCTGTACTGCTGGGCGGCCCGACGGTCCGGTTGCGGACGCGGCGCGCCCGGCGGCAGCTTTCGGGCGCGCGCGTGGTCGCATCGGATACGACGGCGCGAAGCCTGCGAGCATACCATTTCCCGCCTCCGCTGGGAGCGCTTTTGGTGCTGCATGGCGGCATATCCTGCTGAAAAACACCTTCCTAAGGAGGGTGTGCCGCAAATTATTGCGCCGGATTGTGAATTTCGGCGTGAATGCGCTCAATGGCCGACACCACTTCATCGGACAGTTTCACGTCCCTCGCATCGATGTTTTCCTTGAGCTGGTCAAGGTCGGTGGCGCCGATGATGGTGCTATGGGCGAACCAGCGCGAATAGCACCAGGCCAGTGCGAGTGTGGCGCCCGTCATGCCGTTGGCGCGCGCCAGTTCCACATAGCGCGCGGCGGCGGCCATCGTTTCGGGCCGCATGTATCGCGGGCTCCAGTCTGGCGAAAAGCGGGTCAGGCGGCC
>DAIOET010000112.1:0-11179 GCA_036746135.1 Cupriavidus sp.
GTTTTTCCGATTTTCATGGGACAAATGGCTCCTTGTAGTTGGGTTGCAAAAGCCGTCCCCTCCATGCAAATGCATTGGCATGCACGATGGCGATGCCATTGAAATGACTGAAATGGAGATCGGCTTTTCTGGCGTTTTTCCTATTCGATTGATTTGACGACTCTTTTTATATCGGGATAAATGAGTCGACCGGGATCGAAAGGAAAGGACCTTCGCTCTCTACGAGGACACCTACGCTACGAAAATTCAATTATTCCAATTGGATTAATTGCCCAAATCAATTGGAATTCGACGTATTCGCTCGATGTTGCGGACACCACCAACGGCCAGTGGCGATAAACGCAGGGATTCCGGGGAAATCGACGCCACTTGGAAAGCCCTACGAAAATCCGAATGGCGGCTCATTACGGAATGGCATCAATGGTCAACGACGCCAAAATACCATCCAGAAATTGACGATAATCAATTACAACGGTCTAACGGGAAAATTCAAAACCGGAGGCGCAGCGTGCGGCCGGTGTCTTTGCGGGAGAGGGATAGGGAGATAGAGAGCGGACGTCGCCAAGGCGTTCGCCGAAGAAAATGGAGAGCCGCGGGACGGGCCGGAAAACAAGTAGAGCCGTCCTGAAAGACGGCCCTACGCCCCGCGTACTTTGCTTCAATCCACCACCCGCCCACCCTGATGCCTCTGCGGGCTATCACTGGGAGAAGAACGGCAGGTTGGCGTGTCGGCCCCCGGCAACCCCTCCGGTCGCTATGCGTTCCCAACTTGTTCAGTGGGGCCGACAAGATGACATTCTGGCGATGAAATATTTCGGAAATAAGTAAGCGGTGGGCAGGACACGGCACAAATGCTCAAACCTCCCCGCAATCGCAACTTTTGCATCGTCAGCCAATCGCTAGAATGAACCGGTTGATTGTCGGACCTGCACGCGGAGCTGCGATGAAACGCCAACCAAACGTTGCAACAGAGACGACGCCAGACGGCCTGGCTGCCCTGATCTATCACATTGCCCACGGCGCCAGCCAGGGGCAACTGGACCCCGAGTTCGTGCGCAAGCTCTGCAAGCGCGTGGACAAGGAAATCGAGGCGATGGAGGATACCGACAAATTTGCCGCGCCCGATCGCGAGCGCCTGCATCACGCCGTGCAAACGCTGCGCAACACGGCGGACGCCGAGGAAGGCGCGTTGCTGACACGCGCGCTGGAACGCCTGCGCACGGTCGATGCACAGACTGACCAGGCCTCCTGAGCCAGTAGCCGCCGCCGCGCCAAAAGCAGAACGCCCCTCCTCCCGCCAAGCCGGGTGAGGGGCGTTTGTTATCCGGCAGGTACGGGGGGAAAGGCCCCGTCTGCCGGTTGTCTCCCTGCCTTAGAAGCGGTGACGAATACCGACCACTGCGCCGGTCTGGTTGGCACCCGGAACAACCGGAGCCGAGCTGCTCATCGACAGGGCCGACGTGCCCTTGTTCTTCGTGTAGCCAACGTTCAGGTAAGCGTCGGTGCGCTTCGAGAACGAGTAGTCGGCCGACAGGACGAACAGCCACGGGTCGTTGCCGCTGTTGTGCGTGTCCGTGTAGTAAGCGGCGCCCGTCAGCGACAGGGCCGGCGTCACACGATACAGACCGCCCAGCCAGTACACGTTGTTACGCGACGATGCGGCCGTTGCGCTCGACGTGCCGTCGTCGCGCATCCAGCGGTAGCCGGCGAACACCTTGGCCACGCCCAGGTCGTACGAACCGCCGAAGGCCAGGCGCTTGACGGCGCGGTCGTCGGTGGCAACGGTGTTGCCCTGGTACTGGTCGTAGGCGGTGCCAACCGAGAACGCACCTGCCGTGTAGGCCAGGCCGGCGCCAAAGTTGCGGCCAACCTTGTAGTTGCCCGGCACTTCGGTGCTGTTTGCCACGGTCGAATCACGGCCCGTGCTGTAGAAGGCGGTAGCGGTCAGGCCACCGAACTTGCCCGTGTACTTGACGGCATTGTCGGCGCGACCATTGAAGGCCGAGTCAACCGAGTTCAGCGAGTACTTCGGGCCCACGCCCATCGGGTCGTAGGCGCCGAACAGGTCGTACAGCGAGTTTTGTTGACGGCCCAGGGTCACGGCGCCGAAGGTGCCTTGCAGGCCAACGAATGCCTGGCGGCCGAACAGGCGGCTGCCCTGGCCCGACGTGCCGGTGTCGATGTCGAAGCCCGATTCCAGGGTGAAGATGGCTTTCAGGCCGCCACCGAGATCTTCGGCGCCACGCAGGCCCCAGCGCGAACCGGACATGTTGCCCGAGCTCACCATTGCCTTGCTGCCATTGGCCGAGGCCGTGCCGGAATGGTTGGCGAATTCGATGCCGGCGTCGACGATGCCGTACAGCGTAACGGAGGTGTTGGACTGTGCCGATGCAACGCCGGAGATAGCGCAGGTACCCGCTGCCGCCAGAGCAAATAGAGCTTTCTTCACTGTGAGTTCTCGTATTTTGTTAAGACATTGAGATGCTTCCCCGTCACCTTTTTGGAGCGGGGCTACGAGAAACGTACTGCCGCAATCCGAAATGATGACTAGTGGGTGCAGGCGAATTGTTTCAGTGAAATATGAAACCCATGTGTCTGTTGCGACGCAGCAACAGAGATCGACACCCCACTTCAGTGGGAATTCGGCGCAGGAGCCTCGCAAAATTCGGGTTTTCCCGACCCGCATTTTGGTAGGATGCACACTTTTCTGTGAACGGCATTTGACAGGTCCGTGACGGCGCGCGCCGGACCTGCCATGCCTGCGTCAATGCTGGATTCCTACAAGACTTACATCGCCCCCCGGCTTGCCCTGCTCAGACAGCGTCTGCGCCGCCCCAGCCGACGCACCGTCCTGCTGGCCCTGGCCGCCCTGCCCGCGCTGTTCCTGCTCTATATCCTGCTGCTGATTCCGTTCACGCCCGGCATCAGCGATATCCGCAAGGCCAAGTCCGAGCAGCCGGCACAGGTCCTGTCGGCGGACGGCAAGGAACTGGCCGTCTACCGCTGGGCCAACCGCGACTGGGTCAAGCTGTCCGATATCTCGCCGAACGTCGTCAACGCGCTGATCGCCACCGAGGATCACCGCTTCTACCAGCACTTCGGGCTGGACTGGCGCCGCACCGCATCGGCCGCGCTGCACACGTTTTCGGGCGACCGTCAGGGCGGGTCCACCATCACCCAGCAGCTGGCGCGCAATCGCTACCCTGACGAGATCGGCCGGGCGCCCACGCTGACGCGCAAGCTCAAGGAAGCCATCACCGCACTGAAGATCGAGGCGCTCTATTCCAAGGACGAGATTCTTGAGACCTACCTCAATACGGTGCCATTCCTGTACAACGCGTTCGGCATCGAGATGGCCGCGCGCACGTACTTCGACAAGCCGGCGGACAAGCTCGATGTACTGGAAGCGGCCACACTGATCGGCATGCTCAAGGGCAACAGCTACTACAACCCGGTGCTGAACCCCCAGCGCGCGCTGGAGCGGCGCAATATCGTGCTGGCGCAGATGGTCAAGCGCGGCAAACTCGACGCCAACCGGTATGAAGCCCTGCAGAAGCGGCCGCTGCGCATCGATTTCGAGCGCCAGATCGAGGAACCTGGCCCCGCCGCGCACTTCGCGCAGCAGCTCCGCAAATGGTTGATCGCCTGGGCGGACCGCAATGATTACAACCTGTACACCGACGGCCTGGTCGTTCATACGACCATCGATTCGCGCCTGCAGGCCATCGCCAACCTGACCCTGGCGCGCCAGGCCAACCAGTTGCAGTCGATTGCCAACGCCGCATGGGCGCCGCGCGCGGGCTGGGCCGAAAGCCGCGGACTGGTGCAGCAATTCGTGCGCGAAACGCCGGAATACCGTGCCGCCGTGGCCGCTGGCCAGCCCGACGCCGATGTGCTGAACCATCTGATGCGTGACAACGCATTCATGCAGGCGCTGCGCCAGAGCAAGACGCGGGTGCAGGCGGGCTTCATGGCGCTCGACCCCGCCACCGGCGAGATCCGCGCGTGGGTGGGCAGCCGCGACTTCACCGTGGACGCGTTCGACCACGTGGCACAGGCGCGACGCCAGCCGGGCTCCACTTTCAAGCCGTTTGTCTATGGCGCCGCGTTCGCGCGCGGGCAAAGCCCGGACGAAACGTTCATCGACCAGCCCGTGGAAATGAAACTCGCCGGCGGCGAGATCTGGCGCCCGACCGATGAATCGGCGGCCACGGGACGAGCCATGAGCCTGCGCGACGGCCTGGTCTATTCGAAGAACACCATCACCGCGCAACTGGTGCAGACCGTGGGCGCCGATCGCGTGGCGCGCCTGGCTCGCGCGATGGGCGTGCGCGACAGCAAGCTCGACGAAGTGCCGTCGCTGGCGCTGGGCACCAGCCCGGTTACGCTCAAGGAAATGGTGAGCGCCTACGGCACCATCGCCAACGGTGGCCAGTACATCGCCCCGTCCATGATCACCCGCATCACCGATCGCGAGGGCAACGTGCTGGCCACCTTCCGCCCCGCTTCGCCCGAACGCGCGCTGTCCGCCACCGCCAACGAAACGCTGCTCGATGTCATGCGCGACGTGGTGGACCGCGGCACTGGCACGGCCATCCGCACCCGCTATGGCATTCGCGCCGATGTGGCCGGCAAGACCGGCACGACGCAGGACAATGCCGACGGCTGGTTCATCCTGATGCATCCGCAACTGGTGGCCGGCGCCTGGGTGGGATTCAACGACAGCCGCGTGACGCTCCGTAGCGATTACTGGGGCCAGGGCGCCCACAGCGCGCTGCCGATCGTTGGAGACTTCTATCAGCGCGCCTTGCGTGCGCGCATCGTCGATTCCCGCGCGCGGTTTGCGGAAGTCGATGAGAAGACCTGGTATTCCGGTCTGACCGATACGGTGCGCGGCTGGTACCAGAAGCTGTTTGCATCGAACAAAAAGGACGATGCCGTGCCCACGCCGCGTCCGGCACCACGCCGGCCGGTGCTGCCTACCGCCGACGCAGACGCCGACGCCATGCCGCCAGCGTCGGCACCGGCTGCTACTGCGGACAACGGCATGGCGCTCGATCCGGGCGAAGTCGTGGAAGCCGCGCCGTCTGGCGGCCATGAGTCCGATGCATCGAGCAATGCGACGCCGTTGCCGGTCGAGCCCGCACCGATGCCGTCTTCCGCTCCTGCTTCAGCGTCAGCGCCGGCAGCGCTCTGAGCGCCTGGCCCTGAACTGACTTTCGCCAGCTACGTCGCCAGCTACTTCGCCAGCCTGAGCCGTCCGCGATGCAACGCGCGCAGCGATGCGTCCGACAATATCAGCGGAGGTTCCGGTGAAGGGCGTGCCAGCAGATATCCCTGAGCAAAGTCGATGCCCAGATCGCGGCAGACGATCAGATCCTCTTCGCGTTCGATACCTTCGGCAATCAGCCGCGTACCCGAAGTCTGGGCGAGCTTGCACAGCGCCTGCAACGCCTCGCGCTGGAACGGTGACGACGCCACGCCGTCGATGATGACGCGGGCAATCTTCACGTAGTCGGGCTTCAGCGCAATCCACTGCCCAAGGCTGGCATGGCCGGTGCCGTAGTCGTCCAGCGCAAACTGCGCGCCGCGACTGCGAATCGAGAATACGGCCTTGGCCAGAGATTCGAGCGATCCCAGCGGGGCCTGCTCGGTCAGTTCCAGCACGATGCGGTCCGACGGCAGCCCCTGCGCCTGCAGGAATTCGCGTACGTCGTCGCGCGTGTCCTCGATATTGCGTAGGGAATCGGCGCTGTAGTTGAGGAATAGCTTGCCTGGCAGGCGAGCGTCCATGAACGCGGCGATCGAGATGCGCGCGGCCAACCGCTCCATCTGGATATGCTTGCCAACACACGCCGCTTCCGCGAACAGTGCGATGGGGCTTTCCAGCGGCGTGCCCGCGGGGCCGCGAATCAGCGCCTCATACCCGAAGATTTCGCCCGTGACGAGCGAGCCAATCGGCTGAAAAACCGGCCGTAGCAATCGGTGTTCGAGGCAATCGGCAATGGATGGCGTCAGGGGTCGCGACAAGGCTTGCACTCAAACTGGCTAGGAATCGTTTTGTACGAATCATGCTGTGGGCAGATGCCACTCCCACTGCTGAAGTATCGGCACCGCCCGCCACGACTTGAGTAATACAGCGTACTGCTTTGGGAGGGTAGCGCCCCCGATTCCCGCTACACCAGCCCGATGTCATGTGCCCGGCTGCCCGGAAAAACCTGGGCAAGACGGCTGTCGTCCAATGCGTAGAGCCTGCGAAACAGGCCGCCCAGCACGGCGCGATAGTCGTTCAGGACGGGGTAATCACGATTCTGGTTCAGCGTTGATGGCGCAACCGCGACCTGCTCGCCGACGATTCGGCCGCCCCGCACATTGCCGCCCGCCACCCAGTAGACGGTGCCGTGGCCGTGGTCGGT
Source organism: Cupriavidus sp. (assembly GCA_036746135.1). Taxonomy (GTDB): domain Bacteria; phylum Pseudomonadota; class Gammaproteobacteria; order Burkholderiales; family Burkholderiaceae; genus Cupriavidus. The sequence continues at coordinate 6,417 of DAIOET010000112.1, forward strand.
ACCACGCGTGCCATTCTCGCGGAACGTGCGTCCGAACTCGGAGATCGCCACCACCGTGGTATCGCGCCACGCTGGCCCCATTTCCTCGGCAAACCCCGCAATGCCACGGCCGAGATTGTCGAGCAGGCTGGCCAGTTGCCCCTGTGCGCCGCCCTCGTTGACGTGCGTGTCCCAGCCGCCGACATCGATAAAACCAAGATTGAACTTGTCGCGCATCAGCCCTGCCATGCGGCGTGCTTCCTGCTCGAAACCCCTTGCACTAAGCGCTCGGCGACTGGCCGCCTGCATTTCCTGCACGCGGCCGGCCACGGTATCGCCTTTGGCCGTTTGCATCGCCGCCTCATGCCGGCGCATGGCCTCCGCCTGCTCCGCCACGGTCTGGCGCAAGTCGAAACCTTCCGCAATCAGTGACTCGAAGCGCGTGCCCTTGTACATCTGCGCCAGTGCCTGCGTCTGACGCGCATCGAACGGCGTACGGGCATTGCCCTTCAGCGAAACATTGGGCACGTTGACCGTACCGGCCAACACCATTGGCAATCCATCGGTAAAAGCCACCGGCGCGGCCTGGCCGCCCATGACCTGCGTCAGGCGATTCAGGAACCCGCTGCCCTGCGGTACGCCGCTGGCGTGCCCATCGCCGGCCAGCCCTGCCTCGATTCCGTCTTGCGTTTCGAAATGGCTGCGCGACATGTCGCTGGTACCCGCGAACGGCACGAACGCAAGCTGCTGGCGCTGCCACATCGGCAGCATCGTGGCGCCCAGCGCGGGATGCAGCGCCCACCCGTCCACGGCCAGCGTCAGCGCCGCGGCCGGGTCGGGTGCACCGCCTTCGGGTACCGGCGGCCGGATCGCGATATTGGGGCGCGACGCGCGATAGAAATCGTTGCCGGCGGGCACCAGCACGTTGGCGGCATCGTAGCCGCCACGCAGAAACACCAGCAGGAAGCGCGCATCGGCCTGCGCCGGCAGCGCAAACACGCGCGATGTCATGGCGGGCAGCGCCAGCGCAATGCCCGCGCCGCCCATGCTCTTCAACCAGTGGCGTCGATTCATGATCTTGCCCCTATCGTTGCATCCATTCCGGCGAACTCAGCAGCACGGCGTTCCACTCCTGCTGCGAGCCGGCCTGCGATAGCGCCTGGCGCGTGGCGGGTCCCAGCGTGCCTTCGATGGCGTTGTAGAACATGCGGCTATTTGGCATCGGGAATCCACGCTGCGCCGACGGCTGCCCGCTTTCGTCCGAAAACAGGCCCGCCGGCCCGCTGCCGATCGTGCGCGCAATCTCGAAACGCTTTACCAGTTGACCCGAGCTGGCCCACGCGCTCTCCGTCAGCGGATAACCGTCGGGCGCCACATGGCCGTATAGCGGCTCACCAAGCTGGTTCAGCCAGTTGATCATCGGACGCAGGTTCGATACAGGCCGCCCGTCGTACGCCAGACGCATTGACGACACCACGAACACCATCGGGTCCTTGAACTTGCGCGCGCCATCGGCCGCGGCCTGGTCGAACCAGTGCGACAGGAACATCGTCCGCAGGACCGCGCCGATATCGCCATCGGTACGGGTGAACGTGGCGGCCATCTGCTCCACAAGCTGCGGCGGCGGATTATCGGTCACGAAGTAGGTGGCGAGCTTCGTGGAGACGAAACGCGCCGTGGCAGGTTCGCGCGCCAGGATCGATACGGCCTGTTCCACCTCGGCAAACCCGCGTGGTTCGATGGCTTGACCCAGCAGCGTCTTCGGCCCGAAATCGTGCCGGTTCGGATTGAATTCGAACAGTCCGTCGCTGCGATACAAGGCCGCGCGCGCCGGTGCAAGCCGTGGCGGCTCGCCGCGCGCGTTGATACCCAGCCCGGTCAGCACGCGCGCCAGTTCCTGCACATCCTGCTGGGTGTAACGCGACCCGCTCGGGCCACCCGCCACGCCCAGCGTATGCAGTTCCATCAGTTCGCGCGCGTAGTTTTCGTTGATACGATTGGCGGCGCTCTGCGCGTTGTCCAGGTATTCGAGCATGGCCGGCGACGTCACCGTGGCCATCAGCAGATCGCGGAATTTGCCCAGTGCATGGGGACGGATGGCGCGCGCCTCGAAGTCCGCCAGTGCATACCGGACCTGCCCCTTGCCGGCATAGACGTTGAAATGATTCATCCAGAACCAAGTCATCTGCTCGCGCAGTTGCGCCGGCGAATACAGCGCGCGCAGCAGATGGCGGCGGCCGGTATCGATCACGAGTTCGCGGCCCTGCCGGTTCAGTGCCTCGCGCGCCTGCTGCTTTTCCGTATCGTCGGGCAGCGTCTGAATGCGCTGGCGCTCGGCGCGCAAGGCCTGCATGCGCTGCAGCGCATCACTCTGGCTCACCGGCAAGGCTGCGATGACCTCGGCCAGCTGGGGCGGATCGGCCTGCGGCATCTTCAGCTGTTCTTCCAGGTAACGCTGGCGGCCAACGGCCTGCAGGTGCTGCGCGCTGGCCTGGTCCGCGCCGAAACTGACCGTGTTCAGCCAGCGCAGGTCCGTCACCGAAAGCTTGCCCGGCAGCGCCGCTTCATGCGTCGCCGTTGACGCACAGGCGGCCAGCAACGCTGCCGTCGTCCCAGCCAGGGCCACCAGCCCCAGAGCGCGAGCGCGCCACCATTGCAAGCCAGACCGTCGGTCGTTCATGAGCGCCCTTTCCTTTTCTGCGATGGCATTACCGGAATGCCGGTTTGACGTTCGGCGCGCCAGTTGGTTGACCGCGCGTGCGCCCGAGTCTGTTACGAAGATTTTCCCGCCAGGGCGCCAGACGATCCGACAAGCCATTTTGCATACAATTTACGGATACAATGACATGCCGCCACGGCCGCCGGCGGTCCACCGCCCAACAGAACCAGAGGAAGACAACCATGACCAATCACGCTGTCACATCGCAGCATGTTCCCGCCCTGCAACCGCTTGAGCACTACCTGGACGCCCATCGCACGGGCAAGGCCGAGTACATCTTCCAGGCGTTCCATCCCGATGCCCGGATCATTTCGTTCCGGGACGGCCAGCTGTTTTCGCTGACCGTGGAAGAGTTCTCAAAGCGCTTTCAAGGCCAGCCACAACCTGAAGAAGCCCAGCGCCGCCGTCATATCGCCAGCTTCGACGTCGTGGGCAATGCCGCCACGGCCAAGATCGTCCTCGACTATCCCGAAGTGACGTTCACCGACTATATGAATCTGCTGCAGATCGACGGCGTCTGGAAAATCGCCAACAAGACGTTCAGCGCGGCGCCCAAGACCGCAAAGTAAGCGCTCCTCCGCGCTGTCATCGTCCGGTCACATGCCCTCGTGAGAATACGCGGCGATGACAGGCGCGGGAGCCTGCGGCGCCAAATTGCGGCACCGCAGCGCATTTATTCCTTGACGCCTGATTTTTCGGCGCTTCAATGAAAACGTTTTCATATGAAGTGCTTTATCGGAGAGGAATCGATGCCACCCACCCGTCGTGCCGCACCGCAGCCCCGCCTGGCTTCCGCCGAACCTGGCCAGGGCGTGACACTGGCCGACGTGGCGCTGGCCGCCAAGGTGTCGCTGGCCACGGCGTCGCGGGTGTTCAGCCACCCCCAGCTGGTGCGCGAAGCCACGGCGCAGCGGGTGCATGAAGCCGCACGGCGGCTGTCGTTCCGCCCCAACCTGCTCGGCGCCAAACTACGCGCCCAACGCACGCGCATCATCGGCGTGATGCTCCCCACGCTGGACAACGCGGTATTCGCCGAATGCTGGCGTGGCATTGAAGAGTCGGCCATGACGGCAGGCTACTCCCTGATGCTGGTCACGAGCAACTACGAGCCGGCCCGCGAGGGCGAGCGCATCGAATATTTGTTGCGCCACCGCGTTGACGGCCTGGTGCTGACCGTGGCCGATGCCGGCGACAGCACCGTGCTGGACCAGCTCGACCGCGAGTCCGTGCCCTATGTCCTGGCCTACAACCAGGTCTCGCATGAAGCCGCCGAGCATGGCCGGCATTCGGTGTCCGTGGATAACCGCACCAGCGCCTGCGAAGGCGTCAACGCGCTGATTGCCGCGGGCCATCGGCGCATCGTCGTGGTATCGGGCGCCTTCACGGCATCGGACCGCGCGCGGCAGCGCTTTGCCGGTTACGCCGATGCCATGCGCGCGCATGGCCTGCCGGTGCTGGACCCGGTCAACCTGCCCTCCCATACCGCCAGCAACGCGGCACAGATCCGTACGTTGATGGCCCGCGACGAGGCCCCCACCGCGTTCTTCTGCACCAACGATTTGCTGGCCATCGGCGTGATCTCGGACCTCAAGCGTCTGGGGCTGCGCGTGCCGCGCGATGTATCGGTGCTGGGCTACGACGGTATCGCGCTGGGCGCGCTCGTGGAGCCGCCCCTGGCCACCGTCATCCAGCCCAACGCCGACATCGGCACGCAGGCCATCGCGCAACTGCTGCAGCGGCTGGCCGTGGGTTCCGCCGGCGGCGATGGCAACGCCACGCTGCTGCCGCACGCCATACGTATCGAGGGCACCGTCAGTGCGCCCGCAAAGCCTGCCTGACCCAACCAACCGTTTCACCCAACCGACCTCAACCAGGGAGCCTTTCATGCCGAAGCAATCCTTCTGGCGCCGTCCGCTGCGCTGGCTGGCCATCACCGCAACCTTTGCCGCCTTCAGCCAGGGCGTGGCCGCGCAGACCGCCATCTGCTACAACTGCCCGCCCGAATGGGCTGACTGGGCCGCGCAAATCCGTGCGATCAAGGAAAAGACCGGCGTGACCGTGCCGT
>DAIOET010000113.1:0-11120 GCA_036746135.1 Cupriavidus sp.
TGCGGGAACGTGACATGGTGCCGAGGTTGTGGGAATCTTGAGGGCATCATGCGCCGAGGTACCTGAATGGCACCTGAGCAATCCGTTCAGGCGCCGTTCAGCTTGCCCGGCGAACAATGCCGCAGATGACTGCCTCGCCCCCATCCTCATCCGTCTCTTTCCGGTCCCGCCCCGCCACGCGGTGGCGTGCCCTTGCCCGTGTGGCGATCCTGCTGGCCGTGCTTGGCGCGGCGGGCACCGCTGGCGTTTCCCTGGCCGATACCGATGCCGACCGCGCCCGCGCGGCGCTACGCTCGGGAGAGATCCTGCCGCTGTCGCGCATCCTCGAAACCGTGTCTCGCCAGTACGCCGGTGATGTGATCGACGTGAAGCTCGACCGCGACGACGGCATCTGGAAGTACGAAGTCAAGCTGCTGCTGCCCACCAGCACCATCGCCAAGCTCGAATACGATGCGCGCGACGCCAGGCTGCTCAAGGCCAAGGGCCACGACCTCGAACGCGCGCGCAAGCCCTGACCGCCATGCGCATCCTGCTAGTCGAAGACGAAAGCACGCTGGCGGCACAGCTGATGCAGGTGCTGGGACAGGCCGGCTATGCGGTGGACCATGCCGCCGACGGCATCGACGCCGAGCACCTGGGCACCGAACACCCTTACGACACGATAGTGCTGGATCTGGGCCTGCCCCGGCTCGACGGCCTGACCGTGTTAAAGCGCTGGCGCCAGGCCGGTAATGACGTGCCGGTGCTGATCCTGACCGCGCGCGATAGCTGGGTGGAAAAGGTGGAGGGCATCGATGCCGGTGCCGACGACTACCTGACCAAGCCGTTCCGCACCGAAGAACTGCTCGCCCGTATCCGCGCGCTGATCCGCCGCTCCGCTGGCCGTACGTCGCCGACGCTGGCCTGTGGCCCGGTGCTGCTGGCGCCCGGCAGCGGTCAGGTGAGCGTGAACGGCAGCCCCGTCACGCTGACCGCGCATGAGTTCAAGGTGCTGGACTACCTGATGCACCACCAGGGCGAGATTGTCAGCAAGACCACGCTGACCGAGCATATCTATGCGCAGGATTTCGACCGGGACAGCAATACGATCGAGGTCTTCGTCGGCCGCTTGCGCAAGAAGCTTGGCGTCGACGTGATCGAAACCGTGCGCGGCCTCGGTTATCGCATGCGCCCGCCGGCCGACGCGGCATGAAGCGCGCCTCGCTCGCGCGGCGCCTGCTGCTGATCGCCACGCTGTGGGTTGCGGGCACGCTCTGCACTACGGGATGGCTGCTCGACACACTGTTCGGCCGGCATGTCGACCGCACCTATATCACGGAGCTGGACCGCGACCTGACCAGCCTGGCCGCCGCGCTGGAATGGCGTGGCGACAATCAACTCGAACTGACACGGCAGCCGGCCGATCCTCGCTTCGAACTGCCGTATTCGGGCGCCTACTGGCAGGCGTCGTCAGGCACGCAGACGCTGCGCTCGCGGTCGCTGTGGGATGTCGATATCCCGGCCGCCGTGGAACGGCAAGTCGGTCTTGGCGATGCCGACGTGCGCGTCGGCCCCAAGGACCAGTCGCTGCTGGTGAAGACGCGACGGCTGCAGTTGACCGGTGGCGACGCGTTCGTCGACATCACCGTCGCGCTGGACCGCACGGAACTGCGGCAGGCCAAGCGATCGTTCCGGCATTTGCTGTGGCTGTCGCTAGGGGTGCTTGGCGTGGGCATCCTGGGCGCCGTCTGGGCCCAGGTGCGCTTTGGACTGGCGCCGCTGGCGCGATTGCGTGCGGCGGTGGCACGGCTGCAGGCGGGGCGCGAACCGACGCTGCCGGGCGACTGGCCCGCCGAAGTCCAGCCGCTGGTCGACGAGATTCACCTGCTGCTGCGGCGCAATCATGAGGCCGTCGAGCGGTCTCGCCGGCAGGCGGCGGATTTGGCGCATGCGGTCAAGACGCCGCTGGCGATCCTGGCCAACGATGCCGCCACCTTGCCCGCGCCCGCATCGCAGCGCGTGGCGCAGCAGGTCGATGCCATGCGCAAGCAGGTGGATCGACACCTGGCGCGCGCCAGGGCGGCGGGGGCAGGCGGGGCGGCGGGCAACGCCGTGGCGATCCGGCCCGCCGTGGAAGAACTCGTGCGGGCCTTGCAGCGGCTGCATGCGGACAAGCCAATAGCGGTCGAGATCGACGGACAGGCCAGCTTTGCGGGCGACCGCCAGGACCTTGTGGAAATGCTCGGCAACCTGCTCGATAACGCCTGGCAGTGGGCGCAGGGCCGGATCCGCGTTGCGCTGGTGCCATCGGAGAACGAGGTGGAGATCCGCATCGAAGACGATGGCCCCGGCATGCCCGACGACGTCATGATCCAGGCGGCGCAGCGCTTTACGCGGCTCGACGAGTCCGCCGACGGTAGCGGCCTTGGATTGGCCATCGTGCGCGATGTCAGCGCGCTTTATGGCGGCACGTTTGCGCTGGCAAAGTCTCCGCTGGGCGGGCTGGCGGTCAGCGTGCGGCTACCTGCCGCGTCCAGCGCTGGCTGACCGGGCCAATCGGGTATCATCGCGCCCTTTGCCGTTTTCGCTCCAGTCCCTTGTCTCAAGCCGTACCCAGCGCCGCAGCACGCCGCCGCCAGCGGCCGCCCGTTGCCCCGGCGCGCCTGCTCGGGCCTCATCACTTTGCCTATTACCGCGGTCATCTGCAGGGTCTCGACCTTGGGCGGCTGGCCACGCGCTATCTGACGCCGGGCCTTGACCTGCGCCAGGCGCGTACCACGCTGGCCTGGATCGAAGGCGAGCTGGTGCGCGGCGTGAAGCGCCTGGCAACGCGCCCCCGGCACGATGGCGAAGCCACGATCCTGACCGAGAAAACGTGGCTGGCCATGATCGTGCCGCCGTCCGGCGAGCGCGGCGCGGCCAGGCAGACAAGGCAGCGCAAGCTGCTGCGGGCGCTGGACGCGCTGCAGCCGCTGCTGCTGGCGCGCCCATCGCCCGGCGACGCCGTTGCGGGCTGGTTCACGCCCGCCGTTGCCACGCGGCTGGCCGATGCGGGATGGCCGACGCTAGGCGCGCTACGGACGGCCGTGGCCGCCGATGCGCGCCACTGGTATCGCCACGCGCAGGGCATCGGTGACGCGACGGCGCGCGAGATCGAGGCATGGCTGCGCGCGCAGTCGCTGGAAGCTGGCGCGCCCGAGCTGCCGCCGAATCTGGCCCCGCTCGAATCGCTGAAACACGCGGCGGCCCAGTCGGATGTGGGCGCCGTTCAGGCATGGCTTCAGGGCTATCAGCCAGAGGGTAGCCACACCTGGCGCAGCTATCGCACACAGGCCGAGCGCTTTCTGCTTTGGACGGTTTTCGCGCGCGGCAAGACGCTGGGCCGCCTGGACGCGGAAGACTGCGGCGCATACCTGGCTTTTCTGGCCGACCCGCAGCCGGCCGCGCAATGGGTGGGGCCACGCGGCACACCTCGGGACCGCCATGACTGGCGGCCGTTCGAAGGCCCGTTGTCGCCGGCCAGTATTCGCCACGCGGGCAAGATCCTGAAGGCGCTCTGCGGATGGCTGGTGCGGCAAGGGCACCTGCAAGCGAACCCGTTCGAATCGGCCGCCATGCCGGATGCCCAAAGCGCGCCGCGCATTCAAGTGGATCGCAGTCTTGGACGTACCCAATGGCAGCATCTGAAACGGTACGTCGGAGACTTGCCGGCGGACGATCCCCGTGCGGCGCGGCTGCGTTTCATGCTGCGGCTGGCGCATGCCACGGGACTCCGCGTTTCGGAGCAGGCGCAGGCACTGGTTGGCCATCTGGCGCTGGCCGATGGGTGGAAGCTGACCGTGCCCGGCAATCGTTCACGCACCAATGCCTTGCCGGAGACCGTCATCGATGCCTTGCGCGATCACATGGAGGCGCGCGGACTGGGACGAGACTTCGAGCGCTTGCCCGCCACTACGCCGCTGATCGGACGTGTTCAGCAGGGTGCGGACGACGTGCCGCTGTCGGTCGCGCAGGTGGCCGCGATCTGGAAGCGCTGCTTCACGCGCGCGGGGCAATGGCTGGCCGACGACGATCCCACGGCAGCCGTGCGGCTTGCGCAGGCCAGCGCGCACTGGCTGCGGCATACGGCGGGCGCCCATGCGCTGTCCAGAGGCATGGCGCGCAAGGCCGTGCAAGAGCAGTTGGGCCATGCCTCGATCAGCACTACCGCCGCCTACGCCGACGTCGAGCTGCATTAAGGCGCGCGGCGCTATACGTATTTGCCGGTCAGGCCGCCATCGACCACCAGTTCGGTGCCGGTGACATAGGCCGCCGCATCCGACACCAGAAACGCGCACGCATGGGCGACGTCCCATGCCGTACCCATGCGTTGCAACGGCACCTGCCTGCTGCGTGCTTCGCGCGCATCGTCGAGGCTGGTCTCCGAAAACTGCCTGGCCACGGTATGCGCGACGCGCGGCGTATCGATCAGCCCCGGCACCACGCAATTGGCACGGATACCGTGCGCCGCATATTGCTGCGCGATCATGCGCGTGAACTGGATCACGGCCGCCTTGGTCACGCAATAGGACAGGTGCGGGTAACCGAGGTAGCGCAGTCCCGCCACCGACGAAATCGTGACAATGGCGCCGCGCCCGCGCTCGACCATCGATGGCAATACCTGCTGCGATGCCAGCAGCAGGCTGCGCACATTGACGTTGTGGGCGGCGTCGAAGTCAGCGATGTCGGTGTTCAGGGGGCCGCCGGGCTTGCCGATGCCCACGTTGTGGTGCAGCACATCGATGGGGCCAAAGCACTCGCGTGCTGCGGCGAACAGGCGCGCGATGTCGGCCTCCACCGCCACGTCGCCGACGAACGTTTCCGCCGTGCCGCCTTCGGCGCGAATCAGCGCGGTGGTTTCGGCAGCCGACGCTGCGTCGCGATCCGCCACACAGACCCGCGCGCCAAGGCGCGCATAGGTCAGGCTGGCCGCACGGCCGATGCTCCAGCCGGGGCCTGCCGAGCCGCCGCCGGCTACGAACACGGTCCGGTCTTGCAGGCTCAACGGCAGGGCGTTCATCTGCCGTCTCCGTGGGGCGCGTTGCCGGCGTATGGAATGGCTTCTTCGACCACGTCCCAGATGTAGCGCCCCGATGGGCTTTGCTGCTCCTCGACGATATGCGCGACCAGCCCCGCCGCGCGCGAAATCACCGCGAATCCACGCATGACGGCGGTCGGCACGCCGATTTCGCCAAGCAGCGCGGCCACCGCTCCCGTGGCGTTGATCGTGATCGGGCGGCCCGATACTTCGTCCACGGCTGCCGACAGGCGCTTCAACGCACCGATGTGCGCGCCACCGAGTTCGCTTTCGGCTTGGCCAAGCTCCAGCAGCTTGTAGGCGCGCGGGTCCACCGGCTTGTGCAGATGGTGGCCGAAGCCCGGCACCGGCGCCTTTCTCTCCTTGCAGTCGCGCGCGATGGCCAGCGCTTCGGCATCGGGGTCCTGCGCGGCAAGAATGCGGTCCAGCAGCACCGAGGAGTTTTCCATCGTGCCGACAAACGAGCTGCCCACCGCGAGCAGTCCGGCGGAGACCGCGCCCTGCAGGTTCTCGGGGGCGCTCATATAGATCAGCCGCGTGGCGATCGCGCTGGGCGTCAGGCCATGTTCCATCAGCACGACCAGCACCATGTCCGCAATACGCATGTCCACGGGGCGCGGTGTGCGGCCCAGGATCTGCATCAGCATCACCTCGGTAAAGGTCTTCTTGCCCAGCAGGTCTTCCACGAGATCGGCGTCGCGGTAGTGCAGGCTGGTCAGGGTATGGGTGCAGAGCCGGGTCACCGGCTTTTGCTTTTCTTGCTGACTCATGATTGGTCTCCGGTGGTGGGCAACTCGGCCAGGGCGTGGTCGCGCACGGTGTTCTTGAGCACCTTGCCGACGGTCGAGCGCGGCAGGCTGGCATGGAAGTGGATCTGCTTGGGGGTCTGCACGGGACCAAGCCGCTCGCGCACGAAAGCGATCAGGTCGGCGGCGGCGGCCTCGCAGCCGTCGCGCAATTGCACGGCGGCGTGTACGGCTTCGCCCCATTTGTCGTCGGGCACGCCAAACACGGCGCACTCGTGCACGGCCGGATGCTGGCCCAGCGCGTTTTCCACATCGATCGGGTAGACGTTGAAGCCGCCGGTGATGACCACGTCACGCAGGCGGTCCTTCAGGTACAGGTAGCCGCGCGGATCGATCAGGCCCCGGTCGCCGGTATGCAGCCAGCCATCGACGATCGTCGCGGCCGTCAGGTCCGGACGCTTCCAGTAACCCGTCATGACCAGATCGCCCCGTGCCACCACTTCGCCGACTTCGCCGGGGGGCAGCAGGCGTCCATCGGGCGCCATGATGGCGACATCGCTGAACCAGGTAGCGCGGCCCACCGAGGCCAGATTGCGCTCGTCGTCGAAATCCTCGGGGCCGATGACGGTCAGCAGTTGCGGCGCTTCGGTCTGGCCGTAGGTGGTGGCCACCACGGGGCCGAAGAATTCGCGCGCCTGGCGGATCTTTTCCGGGGGCATCGGCGCACCGCCATAGATCAGGCGGCGCAGCGCGGGGTAGTCGGCACGGGACGCGCCGGGCAGCGCCATCAGCATGTAGATCAGCGTCGGCGGCATGAAGCAGATGGTGCCCCCGCGATGGCGGAACGCGGTCCGCACGGCTTCGGCGCCGCTGCCTTCCATGATCACGTGGCAGCCACCCTGTGCCAGGATCGGCATCACATAGGTAGAGGTGCCGTGCGTGATCGGGGCCGCCATGACGTAGCGATCCGCCTCGGTAAAGCCCCAGGCGTGGATCTGGTTGACGATATTGGCAAGCCACGCGCGATAGGGCTGCATCACGCCTTTCGGTGCGCCGGTGGTGCCGCCGGTGAACTTGATGGCCTGCGTGGCATCGCGGTCCAGGTCCAGCACTGGGCGCGCGGCATCGGGATACTGGACGATGGCTGAAGCCAGCGTTTCGCCGCGCCCCGGTGCGCGTGCGTGGTCCGTATAGATGCGCGTCCCCGGTGCACCGTCCAGCAGCGCCTCACATTCGGCGTCGAGCACGATGATGCCCGGTTCGGTCGCATCGAGAATGCGCCGCAATTCAGGCTGCGTGCTTTTGGGATTCAGCGGCACCCAGATCTTGCCGCTGGCCAGGACCGCCAGCAACGCCACGATATGCTGCGCCGAATTGCCGGCGCAGATGCCTACGCAGCGCTGCGGCGCGGGATCGATGCGAAGGAAATGCGTGGCCAGGGCCGCCACCTGGGCAGCCAGCTCGCGATAACGGTATTGGCCGTCGGGCGCGTCGATGGCGATGTTGTCGGGCCAGCGGTCGGCAGCACGCCAGAACAGGTCGATCGGAAGCATGGGATTCTCGGACTCCTTAGTTGACGCGCGCGCCCGACTGCTGCACCACGTCGTGCCAGCGCTTGATTTCGGACATCGCGAAGGTGCGGCACTGTTCCGGCGTGCCCGGTTCGGGCGTGGCCGCCAGGTCTCGCAGACGGTCGCGCACTTCGGTATTGGCCAGTGCCTTGTTCAGGGCGGCGTTCAGGCGGTCGACCACCGGTCGCGGGGTGCCGGCCGGCGCGGCGATGGCGAACCACGACTGGACGTCGAAGCCGGGATAGCCGGATTCGGCCACGGTCGGCACGTCGGGCAGCAGCGGCATGCGCTGTGCGCTGGTTACGGCAATGGCGCGCAGCTTGCCGGATTTCACATGCGGCAGCGCTGACGGCGTGTTGTCGAACATCGACTGGACCTGTCCACCCATCAGGTCCGTCACGGCCGGTGCGCTGCCCTTGTAGGGCACGTGCAGCATATTGGCGCCGCTGCGGGCGCGGAAGATCTCGCCGGACAGATGGATCGACGAACCGCTGCCCGATGAGGCGAACGTCACCCCGTTCGGCGATGACTTCGCCAGCTTCACATAGTCCGCCACGCTCTTGACCGGCAGGCTGGGGTTCACCACCAGCACGTTCGGAATCCTGGCGATCATGCCAACCAGTTCGAAATCCTTTGCGGGGTCGTAATTGAGCTTGTCGTAGAGCGTGGCGTTGATCGTGTTGGCGATGGTGTAGACGTAGAGCGTGTAGCCGTCCGGCGCGGCCTTGGCCACGACCTCCGCGCCGACGTTGCTGTTGGCGCCGGCCCGGTTTTCCACGACCATCGGCTGCCCCAGCGCCTCGCCCATCTTCTGGGCCACCAGCCGCGCCAGCACGTCGGTGGCGCCGCCTGCCGCGTAGCCCACCACCAGCCGCACCGGCCGCGTGGGATAGCCGGCATCGGTGGCCCGGACCAGGGAAGGGCCGCACGCCAGCGCGGCGGCAAGAACAAGGGCATGGCTGATCAGGCGCCTGCGCGCCGCGCTACGGATGGTCATGATGGCTGTCTCCTGTTATCGAATATCGTGGCCAGTGCGCGTCCGTCTGCTCGATGTGCGGCATACTGCGGACTGCTTCCGGCCAGCAAATTCTTTCCGATGACCTCTCGTACTGCGAATCGAAACGTCCGGCAGGCGGACGTTTTGCCGCCGCCCGCCGAGGAGGGCACCCGTGCCCTGCGACGCGGCCTGACGCTGCTGGACGCCATCCTGGCCGGCGGCAAGGATGGCCTGCGCGTGGTGGATCTGTGCCGCGCGGCCGGGCTGGAGCGGCCCACCGTATACCGCTTGCTGGCAACGCTGATCGAGTGTGGCTACGTGGTACAGCGTGGCCGCTTCCGCTACGGAAAGGGGCCAAGACTGGCGGCCTTGCCGCAGCGCGGGGAATCGGCCGATCTGGCCGAAAGGCTCAACCCCGTGCTGGCACGCATCAGCCAGAACTGCGGCGATGCGGCGTTCGGCATCATCCGCGATGGATCGCTGTCGCGCTGCATTGCGCGGCATGTCGGCACGCATCCGGTGCAGGTACTGGTGATCCAGGTGGGCACGCGCCAGCCGCTTGGCGTGGGCGCCGCGGGCCTGGCGCTGCTGGCCGCGCTGCCGGACCCGACCGTGGACGATGTGATTGCTACGAATGCCGAGGTGCTGGCGCAATACGGCGGCATGACGCCGGATCGCATGCGCATCCTGATCCGCGCCACGCGCGAACGCGGGTATTCGGTGATCGGCAATCACGCCACGCGCGGCGCGCTCGCCGTGGGTATGGCGGTGGCGGACCGCGATGGCGAGCCCGTGGCCGGCATCAGTGTGGCCACCACGCTGGCGCGCATGCCACGCGAACGGCAGCAATTGCTGGCGCGGGTCATGCGCGACGCCGTCCGCACCTTGCTGCCGCAAGGTCTTTGACGGCGGCGGTTGCCGATTTCATTCAACATCCCGGCCCAAAACTCTTAATTCGGTTTCCTTGCGCCAGGGCGTAACCTGCCCGCATGCCGGCGGTCCGGCATGCCTGAGGGGAGGGTACACACGGTGACCGATCTGGCCGATATCGTCACGCCGCTTCCGCCATCCTGGTTACCTCAAACGCCCGGCTGGCTGGTGCTTGGACTTGGCATGCTCGGTGCGCTGCTCTGGCTGGGCTGGCGAACGTGGCGTCACTGGCGCGCAAATCGTTATCGCCGCGCCGCGCTGCGGGAACTGGCGCGCCTGCAGCCCGCGCTGAATGCCGATGGCCAGGCGCGTGCCCAGGCGCTGTTGCTGGTGGCGGAACTGCTCAAGCGCACGGCGTTGGCGGCCTGGCCGCGCGAAACGGTGGCCGGCTTGTCGGGGACCACCTGGCGCGATTTCCTGCGGACCCACGCCGGCAAGGCCACGGACGCCGTGCCGCCGCTGGCCGTTCTGGTCGAGACCGAGTATCTGGATCGCGCCGCGCTGGCGCATTGGCCGGCACAGCAGGCAACCGATACCGCCACGGCCTGCCGCCGCTGGATTGCCGGACATCAGGCGCCGCAACCATGATCGCGTTCGCCTATCCGTGGCTTTTCGCGCTGTTGCCGCTGCCACTGCTGGTGTGGTGGCGCCTGCCGCCGTATCGGGAAAGCAGTGCGTCGGTGCGTCTGCCGTTCTTTGGCGAAGTGGCGAGCGCCGCGGGATTGCAGCCGTCCGCCGGCGCTCACGTGCCCCGGCGCAACCTCGCACAGCACTTACTGGCGCCATTGGCATGGGCACTGGTCGTCGCGGCACTGGCCCGGCCGCAGTTCCTGGAACCGCCCATCTACAAGACCGAGCCGGTGCGCGACCTGCTGCTGGCGCTCGACTTGTCGCAGTCGATGGATACCCGCGACTTCCGGAATCCGGCCGGCGAGGTGGAAGCGCGCGTGCAGGCCGTGCGGCAGGTGGTCAGCGACTTCGTGGCACACCGGCCCGGAGATCGCATCGGCCTGATCGTATTTGGCGACGCGCCGTATCCGCTGGCGCCGTTCACGCTGGATCACGCGCTGGTGCGCACGCTGATCGATGACATGGTGCCGGGCATGGCCGGCGCCAGCACATCGCTCGGCGACGCCATCGGCCTGGGTATCAAGATGTTCGACAACAGCCACGCCGCCGAAAAAGTGCTGATCCTGCTGACCGATGGCAATGACACGGCCAGCCGCATGCCTCCGGCCCAGGCGGCCGATATTGCCAAGGCCCGTGGCGTGGTGGTGCACACCGTGGGAATTGGCGACCCGGCGGCCACGGGCGAGCAGAAGGTGGATCTGGAAACGCTGAAGCGCATCGCCTCCACCACGGGCGGGCGCTACTTCTTCGGCGCGGACCAGACCGCGCTGGCGTCGATCTACGCCACGCTGGATCGCGTGACGCCGCACAAGGAAAAAACGTTGAGCTGGCAGCCGCGCCGTGAACTGTTCATGTGGCCGCTGGGCGCTGCCGTGCTGCTGGTGGTGGCGTATCAACTGGCGATGGCAGGCTATGCGCGTTCGGCGACACGCGCACCCGCCATCCGCAAGGAGCCGGCGGCATGAGCGAATGGCTGCATACGCTTGGCCAGTTCCACTTCCTGCGGCCGTGGTGGCTGCTGGTGCTGATTGCCGCCGTCTGGCTGCCGTGGGCGGTGGGCCGGCAAAGCGATATGCGGCGGCGCTGGCGTGGAACCATCGCCCCGCACCTGCTCGATGCGCTGGTCGTGAACGGGGACCAACGGCGCGCGGCGCGCCCCGTGCACCTGACCGCGCTGGCGTTGGCGTTGG
>DAIOET010000114.1:0-10977 GCA_036746135.1 Cupriavidus sp.
GGCTATTACCTGCTTGTGCTGGTGGGCCGGCGCGGCGTGTTTGGCGCATGGCTGGAAAAGCTCGGCATCGAACTCGTATTCACGTGGCAGGGCGCGGTACTGGCCTCCACCGTGGTCGCCTTTCCGCTGGTGCTCAAGTCGGCGCGCGCCGCGTTCGAGGGCGTGGACCACCAGCTCGAAAACGCCGCGCGCGTGCTGGGCATCTCAGAGGCCGGGGTTTTCTTTCGCGTGACCCTGCCGATGGCGCTGCCCGGCATCGTGGCAGGCGTGCTGCTGGCCTTTGCGCGCGCCCTGGGCGAGTTTGGCGCCACACTGATGGTGGCCGGCAACCTGCCGGGCCGCACGCAGACACTGTCCGTGGCAATCTACGAGGCCGTGCAGGCCGGCAACGACGACACCGCCAATCTGCTGGTACTGGTCACTTCCGTGACCTGCATCGTATTGCTCGTGGCGGCGGCGCGCCTGGTGCCGCCCGCTCAGCGCGGCACGGCCAATCTCTTCGAACGGCGCAAGTTCACGCGCGCCCCGGCTGCCAAGTGAGATCGTCATGAGCATGCAGATCACCGTCCGCAAGCGCATGGCATCCCAGGATCGCCACTTTGCGCTTGATATCGCATTCGAATCGGACAGCCGGCGCATTGCGCTGTTCGGCCCGTCCGGTGCCGGCAAGAGCCTGACGCTGCGCGCCATCGCCGGACTGATGGCGCCCGACAGCGGCCGGATCGTGCTGAATGGCCAGACGCTGTTCGATAGTGACGCCGGTATCGATGTGCGCCCGCAGGACCGCCGCGTGGCCTATCTGTTCCAGGATTACGCGCTCTTCCCGCACCTGACCGTGTCGCAGAACATTGCATTTGGTTTGCGACGAGGCTGGCGCAACCCCGGCCGCCGGGCCTTGCCGCCGGAAGCCGTCCGCTGGATCGATGCGTTTGGCCTGCGCGATATCGTCAACCAGTACCCATCGCAAATCTCGGGCGGCCAGAAGCAGCGTGTTGCCTTGGCCCGCGCCCTGGTAGCCCGGCCGGACATCCTGCTGCTCGACGAACCGTTCTCGGCGCTCGACCCTGCCTTGCGCACGCGCATGCGCCAGGAGCTGCGTGCCTTGCAGGAAAGCCTCGACGTGCCGATGCTGATGATTTCGCACGACCCTGAGGACGTCGAAGTGCTAGGTGAGCATGTGCTGGAAATCCGCGACGGCCGCATCCATGCCAGCGGCCGCGCGCACCGGCATCCGCCAGTCTACGCACCGCAGACCGCCCACGTGGCCTAGCGCGCGTTCAGCAGATCCACGTACGCGCCTTCGATCAGCGCATCGGGCGCCACCCCAAGTTGCGCCATCAGTGCATGCGCCTCCGCCACGCCGGCTTCGACCGGCTCGTCATCGCGCAGCACGACCTCAAGCTCCAGAAAATCGCCCAGTCCTTCCACGCGATCGAGATGCACGCGCGTGCGTCCCACCAGGAACAGCGTGCGCACCTTGCGCACCCTGCCGCTGGTACCCTGCGCAGCGGTCAGGGCATCGCGCAGCGTATCGGGTGAAGCCGTGGGCGACAGGATGTAGAAGCTCTCCTTCGGCCCCGCGAGGTCCGGCCGTGCATAGAAGATCAACTGCCCCGACTGCGCGTGAAATGCGCGTAGCTTCAGACGGCCATTCGGACATGGAAAGAACGTATCGTCCTGCTCGATTCGTTCCGGTCCCTCGGTGGCAAGCGCCGCCGCTCGCGGTACCAGCGCTTCGACGCTGGCGATGCGCGCCTTGATTTCAACGTTGCGTGCCATGCCTCAGATCATCGTCCCAAGAATGACGCTCGATGCCTTGAAGATGGCCAGCGCGCGCGTGCCTTCCTTCAGATCGAGGTCGGTCAGTGCCGTGTTGGTGATGATGGCCGCCACGGTGCCGCCGCCATCGAGATCAAGCACTACCTCGGCGTTGACCGCGCCGGGTGCCAGGCGCGCCACCGTGCCCGGCAACTGGTTGCGTGCGGAAAGCCGGGCTGCCGGGTCGGGCAGACCGATCATCACCGACGACGCCTTGACCAGCGCAAATGCCTCGGCACCGGGTGCCAGGCCCAGCGTTTCGACGCTCTCATGCGTGATCGTGGACACGATGCGCAGGCCGCCCGGCAACGCCAGCGTGACTTCGTCATTGACGGCGCCGGCCCGCACGGCCTCCACGCGGCCGAACAGCTTGTTGCGCGCACTGGTCTTGATCATCATGCGTTGGATCAGGTGAAGGTCTTCGGGATGCGCATCGAACATCGCGCCGGCGCGTTCCAGATGAGCGAGAAAGCGCGCGTGCTCGGTTTCCATGATCCGGTACGTCGCAATCAGCCGCTCCGCGCGTTCGGTCAGCCGCGTGCCGCCGCCGCCCTTGCCGCCCGCCGCACGAAGCACCAGCGGTTCGCCGGCGCTGTTGTTCATGGCGTCGATGGCATCCCACGCGCCCTTGTAGCTGATGCCCACCGCGCGTGCGGCGGCCGTGATCGAGCCATGCTCGCCAATCGCGGCCAGCAGCGCGATGCGGTCTTTGCCGCCCCAGTCGTGCTTGCCGGCACGAAACCAGATGGCGCCCTGGAGTTCAAGCATGCGCTGACCTGTCAGTAGTGTCGGAAATGCGTATGGTACCGCCGGAAGCACCCGGCGCGTCAGCTTTGATGGGCGGGGATATACCAGCGCATGACGCTGCCGGCAAAGTACTGCTTGTCCAACTGTCGCAGCAGGCGCCAGCAGGTGAATGGGTCGACCGCCAGGTCCACCCACGCCCAGGGGTGATTCGGATCGCCGTCGCGCACGATCTCGACGGAGTTGACCTTGGCGTAGTCCTTGAGCTTGTCGCGCAGCATGTCCTCGGTCACATCACGATGCAGCCCACGGATCAGTACCTGCATTGCAGCCTCTCCCCTTTTGGAAAGTGGTGATGCGTGTATTTTAGGCCGCGCTTTGCCTTGTGGCGCCCCGACGATGCGGCAATCGCACGTTTCAGGCCATGATGTGCACGCCGCCGTCCACATACACCGTGTTGCCGGACACACGGCGCGCATAAGGCGTGGCCAGGTAGGCCGTGGTAAAGCCGACGTCCATGATGTCGACCAGCTCCCCCAGCGGCGCACGCCCCGCGGCCTCGGCCAGCAGCACGTCAAAGTCCTTGAGGCCCGATGCGGCGCGTGTCTTGAGCGGTCCCGGCGAAATCGCATGCACGCGGATGCCCTGCGGCCCAAGTTCATAGGCCAGATAGCGGCACGTCGCCTCAAGCGCGGCCTTGACCGGCCCCATCAGGTCGTAGTTCGGCACCACGCGGTTGGCGCCGTCATAGCTCATCGCGAACAGCGTGCCGCCCCGATCCATCAGCGGCACCGCGCGCCGTGCCATCCGGATGAACGAATGGCACGATACATCCATCGCGCGCGCAAATCCGACCGCTGACGATTGCAGCAGTCCGCCTTGCAGATCGGCCTTGGGCGCGAAAGCCACCGAATGCACGACCGAATCCAGCCGGCCCCACGTCTCGCCGATCCGCGCGAACAGCGCGTCCATCTGCGCGTCATCTTCCACATTCAACGGCAACAGCAACGGCGCCCTGATCTGCTCGGCCAGCGGCGCCACATGGGGATATGCCTTTTCGTTCAGGTAGGTCAGTGCCACCTCGGCACCGAGCTCGCGGAACGCCCGCGCGCAACCCCAGGCAATGGAATCCTCATTGGCAACGCCGGCGATCAGAACGCGATGACCGGACAGCGGCGGGTTGGGGACTTGGACCATGAGCTTCTCCCGTGGGCGGTTACGGAGCAACCAGTCAGGCTTCCGCCTCCTGCGTTGCCTTGCCGTTGCCGTGGTCGGTGCCGAAGGCTTCGGCCACTTCGCGATAACGTTCCAGCCACTCCGCATCGAGCGGGCCGCCGACCGTGAGCACCCGGTGCGCGAGCACCATGATGCGGCGCCGCTCCTTCATGTCCGGCACGAGGTCCGGCAGCACGCGGATTGCGCCTTCCGGGTCCAGGCTGACGATATAGCTCTGCCGCCGCACCGCGTCCTTGAACTGCGCCAGCGTGATGCGCTTTTCCGGCGGATTCTCGCGGGCCAGCTTGCGCAGCAGGTTGAACGGCCTTTCCTCGATGGCCGAGCGGCCCTGCGTGACGTACGACAGCACGCGCAGGAACGCGTCGAGCGCCGTGCCCGTGCCAATTTCGCGCTCGGCCTCGCGCCGACGCAGATCGGCCACCTCCTTGCGCAAAGCGGTCACCGCCGGCGACTCCGGGCGCTTTGGCGTGGTCGTCATGCCCAGCAGCGCAGGCAGCCAGGGCGTGGCGTAGATCGATTCGAACATGCGCTCCTGCCAGGCATCGCGCGCATCGCGGTACTGGTCCAGCGAGCGCACGATCTGGTCGGACATCGCCTGCTGCATGGCCAGGAACGGGTTGTCCGGCGACACGGGCTTGCGCGCCTCGCGCACGGCCGGCGCCATTGCGGCGATCCATTGCATCCACGGATTGCCGTCGGTGAACAGCGAGCGTTCGAGCCGCGACGGATGGGTGGCCCGGATCGCCTCGGCCGTGGACTCGTTCGCCATCGCACGCACCACCGGTGAGGCGAACGTGTCGTAGACATGCTGGTTGATCTCGGCCACGCGGCGTACGACTTCAAAGGGCTGCTCGTCGGCGCGGCCATCGTCGAGTGCCAGGATATCGTCGATGGTCCGTCGCTCGAAGCGCACCAGGTAGCGGCCTTCGATCAGTTCACTGTGCGGGGAATCGGGCGCGAAGTCCTCGATCTTCGCTTCGTACAGGCCCGGCGGCAGCACGTCGATCAGATCGAGCGCGCAGAACAGTTCCGAGTGCTCCTTGTTTGCCACACTGCCCGAGACGAAAATGCCGAGGTGCCCGATCGACGGATGCAGGCAATAGACGATGGTCTGGTCGTTGGCCACGATCTCGTCCACGCTCGCGTACAGATCGGGAATCCAGTTCAGCGCCTGCTGCGGCGGCGTGATGTTGTCTCCCCAGGAAGCGAACACGATCACCGGCGAGCGGACATTGCGCAGGTCGATGACGGTCTTGCCATCGTTGCTGCGCACCTCGCCGGCCGTCAGATGGTTGCCGACGAACAGGTTCTGCACGATCCAGTCGATCTCCGCGCGGTTCATCAGGAAATGGCCGCCCCACCAGCGCTCGAATTCCAGGAAGCGCGGCCCTTCCGTGTCCACCTTGGCGTACACGTTGTACAGCTTTTCCCACAGCGTGTTCGAGGGATTCAGCTTCTCGAAGTTCTGCACCAGCCAGGCGCCGTCAAAGCGGCCGTTTCCGAGGTCCGCCGCCAGCGACGACAACCAGGTGCCGCCGAGCAGGCCGCCCGAATAGCGCATCGGATTCTTGCCTCGCACGCCGGACCAATAGGCCACCGGCGCGCCGGCCAGCAGGATCGGGCCGGTCACATCGGGCGCCGCCGCTGCCAGCATCAGCAGTGCCCAGCCCGCCTGGCAATTGCCGATCACGAACGGCTTGCCCGGTGCATCGGGATGACGTTCGGCGACGGCCAGCAGGAACTTGCCTTCGGTGCGCGCCACGTCCTCGATGGTCTGACCCGGGCAGGGGTCACGGAAGAACGTGATGAAGTAGCACGGATGTCCGGTGCGGATCGCGTTGCCAATCTCGCTGTCGGCCTTGAAGCCGCCGATGCCGGGTCCATGACCCGCGCGCGGGTCCATCACCACGAATGCGCGCTTGCTCATATCGGTGGGATGCGCCTCGGGTGGCACGATGCGCATCAGCGCATAGTTGACCGGCTTGGGCAGATCGCGCCCGTCGATCAGCACCTCGTAATCGAACACAAGCACGGGCGGCATGCCGCCTTTTTCGTGCTCGGCGGTTTCGTTGCCGCGCTGGCGCAGGATATCGAGGAAGAGGATGGAGCGCTGCCAGGCATCGAGTCCGTATTCCCACGCTGCCTGCGCCACGGGGTTCAGCGGGACCGGTGGGAACGCGGCAAACGGTCCGAGGGACGCAAATGGCGATACGGGGGTTTCAGCGGATTCGGGAGCGGCGGCGGTATCGTCCTGCCCGGGCGCTTGTCCCGTAACAGGTTGGCGTGCATTCATTTCCGTTTCTCCTTTGGGATAGGCGGAGTCAGATGGCGTGCAGCGTGGTGCGTACACCGCTTGCTGCGATGCAACAGCAAAAATCTACCAGCCTCGGCGCGACATGACAACTGTCACCAAAGGCCAATGCTATTGACGATGACGTATATGACAACAGCAAGTCATCGATACGGCGCACGCATTGGCCTATACTCCCCCAAGACGTTTTGCGCGATGCAGCATCCGCACGCGGGTGCTGTCCCGATGGAACACCAGGTACCCGCCCATGCCGACACCATCGTCCGAAGACAAGTACGCCATGCTGCTCGCACGCTGCGAGGGCCTGCCGCCCATTCCCACCGCCGTGGCCCATCCCTGCGACTATTCGTCGCTCGATGGCGCGCTGGAAGCGGCCCGGCTTGGGCTGATCGTGCCGATTCTGTGCGGTCCCGCCGCGCGCATCCGCGCGGTGGCCGAGGAACATGGCCTGGCTCTGGGCGACACAGAGATCATCGATGCGCCGCACAGCCATGCTTCGGCCGAATATGCGGTCGAGGCCGTGCGCACCGGACACGCCGAGCTGCTGATGAAGGGCAGCCTGCACAGCGACGAACTGCTGCAAACGGTGGCACGCTCCGCCAGTGGCCTGCGTACCGCGCGGCGCCTGTCGCATGTATTTGCGATGGACGTGCCGAACTATCACAAGCCGCTCTTCATCACCGACGCGGCGGTCAATATCTTTCCGACGCTGAACGAGAAGGCGGACATCGTGCGCAACGCGATCGACCTCGTGCGCGTGCTCGGCGTCGAGCATCCCAAGGTAGCCATCCTGTCCGCGGTGGAGACCGTTACCGACAAGATTCCTTCGACGATCGAGGCCGCCGCGCTCTGCAAGATGAGCGAGCGCGGACAGATCGAAGGCGGCCTGCTCGATGGCCCGCTCGCATTCGACAACGCCATCAGCAAGGCAGCCGCCGAGACCAAGGGCATCCGTTCCGAAGTGGCGGGCGACCCCGACATCCTGCTCGTGCCCGACCTTGAGGCGGGCAACATGCTGGCCAAGCAGCTCACCTTCCTGGCTGGCGCCGAAGCGGCGGGCATCGTGCTGGGCGCGCGCGTGCCGATTATCCTGACCAGCCGCGCCGACAGCGTGCGCGCCCGCATCGGCAGTTGCGCGATCGCCGTGCTGCTGGCCCACGCGCGGCGCACCTCGCAAGCCGCCGTACCCGCCTGAGGAGAACCGCGCGTGAGCACACCCCACCCCGTCATTCTTGTCGTCAACGCCGGTTCTTCGAGCGTGAAGGTGTCGATCTACGTGGTGCCGGACTGCGCGCACGAGAACGTTGACATTCAGCCCACGCTGGAAGCGCACGGCCAGATCGAAGGCATCGGCGTGGCGCCGCGCCTGGTGGCGCGCATGGCCGACGGCCGCGAAGTCACCGACCAGACGTTTCCCGTCGAGCAGGTAGCCGATCACGACGCGGCCTTTCGCCTGATCCGCCTGACGCTGAGCGTAGCGCTGCGCGATACGCCGCCGGTGGCGATCGGGCATCGCGTGGTGCATGGCGGCAGCGAATTTTCCGATGCGGTGCGCATCGACGACGACGTCATCGCAAAGCTGGAAGCGCTGGTGCCGCTGGCACCGCTGCACCAGCCGCACAACCTGACCGCCATCCGCGCCATTCGCGGCGCGGCGCCCGACCTGCTGCAGGTAGCCTGCTTCGACACGGCATTCCACGCCGGCCGCGATCCGCTCGCGCAGTTGATGGCGCTGCCCTACGAGTACTACGAGCAAGGCGTGCGGCGTTATGGCTTTCACGGTTTGTCGTATGCGTATATCGCCCGGCGGCTCAGGCAGGTGGCGCCCGATCTGGCCGATGGCCGCGTCATCGTGGCACATCTGGGCAACGGCGCGAGCCTGTGCGCCATGCGGGACGGCAAGAGCGTGGATTCGACGATGGGCCTGACGGCGCTCGACGGCATGCCGATGGGAACGCGCTGCGGATCGATCGATCCCGGTGCCGTGCTGTACCTGGCCGCGCAGGGCATGGGCGCGGATGCCATCCAGTCGATGCTCTACGGACAATCGGGCCTCAAGGGCATCTCGGGCATCAGCAGCGACATGCGCGCGCTGCTGGCCAGCGACAGCCCGCGCGCAAAGCTCGCCGTCGATTTCTACGCATATCGTGCCGCGCAGGAAATCGGCAAACTGGCCGTCACGCTCGGCGGACTCGAAGCGCTGGTCTTCACCGCGGGCATCGGTGCCAATTCGCCGGAGGTGCGGTCGCGCATCTGCGCACATCTGACCGACCTGTTCGGTATCTCGCTCGACGCAGCGGCGAATGGCGAGAACTGCCAGCGCGTGAGCCACGATGCCAGCCGCGTGCCGGTGCTGGTGCTGCCAACGGACGAGGAAGGCATGATCGCGCTGTCGACCGCGCGGATATTGCGCGAGAACGGCGGCCTATGACTCCAGGTAGTGTCGGCGCAGCAGTGCGGCGTCGACACCGAGATCGTCGGCCAGAAACCGCTCGACGCTGCCATACGTTTGCGCGATCGCATCCATCGACGCTTCGATGTATTCGGGACGCACTTCCAGCAACGGCATCATCGCATCGGGCGTCACGCCGATCTGTTCCACCCCCGCAAGCATCTTCTCGTTGAAGCGCCGGTTCCAGTGGTTCGACTCAAGATAGTTGGCCACGATGTCGTCCTGTGCCACGCCGAGCGCGCTCAGCAGCAGCAGTGACGCAAAGCCGGTGCGGTCCTTGCCTGCCGTGCAGTGGTAGTACAGCGTCTTGCCCGCTTCGGCATGGCGCAGGAATGCACCGAAGGCATCGCGGTAGCGCACGGGGAAATCTCGATACACGTCGAGCATGAACCCGTGCATCTGCGCGGCATTGCTGGCCCGCAGGCGTGGCATCAGCACATCCATCGACATCGTGCCGTCCAGCACGGGCACCGCCAGCCATTCGAAGCGCTCGCCGAATGCGGCCTCGGCCGGCGACTTCTCACCGGTAGAGCGGAAGTCGACAACGATGTCCAGTTGCATGGCGTCGAGCTTGTCGAGATCCGCGGCACAACCGAGCGCGGGATTGGCACTGCGATACAGCTTGTGCTGCCGGATGCGGCGTCCGGCGTGGCCAGTCAGTCCGCCGAGATCGCGCGCGTTGGCAATGGTCTCCAGATCGAGGCAAGTCCGCATCGCGGCGGCTGCCAGTTTGGCTTCATCAGTCTGCATATCCCTTTGGCGCGCCACACGACGCGCATTTGAAAACATTCAGTGTTGGCATCAATTATTTCAGATCGCCTGCCGCGAGAACACCCTTCCTGCAACAGATATTCCGCCTGCCATTGCCGTTTCTGCAATGTGCCATTTCTCTTGAAATTTCCGACTTACTGGAGTGTTGATCCAAGGCAATTTTTGAGACTCCATCGGCTTGGCATGCTGCCTGGCGGTTCACATAATGCCCCTGTGTCGAACGCGGCGATCCTGCTTCGCTACGTGTCCGGCCAGCTACTCCAGACCAAGGAAGTTTCAAATGCCTGACCCTCAAATTTCTCCTGCCGGCCCCGGCGGCTCCGCGGCTGCGGCGAGTGTGTCCGTCGCTCCCAAACTACGCATTCACTGGGGTCTCTACGCCGCCGTCGCGGTGCTGATCGCGGTGCTCATGATTCCAATGCCACCGGACCTGCCCGTCGCCGGACAGCGCATGCTGGCGATCCTGGCCTTCGCGGTGGTGGTGTGGATCACCGAAGCGGTCACGTATGAAACCAGCGCCGTCATGATCACGTCGCTGATGGCCGGGTTGATCGGGTTCGCGCCGATGGTAAATGATCCGAACACGATCTACGGCACGTCGCGCGCGCTGGGCATGGCGCTGGCCGGATTCTCGAATACCGCGCTGGCACTGGTGGCCGCCGCGCTGTTCATCTCGGCGGCGATGACCGTCACCGGGCTGGACCGGCGCATCGCGCTGGTGACACTTTCCGCGATCGGCACGAGTACGCGCCGCATCCTGATCGGCACCATCGCGGTCACCATCATCCTGAGTCTGGTGGTGCCCAGTGCCACCGCGCGCAGCGCGTGTACCGTGCCGATCATGATGGGTGTGATTGCCGCGTTCGGTGTCGACAAGAAGTCGAATATCGCGGCCGGCATCATGATCATGGTGGCGCTGGCCACCAGCATCTGGAACGTCGGCATCCAGACCGCGGCAGCGCAGAACCTGCTGACCGCCGGCTTCATGGATAAGCTGCTCGGCGAGCGCGTGACCTGGCTGCAATGGCTGGTGGCCGGTGCGCCGTGGGCCATTGTGATGTCGGTGGTCCTGTACTTCCTGGTGCGCTGGCTGCTGCCGCCGGAAACCGAGGCAATCGCCGGCGGCAAGGAAGCCGTGCAGCGGGAACTGACCGCGCTGGGGCCGATGTCCGCGCCGCAGAAGCGCCTGTCCGCCGTGGCCATCGGCCTGCTGCTGTTCTGGGCCACCGAGGGCAAGCTCCATTCATTCGATACGGCCACCATCACATTCATCGGCCTGGTCATCCTGATGATGCCGCGCATCGGCGTGATGGACTGGAAGACCATGCAGCAGCGCACGCCGTGGGGCACGCTGATCGTGTTCGGCGTCGGCATCAGCCTTGGCACCGCGCTGCTGACGACGAAGGCCGGCCAGTGGCTGGGCGGGTTCGTCGTCACGCATTCCGGCCTGGCCGATCACGGCACGCTGATGGTCTTTGCGGTGCTTGCCGCGTTCCTGATCCTGATCCACCTGGGCTTTGCCAGCGCCACGGCGCTGACGGCCGCGCTGCTGCCGATCCTGATCGCGGTATTGCAGACGCTGCCCGGCGATATCAACAGGGTCGGCATGACCATGCTGCTCGGCTTCACGGTCAGCTTCGGCTTC
>DAIOET010000115.1:0-10910 GCA_036746135.1 Cupriavidus sp.
ACATTCCCATGCAACTCGGCATCTTCTACGCCCTGCTGGCGTACATCATCTGGGGGCTGCTGCCCCTCTACATCAAATCCCTGCACGGCGTGGCGCCGCTGGAAATCCTGCTGCACCGCATGGTGTGGTCGCTGGTATTCCTGGGCGCGATCCTGCTGTGGCGCCGTCACTTCGGCTGGTTGCGCGAGGTGGCCGCCAATCCGCGCCTGATCCTGAACTTCGCGGCCAGCGCCGGGCTGCTGTGCTGCAACTGGTTCCTCTATATCTGGGCCGTGTCGGCCGATCGCGTGGTCGATGCCAGCCTTGGCTACTTCATCAATCCACTGTTCAGCGTGCTGCTTGGCGTGCTGCTGCTGCATGAGCGGCTGCGCCCGATCCAATGGGTGTCGATCGCAATTGCCGCTGCCGGCGTGCTCTGGCTGACATGGACGGCGGGGCAACTGCCGTGGATCGCACTGGGCCTGGCGGCCTCGTTCGGCGGATATGGCCTGCTGCGCAAGACCGGCGCGCTGGGCGCACTGGAAGGCCTGTCGCTTGAGACACTGATCCTGTTCCCGGTGGCGGCCGCCGCACTGGCATTCCTGTTCCTGACCGGGCAGGACACCACGCGCGCCGCTGCAACGGGTACGCAGATCCTGCTGCTGCTGGCAGGACCGATCACGGCCGTGCCACTGCTGTTCTTCGCGGCTGGCGCGCGCCGGATTCCGCTGTCGCTGCTGGGCCTGCTGCAATACGCGGGCCCAACGATCCAGTTGCTGCTCGGCATCTGGCTTTATCACGAACCGTTTCCGGCGCAAAAGCAGATTGGCTATGCGCTGATCTGGATATCGCTGGCCGTCTACGCCGTCGAGGGCTTGCTCGTCAGCAGATTGACGCAGAAGCGAGGTATCGGCTCCAAGAATAAACTCGCGTAGAAAAATAACATCATAATTTCTACTGTGAATATAAAGCCAGCAACGGGGCTGTTTCGCAATCGCAGGTGCCGCACTATACTGTACGTTTATACAGTATAGCGTCGCCCATTATCCATGCCCCCCACCGTCGCCCGGCGAATTGCCCATCTCGACATGGACGCGTTCTATGCGTCGGTGGAGTTGCTGCGTTATCCCGATCTGCGCGGCCAGGCTGTGGTGATCGGGGGCGGCCGCAATGCGGTGCCCGAAATCATGGCCGACGGCTCGCGCCGCTACGCGCGGCTGCGGGACTATGTGGGCCGGGGCGTGGTGACCACTTCCACCTACGAGGCACGCGCGCTGGGCGTGTTTTCGGCAATGGGCATGATGAAGGCGGCCAAACTGGCGCCCGATGCCATCCTGTTGCCTACGGACTTCGATGCCTATCGCCGCTACTCGGGTTTGTTCAAGGCCGCCGTCAGATCATTCACCGGACAAATAGAAGATCGTGGTATCGATGAGATATATATTGATCTTAGTGATATTGAAGGCGAGCCGCACGAGGTGGCCGGCCGCATCAAGGCCGCTGTCAACGAAGCTACCGGGCTGACCTGCTCGATCTGCGTGGCGCCAAACAAGCTGCTGGCCAAGATCGGTTCGGAACTGGACAAGCCGGACGGGCTGACCATTCTTACGCCGGCGGACATCCCCACGCGGATCTGGCCGCTGCCGGCGCGCAAGGTCAACGGCATCGGCCCCAAGGCCGCCGAGAAGCTGCAGGCCATCGGCATCGATACCGTCGGCGATCTGGCCGAAGCCGACCTGGGATTGCTACAGGCTCATTTCGGACGCAACTACGCCAGCTGGCTCGTGGAGGTGGCCCACGGCCGCGACGAGCGCCAGGTGGTGGTCAGCTCCGAGCCAAAGTCGATGAGCCGGGAAACCACGTTCGAGCGCGACCTCCATCCGCGTTCCGACCGTCCGGTACTTTCGGAACAGTTCACCAAGCTTTGCATGCGCGTGGCCGATGATCTTCGGCGCAAAGGCTATGTAGGCCGCACGGTGGGCATCAAGCTGCGCTTCGACGACTTCCACACCGTGACGCGCGACCTGACGATGACCGCGCATACCGCCGACGGGGCGATGATCCGGCGCGGCGCCACCGAGTGCCTCAAGCGGATTCCGTTGGAGCGGCGCATCCGCCTGTTGGGTGTACGGGTCAGCGCCCTGCTGCCGGCGGCTGAGCAGGGGGACGACCCCGCGCCGGTGCAGGAGGAATTCCGCTTCGACGACACCACGGAAATCTGAGCGGCGGGCTTCATCACGCCAAAAGTCCCCACGTCATACGGCTCTATCTATCTCCCGGTAGAATCGGCGGCTTCGACAGGTGTCACCCGGGAACGCCTTTCGCCAGCCATCCCGCGCCCCCATGACCGCTACCGCCGCCGCCCAACGTACCGCCGCCCCCGCCGCCTGGATCACGCCATTGCTGGCCGTGGCCTGCGGCATGATCGTCGCCAACCTCTACTACGCCCAGCCGCTGGTGGGGCCGATCGCCCACGCACTGCATCTGTCGCCGGAAATCGCGGGCCTGATCGTGACGCTGATCCAGATCGGATACTGCGTGGGGCTGCTGCTGCTGGTACCGCTCGGCGATATCGTCGAAAACCGCAAGCTAGTGCTGACACTGGTCGGCGGTTGCGCCGTCGCTTTGCTGGCCGCTTCCCTGGCCACGCACGCCGCTGTGTTCCTGGTCGCAGGCTGCGCCATCGGGCTGTGTTCGGTGGCCGTGCAGGTGCTGGTACCTTTCGCGGCGCATCTGGCACCCGAGCATGCGCGCGGCCGGGCCGTCGGCAACGTCACCAGTGGCCTGCTGATGGGCATCATGCTGGCGCGCCCCGTGTCGAGCGTGGTGTCCGACGTATTCGGCTGGCATGCGATTTTCGCGGCGTCGGCGGTGGCGATGGTGCTGCTCGGCATCGTACTGGCGCGCAAGCTGCCGCAGCGCCAGCCGGCGCCTGGCGTGAGCTACGCCCAGATGATCGGTTCGATGGGACATCTGCTGCGTACCCAGCCGGTACTGCGCCGCCGCGCGGCCTACCAGGCCAGCATGTTCGGTGTGTTCAGCCTGTTCTGGACCACCACGCCGCTGTATCTGGCCGGGCCCGCCTTTCATATGTCGCAGACCGGTATTGCGATCTTCGCGCTGGTTGGTGTGGCGGGTGCGATTGCCGCGCCGATGGCAGGTCGTTATGCCGATCGCGGCCACAGCCGGCAGATGACGGCGCTGGCCCTGGCGCTCGGTGCGGGATCGTTCGTGTTGAGTCGCGTGGGCACCGAGGGATCGCTGCTGTCGTTGCTGTCGCTGACCGTGGCCGCGGTCCTGCTCGACTTCGCGGTATCGACCAATCTCGTGATCGGCCAGCGTGCGATTTTTTCGCTGTCCGACGAGCATCGCAGCCGTCTCAATGGCCTGTACATGGCCATCTTCTTCGTGGGCGGCGCGATCGGCTCATCGGTCGGCGCGTGGGCGTATGCGCGCGCGGGTTGGCCGCTGGCAAGCTGGATCGGTTTTGCCATGCCCGCGCTGGCCCTGCTCTACTTCCGCACCGAACGCCGCTGATTGCGTAGCTGATCTGACGCATCCGTCGGACTTGTCGGACTCGCCGAACTCGTCGCCGCGCTAGCCCTGTACCGCGCGGCGCAGTGCCGCGCGTGCCAGCAGGCGGGTGGAATCGAGCGTCGGCAACGGCGAATTGTCATCGTCGATGATCAGCGGAATTTCAGTGCATCCCAGTACCACCGCATCGCAACCGGCGTCGCGCAAGTCACCAATGACACGCTGGAACGTGGCGACGCCGTCCGGCGTAGGAACGCCGGGCACCAGTTCATCCATGATCACGCGGTCGATGGCGTCGCGGTCCGCCGCCGGCGGCCGTGCAAAGCCCAGCCCCCGCGACCCCAGCGTGGCCGGATAGACCTCGCTGTCCACCAGCCAGCGCGTCCCGGTAATGCCGAGTTGCCGAAAGCCGCGTGCCGTGGCGGCATCGGCAACCACTTCGGCGATGTGCAGCCACGGCAGCGGCGATCCAGGCAGTACGAGGTCCATGACCGCGTGAATCGTGTTGTCGGGGCAAATCAGAAAATCGGCGCCCGCCGCCGCCAGTCTGTGTGCGGAACGCAGCATCAGGTCCGCCACGCCCTGCCGGTCACCCTGCTCCAGGCAAGCGATATAGGCGGCCAGCGATGGCGTATGCATCGTAATTTCCGGATGTCCGTGCGGCCCGAGATATTGGGCGCCCTCCATGCAGATCGTGCGATAACACAGCGCCGCCCCCTCGGCGGAACAGGCCACGATGCCGATATGCTGCGGCATGTCACGTCTCCTTTGATCGGTGTGTGGTCCGCATGATGGCATGTGCGGCGACGCTGCACTACACTGTGCCGGCCGCATACCGCGACGAAACGCCGCAAGCCGCACCGCAGTTGGCACAGCTGGGATTGGTCGCACAGTCGTTTCAATGCCCGCCGCGCGGCGGGCCCTGCCGGGGAGACCTCCGATGTCATGGCGCAAATTGCTGCCGCGGCCGCGCTGGCTGCCACGCGCGGCACTGATGCATCCGCAGCGCGTGGTGATCGTCGGCTTTACGCTTGCCATGCTGCTGATGGCGATCGTTGCCATACGAGACCTGTATCTGCTGCGCGAGCGCGTCCTCTCGTCACGACAGCACGACCTGACGCTGCGTTCGCTTGGCATGGAAGCCGTGTTCGCATCCGAGCGGTCCAAGCTGACCTTCGTGCGTGACTACGCACAGCAGTTGATATCGATTTATGACAGCGGCGCCGCCGAGACCGACCCCGCCGTGGAGCGCGCCTTCCAGATGCGCAACCTGCCGATCTGGCAGATGGAGGTGCCGCTTGGCGATTCGCCCGTGGTGGGCACGTCGCAGGCAAAGCTCGATGAGCTGGAAGGCTTCGAGCGCCGCGATGCCGATCTGCGCGCCGACCTGTATGCGGCGCGGCAACTGAGCCATGTGCTCGGACTCAGCCTGCTTGACGGCGACGATGCCAGGAGCACGCTGACGTTCATCTCCAGCAACGGGCTTTACGTCACCTATCCCGCGCTGGCCGTGGATAAAGCGCCCGCGCTGTTCCGCCGCTTCAGCAACATTTCGTATTACCGCGACATGCTGCCCGATCGGGACACCTCGCATGACATTCGCTGGACGCGCGTCTATACGCAATTCGAAAGCACGCAACTACGTACGACGCTGAGCATACCGGTCTATGTGTCCAACCGCTTTCGCGGTGTGGTGGCCGTCGATGTCGACCTGCCGCGCCTGCGTCAGCTGATCGGACTGCCCGACCAGGCGGATGCCACACGTTTCCTGTTGGACTATCACGGCGCCATCATCGCTTCGAGCGAGCACACCGTCAGGATCGACATGCAGTGGCCTGACGATGTCGATCCAGCCTGGAACAAGGTATCGCTACAGCAGCTCTTTAAAGAAGGTTCCGGCCAGCGCCACGTGAACGGTCAGTATCTGTTTTTTCAGCGAGTCGGTTATCGCGACAACTGGCTGCTTGTTGAAACCTTCAGCGATGTCGACCTATGGCGCGCCGTCCTGCAACGTACCAGTACGCCGCTGCTTGCGATCTGGCTCGCGCTGCCGCTGCTGATGTTTGTCACGCTGCGTGTGGTGACGCTGCTGTTCAATCACTACCTGGCTGCTGGCGAGAAGATGCAGCGCCTGGCGGAAACCGATCCGCTGACGCAACTGGCCAACCGCAGGCACTACGGCGCGGAGTTCGGCAAGGAGTCCGCACGGCAGCGGCGCGATGGCTCGCCGCTGTCCATGCTGATGCTCGACATCGATTTTTTCAAACGCGTGAATGACCGCTGGGGCCACGCCAGCGGCGACCATGTGCTGGTCGCGCTGGCCGGCGTGCTGCGCGGCAACCTGCGCGAAATAGACTTGCCGGCGCGGATCGGCGGCGAGGAGTTTGCGGTATTGCTGCCCGGTACCACGTTGGCGGAAGCCACGCATACCGCCGAGCGTCTGCGGCTTGCGGTGCAGGCCACCGTGGTGGACCCAGCCCCCGATGCGCCGCCGTCCGAATCGGGCGACGGGCGCATCCGTTTCACTGTGTCGATTGGTGTCGCAGAAGCCGGGATCGACGCGTGCCAGACACTCGATGCCATGCTGGCAACGGCCGACCGCCGTCTATATGCCGCCAAGCAAGGGGGCCGCAACCAGGTGTGCGCGGCTGATGTGCCGGCCGGCAATGCAGGGGTGCCGCCTGTCCAGGGATAAGGCAGTTCATGACAGCTCCTTCGGCAAGCTTCAGCGCAACAGGAATGCAATGTCGTCGGCCGTGATGACCGACACGGGAATGCCTTTGCGACGCTGGAACAGGATGTGCTGCTGCACGCGGCTGCGCTGCTCGGCGAATGTGGCCGGATCGATTGGCGTGCCACTGCGGGCGTAGTGCTGCACCAGCAGTTTGTAGGCGCGATGGCGGATCTGCAGCGTCTCGTTATCGGCGCGCAGGCGCTGCCATTCGGGGGGACTCAGGTCGAGTGTGTGATTGAGTTCGTCGACGGTGCGCGCATGCAGGTCGCGGTAGAGATCGCGCTCGGCTTCGGCACGATGCAGCTCGTCGCGCAACGCCATGATCTTGTGCTGCAGCTTGAGCGTCTGCCCGACGGCTGCCTGCATACCCTTGGCGGCTTCCAGCGCCTGGCTGGCGGCGGCCATCGTGCTTTTCCACAGGCCGCGGTCGGCCCCCGCGTCGAGCTCGGGCGGCCAGCCGTCCGACGCCTTGATCGTTGTATCCATGATTGATTGACCCCAGAAACTTCTTGTTTTTTACGTCACCCGAAAACCGGCGAACCCGGAAAATCCCGAACCGGCCATCGCCTCGTTGTGCGATGGTCCTTGTCATTTATTTTCGTCGCGCTGTCCGGCCGGTGAGTCGGTGCGGCAGGCAACTGAGACCAATCGTAGTGAGATGTCAGACGCGCGCCAAGTCAAAGATGTGCAGATCTGACTTGGTTGGCGCAACGATGCCAAAAAACGACAAGCGGCCGTCCGTGCCCGGCGTAGACAAAGCAGACAACCCCACGTAAACCCCGAGCTTGAGACGACTGTTTTGACAGGGTTTTGACAGTTTCGCGCTTCTAGAATCCGGGTCATGGCTACCGCTGTATCCACGCGGTGAATCGCCAGACGAATCAACAGCACAACCAACATTCCAATAAAGACAGGAGACCGCGATGCCTCGCACGCTTGCCCGCTTTACGCATGTCTTCGCCGCTTCGGCCGCGCTGGCTGCCGCCGTCGTTGCCGCACCGGCCTATGCCGTCGACAACCTCAAGGTCATGATCGGCGCCAACCCCGGCGGCGGCTACGACCAGACCGGCCGCTCGATCGGCGCGGCAATGGTTGCGGCAGGCACGGCCAAGAGCGCGTCCTATGACAACAAGGGCGGCGCCGGCGGCACCATCGGCCTCACGCAATTCGTGAACACCGACAAGGGCAACCCGAATGCGCTGGTCGTGACGGGCGCGGTGATGGTCGGTGCCATCGAAACCAACAATCCCCCGGTCACGCTCAAGAACGCCACGCCGATCGCACGCCTGTTCGCCGATACGATGGTCATCACGGTGTCGGCCAACTCGCCGATCAAGTCGATGAAGGACCTGACCACGCAGCTCAAGGCCAACCCCGGCAGCGTAAGCTGGGGCGGCGGTTCGAAGGGTTCCATCGACCACATCCTGGCCGGCCTGATCGCCAAGGATATCGGCGTGGATCCGAAGAAGATCAACTACGTGCCGTTCCAGGGCGGTGGTGAGGCATCGGCGTCGATTCTGGGCGGTCACGTGACCGTCGGTATCGCTGGTGTTTCCGAATTCCTGCCGTTCATCAAGACCGGCAAGATGCGCGCGCTGGCCGTGACGTCGAAGGACCGTACCGCCGATATCCCGACGCTGAAGGAACAGGGCGTCAACGTTGAGATTTACAACTGGCGCGGCGTGTACGGCGCGCCCGGCATCACCGCCGATCAACGCAAGGCACTGATCGACGCCGTGGTGAAGGGCACCGAGAACAAGGTGTGGAAGGAAGCGCTGCAGAAGAACGACTGGACGCCGTTCCTGCTGACCGGCGACGAGTTCGGCAAGTTCGTCGAGGCCGAATCCACCCGCCTGGGCGCCACGCTGCGCGAACTGGGCGTGGCCAAGTAAGGCCTGCCCCGAAGCTTTACCGCAAGTCCGTTTCAACCTGTCGTTCCCGCCCGGCTGCCGATGTCTGATCGGCAGCACGGAGGACGGCACGGGGCACCGGTGCCGCCACCTGCGCAACACCGAAAACCATACCGATATGTCACCGGGCCCCGTGACCGCGCGGGTGGCAGGACCATCCGAGAGCCCCACCATGAAACCATCCCACGTCTCCATCGGCGTCGCCATCCTGGCGTTGTCCGTGTTCTTCTTTGCCGGCTTACCGGGCATCTCGGGTGACGAGGGCTATGCCGGCCTGTCGCCACGCTTCGTGCCCACACTGGTGGCCATCGGCCTGGCCGTCTGCGGTGCGCTGCTGCTGTGGCAGGGCCTGCGCGGTGGCTTTCGGAACATGCCTGAGGAAGATGCCGAGCTGCCGTCGGCGCCGCACAATTTCAAAGGCTTCCTGTGGGTGTCCGCGGGGCTGGTTGCCAACATGGCACTGATCGGCACGCTGGGCTTCGTGTTCTCGTCCACGCTGATGATGGTATGCGTGGCGCGTGGCTACGGCAGCCGCCGCATCGTGCGCGATGCGCTGATCGGCCTGATGCTGACGCTGCCGATGTGGGCACTTTTCGATTTCCTGCTCGGCATCAACCTGCCGCTGCTGCCGGTAGCGGGCTTCTGAGCCCCTACCCCTACGCCAACGGGAGGAACCTGACATGGATACCTTGAACCAGTTGATGCACGGCTTTGCCGTGGCCATCACGCCAATCAACCTGATGTGGGCCCTGGTGGGCTGCTTCCTGGGCACCGCCATCGGCGTGCTGCCCGGCATTGGCCCGGCACTGACCGTGGCCATGCTGCTGCCGCTGACCGCAAAGGTGGAACCCACCGCCGCGCTGATCATGTTCGCCGGCATCTACTACGGTGCGATGTACGGCGGCTCGACCACGTCCATCCTGATGAACACGCCCGGCGAGTCGTCGACGATGGTCACCGCGATGGAAGGCAACCTGATGGCCAAGAACGGCCGTGCCGGCCCCGCGCTGGCCACGGCCGCGATCGGGTCGTTCGTGGCCGGTACCATCGCCACGGTGCTGCTGTCGATGTTCGCGCCGGTTGCCGCCGATGTGGCACTGCAGTTCGGCCCGGGCGAGTACTTCATGATCATGATGCTCGCCTTCACGACGGTGTCGGCCGTGCTCGGTTCGTCGCTGCTGCGTGGCATGACCAGTCTGTTCCTGGGCCTGGGCATCGGCCTGATCGGCATGGATTCGCTGTCGGGCCAGACGCGCTATTCGATGAACGTCCAGGAGCTGTATGACGGCGTGGACATCGTCGTGGTAGCCGTGGGCCTGTTCGCCGTGGGCGAGGCACTGTTCAATGCGTTCTTCCCGCAACCGGACGGCACGTTCAACAAGCTCAGCTCGGTGCACATGAACAAGTCCGACTGGAAGCGATCGATTCCGGCGTGGATCCGCGGCACGTTCATCGGCTTCCCGTTCGGCCTGATCCCTGCCGGCGGCGCGGAGATTCCGACCTTTCTGTCGTACGCCACCGAGAAGAAGCTGTCGAACCACAAGGAGGAATTCGGCAAGGTTGGCGCCATCGAAGGCGTGGCTGGCCCCGAGGCCGCCAACAACGCGGCAGTGACCGCCACGCTGGCACCGCTGCTGACGCTGGGCATTCCGACGTCGAACACCACGGCCATCCTGCTGGCGGCGTTCCAGAACTACAACCTGCAGCCGGGTCCGATGCTGTTCCAGACTTCGGGCGACCTCGTGTGGGGCCTGCTGGCATCGCTCTACATCGGCAATGTGATGCTGCTGGTGCTGAACCTGCCGGCCATCGGACTGTGGGTGCGCATGCTGCGCGTGCCGACCCCGCTGCTGTATGGCGGCATCCTGATCTTTGCCGGCCTGGGCGCCTATGGCATCCGCCAGTCGTGGTTCGACCTGCTGCTGCTGTTCGTGATCGGCCTGCTGGGCATGGCGATGCGTCGCTTCGACTTCCCGACCGCGCCGGTGATCGTCGGCCTGATCCTGGGGCCAATGGCCGAGAAGCAGCTGCGCAACGCGCTGTCGATTGGCCAGGGCGACTGGAGCCTGTTCATCAAGCAGCCGATCTCGGCCACGATCCTGGCCATGACGGTGGGCGTCGTCGTGATCCCGCGCCTGCTGCGCTGGCATGCCAACCGCTCCACCGCGCGCGCCGAGGCGGACAACGCGGCATAAAGTTGCTGTTGGCTTCCCCCCTCTCCCGCCTGGCGGGAAAGGGGCCGGGGAAGCGCCCCGCGATTCGGGATGCCGCGTTCGGCAAGCCAGCGCCGCATCACCCACTCTCATGGCCCTTCTCCTGCTTGATGGGAGAGAGGAGCCACATCCCCCGACCCCCTGTATCATTGGCGCAAACAACATCCGCGCGCCGAGGAGACCGGGACGTGCCTGCCACATTCACCATCGCCGATATCGACGCCACGCTTGAACGCGTGCTGGCCCCCTGGGTGCGTCAGCTCGGCCTGCGTGCCGAAGCCGTGAACGCCGACGGCGTGACGCTTCGATTGCCCTTCCAGGAAAGCTTTCGCCATGCCGGCGGCGTGGTGTGCGGCCAGGTGCTGATGTCTGCGGCCGATACCGCGATGATCGTCGCCGTCTCCGCCGCGCTTGGCGAATTCCGGCCGATGACCACCGTCACGCTGACCACCAACTTCATGCGTCCGGTGATCGATGGCGACGTACTGGTGCGCGCCAACGTGCTGCGCCTGGGCAAGACCGTGGTGTTCGGCGAGATCG
>DAIOET010000116.1:0-1988 GCA_036746135.1 Cupriavidus sp.
TGCGCCAATCGGTAGACCGGTTCGACCGGGGCGGCCTGCGCGTCTTGCGCGACAGGGGCAAGCACGGCCAGCAGTGCGGCAGCGAGTGTGGCAAGGCGGGGGCGGATGGCAGGCATGCGCGGGAACTCCTCATCATCGTTGGTGGTGTGAAGCCCACATGTTGCGCGCGTCACGCAACATGGTCCAGTGCCCTGGCACCAGTTTTGCGGCATCATCTCGGTCATGAAGTCCGCCGTACCCCAGCCCTCCGCAACGTCCGCCATGTCCGCCCGTCCTGCCTGCGCCCATTGCCTTGCCCTGGCCGATGATCCGCGCCGGCGCGAGCCGCATCCCTGTCTGGCGTTGCGCAATACGGCGCCGCTGGTCAGCCAGAGCGCGGCCGGTGTGCCGTTCAGCATGATGTCCTTCACCTGCCGCGAGTGCGGCACGGCGTGGCGCCTCTACGATCGCGCCAATGAACTGTTTGTCTCGTGGGTGCCCGAACACCCGCTGGTGCGATAGCCGCCCGCGCGGCGCGGGCAGATGGGGCGATCGGCTAAGATAGCGCCTGACCCGGCCGCGACCGTTTGCGTCCGCGTACTGTCGTAGTGCCGTACTGTCTTTCACGAATTTCCCCGCTCCACGCTTCCACGCTTCCACGCCCCCACCATGGCCGCTTTCCGTTACCTGCCGCTGCGCGCGGCTTTGCTTGCCACCGCGCTGATTTCCACGGCCGCCGCCCCAGTCCTGGCCGCCGACAACTATCCGAGTCGCCCGATCCGCATGATCGTGGCCTACCCGACGGGTGGCATCAGCGATGCCGTGGCGCGCGCGCTCGGCGAGAAGCTCTCGGTGCAGATGGGTACCTCGGTGGTGGTGGAAAACAAGGCCGGCGCCGGTGGCAGCATCGGCATCGATGCCGTGGCCAAGGCCGCGCCCGATGGTTATACGCTGGGTTTTGCGTCGACGAGCCCGCTGACGCTCAATCCGCACGTCGGCCACGTCAACTATGACCCGCAACGCGATGTGGCGCCCGTGATGAGCGTCATGTACTCGCCGGTGCTGGTGGTTGCCACGCCCAGCTTTACGGGCAAGACATTCCAGGATCTGATCGCGCAGTCCAAGGCCAAGCCGGGTTCGGTGCGCTGGGCCACGTCGGGCCTCGGTACCGTGGGCCACGTGATGCTGGAGCAGATCAAGTCGAAATCGAAGGCCGACGTGACGCTGATTCCCTACAAGGGTGCTGGCCAGCAGATGAACGATGCGCTCGGCGGGCAGTTCGAGGTGATGAGCACCAACGCCAGCCCGATGCTGACGCAACACATGCAGGCCGGCCGCCTGCGTGCCATCGCCGTGGGTGCGCCCAAGCGCATCGAGAGCCTGCCCAACGTGCCGACGTTCGACGAACTCGGCTACCCGAAGGCCAACCTGACGTCGACCTTCGGCATCTTCGCGCCGGGCAAGACCCCGGCCGCCATCATCCAGAAGCTCAACGCCGAGCTGAACAAGGCGCTGGCCGAGCCTGACGTGCGCGACCGCCTGTTGCGTGGCGGCGAAGTGCCCACCGGTGGCACGGCGGCGCAGTTCGCCACCGCGATCAAGGTCGAATCGAACGAGAATGCGCGGATCGTCAAGGAAGCCGGCATCAAGATCGACTAGGCATGGTCGAGCCGGCTGCCGAGCCGGTAGATCGTGCGCAACATCACGCCATTGAAGGGCCACAGCGCGAGCTTGGTCCTGACGCGCGACAGATGACTGTCGATGGTACGCGCCTGTTCGCACATCTCGGCACCCTGCCAGACGTGCTCGATCATTGTGCGTCGCATGACCAGCGTGCCGAGGTTGCGGAACAGCAGCAGCGCCAGCGCGTACTCCTTCGGTGACAGCGTCACCGGAACTCCCTTCACCCAGGCCTGGCGCTCCGCCACCTCGAAACGGAACACCCCGCAGACGAGTTGTTCGGGAGCGATGTCGATGGCGGACGGTGCTCCCGTCGCGCTTGTCTTGCT
>DAIOET010000116.1:1998-10801 GCA_036746135.1 Cupriavidus sp.
CGAGCCAGTCCCGCCGGTACGCCGCGCGGCGTTGCGCCGGACCAGCGCCTCGATCCGGGCCAGCAGTTCCGCGTCGCGCGCGGGTTGCCGCACGTAGGCGTCGGCGCCTGCCAGCAGGCAGCGCGCAACGTCTTCCTCCGCGTCGCTGGCGCCGAGCATCATTACCGGCATGCCATGGCCGAGCGTGCGCCGTATCCAGCCCAGCAGTTCGTCGGCATCAGCCTCGACCACATCGCGATCGAGTACCAGCAGGTCGTAGGGCGTGCCATGGATGGCATCGATCAGCGCGCGGCCGCTGCGAAAGCGTGCGACGCTGTGTCCGCCCGGATGCAGGGCCCGCTCCAGCACCATGGCGCGGGCCGGGTTGTCTTCAAGCGCGGCAATCTTCACGGTGGGTGTCCTTCAATGGCCAGAACAATCGACGAGGTGCCGGCCATGTTAGGTCGCCGCCGGTTGCGGATGAAGTAAACATTTGTGGCCGACCTCAAAATGAGCATCGTCTTATAGGGTTTGCGTTCGAGTCCGCATCTAATGGTCGTCAGACAGATCAGCCGCGCCCCAGCCTGGGGTCTGACGACGCATGACAAAGACAGCAAAGGCCGCAAAAAGTGCAAGCACTGCAGGGACTGCAACCACGGCAAGCGCCACGACCACCGCCACGCCCACCGCCACGACCAACGGGATTACCTCGATCAGGAGAGTCACGTCGGGAACCCGGCTCGCGCGGGTTGCAAGGGTTGCCACGACCGGACACAGGATTGCCGCGCTCGAAGGCGATAGCGCGCATGCGGAGCTGATCCGCGGCATCGTCACGGGCGCCGGTCACGAGTGCGTGACGTTTCTCGACGGTCGCCGCCTGCTGCTGGCCTTGCGCAAGATTACGTTCGACCTGCTGCTGCTTGACTGGCACGCAACGCGCGTCACGGGCATGGAGATCGTGGTCTGGGTGCGCGCGCATCTGGACCCGCGCATTCCGGTGATCTTCCTGGCGCGCCGAGGCAGCGAGGATGACATCGCGGTGGCACTGGCCGCCGGCGCCGACGACTACCTGATCAAGCCCATCCGGCCTGCCGAACTGGCGGCACGCATGCATGCACTGCTACGGCGGGTGTATCCCGGCGCACGGCAATCCGAGGAAGAGCACCTGTCATTCGGCCGCTATGGCTTTGACCTCGAGGCGCGACAGGCCACGCGCGATGGTGTGGCCGTGGCGCTGACCCCGAAGGAATTCAATGTCGCGGTGCTGATGTTTCGCAATGCCGGCCGCGTGGTGACCCGCGAGCATCTGGTGATGGCGGTATGGGGGCGCGATCTTCCGGCGATGTCGCGCACCATCGACACCCATATCTCGCGCATGCGCAGCAAGCTCGGATTGAGAGAGGAGGAGGGCGCGCGCGTGATGCCGGTCTATACCTACGGCTACCGGCTCGAACTGCTGGACGATGGCGTGCCACGGCAGGCCGTGGCCAAACGAAAAAAAGGCACCCGAAGGTGCCTTTCTGCCAAACAGTGCAACTGATCAGACGTCGATCAGAAAATGTGGCGGATACCTGCGGCCACGCCGGTCTGGTTGTTCTTGCCCGGCAGTTCGGTCTGGGCTGCGCCGGTGACCTTGTTGTAGTCAACCGTGCCGTAGACCTGGGTACGCTTGGACAGCGAGTACTCAGCCAGCAGAACGCCGGTGTAGCGGTTGCCGCTGCTGCTCACGCCGTTCTTGTCCTTGATGTGGTCGCCGTAGAACACGCCGGTCACGGCCAGTGCCGGGGTGACCTGGTAGCTCACGCCGAAGTAGCCCAGCATGTCCTTGCGCGGGGTGTTCGGAGCGCCAGCGATGATCGCGGCTTGTGCGCCAGGCGTCGTTACGCTGGCAGCCTGGTTCATGAAGCCGGTGTCGATGATGCCGGTGTTGTCCTTGCCACCAACGTAGCCCAGGAACAGCTTGGCCGGGCCAATGCCGTACTTGCCGGCCAGACCCCACATTTGCTGCTTGTTGCTGTTGGCGTCACGCGTTTCCTGGTACACACCGCCGATGCCGAACGGTCCGATGTCGTACGAAGCACGAGCACCCCAGTACTGGTTCTTGGTCGTGCTGCCGGCCACTTCACCGAAGCCGTAGCTGGCACCAACGTTCAGGCCCGAGAACGCGCCCGAGTAGCTGACCACGTTGTTGCTGCGGAAGCGGGTCAGGAAGAACGGCCAGGCGTTGTTCGTGTAGTTACCGATGGTCAGCGGGTCGAAGTCGCCGAACAGGTTAAAGCCTTCGGTGTACTGACGGCCCAGCTTGATCGCGCCGAAGTCGCCGGCCAGGCCGACGTAGGCTTGACGACCGAACAGGCGGCCACCTTGGTTGGCCTTGCCGGTGTCCGGATCGAAACCGTTTTCCAGCTGGAAGATTGCCTTCAGGTTGTTACCCAGGGCTTCCGAGCCCTTCAGGCCCCAACGGCTGTTGGTGATCGCGCCGTTCGTTACCTGGGTCTGGCTGTGGTTGCCAGCATCAGCGTTGGTTTGGAAACGGACGCTTTGGTCAACGATACCGTACAGCGTCACCGAGTTTTGAGCGAATGCGCTGCCGGCGCACAACGAGCCAATTGCGAGGGTCAGTAGCGATTTCTTCATGGTGCTCCTTTTCTGTCTTGTGGTTGGACTACCCCGGATCACGGCGCGTCCTATTGGATGACGTTTGCTCTTAACGCCGCGAAAATTTAACAAAAGGCTGATCGTTGCGACATAAAACCGAGCTGGAGCGCCGCTTCGGGGAGACATTTGGTGCAAATCCGTTGGTTTGTCGCTACACAATGCCTTCTGGCCGTGTAGATGGTGCAAAGCAGCATGCATCAAGCCGGTGCACGCGGGGCGGGGAGCAATGAATGGTGGCGATTGGCGGCAGGTATCGCAACCGTCGCATCGGTTGCTGCTGCGCTGCAGCATTCCCTGCAAAGGGAGGGAAGGGTTATCCCTTAAGCGCTGGGAGAAGCCAAAAAATGCGGGCGCAGGGGGA
Organism: Cupriavidus sp.; assembly: GCA_036746135.1. Taxonomy (GTDB): domain Bacteria; phylum Pseudomonadota; class Gammaproteobacteria; order Burkholderiales; family Burkholderiaceae; genus Cupriavidus. Next base: position 4,997 of record DAIOET010000116.1, read on the forward strand.
AAAGCAGTGGAAAAGCAGGGAGGGGAGAGCGGGGAAGCAGGGCGCAAACAGGCCTCCGACTGGTGCAGCCGGAAGCCCGCCCGATATACCTCGATCGTGGCTTTAAATCAGCGCGCGATCATGCCTGTGGAATTTCAATCTTGACCTCGAGCACTTCGAGGTTGTCCTGGCGCTCCAGGCTGACGCGCAGGTCCTGGTCGCTGATCTTCACATACTTCGAGATGACCGCCACCAGTTCACGTTGCAGGGCCGGCAGGTAGTCAGCCGGCGCGGAATGGCCGGACCGCTCGTGGGCGAGAATGATCTGCAGTCGTTCTTTGGCGACCGACGCGGATTTCTTCTTCTCCCCCAACAGGAAGGACAGGATCGACATAGGGATGAGTCCTCCGTTACTTGTTGCCGAAGATGCGCGAGAGCAGTCCCGGCTTCTGGTAGTCGGTGAAGCGCAGCGGCTTGTCCTTGCCCAGGAAGCGATCGACCACGTCGCCGTAGGCGTCGGCCACATCGGTGCCATCGAGATGGATGGCAGGCGTGCCCTGGTTCGAGGCATGCAGCACGGCTTCCGATTCCGGCACCACGCCAATCAGCTTGATGCGCAGGATTTCCTGGATATCGGTCAGCGACAGCATCTCGCCGCCATGCACGCGCTTCGGGTTGTAGCGCGTGATCAGCAGGTGTTCCTTGATCGGTTCGCCTTCGCTGGCGCGCTTGGTCTTCGAGGCCAGGATGCCGAGGATGCGGTCCGAATCACGTACCGACGATACCTCGGGATTGGTCACGATCAGCGCTTCGTCGGCAAAGTACATGGCCATCAGCGCGCCGGTCTCGATACCGGCCGGCGAATCGCACACGATGTACTCGAAGTTCATTTCCTTGAGGTCGTTGATGACCTTTTCCACGCCTTCGCGGGTCAGCGCTTCCTTGTCGCGCGTCTGCGAGGCCGGCAGGATGAACAGGTTTTCGCACTTCTTGTCCTTGATCAGCGCCTGGTGCAGGTTGGCTTCGCCCTGCACCACGTTGATCAGGTCATACACCACGCGGCGCTCGCAACCCATGATCAGGTCGAGATTGCGCAGGCCGACGTCGAAATCGATCACGGCAGTCTTATGGCCACGCAGGGCCAGGCCGGCGGCGAAGCTCGCGCTGGTGGTGGTCTTGCCAACGCCCCCCTTGCCGGAGGTCACTACGATGATTTTTGTCATGGCTCTTAGGTCCGGTATGAGTGGATTTGTTTCGTTCTGATGGGCACCGCGGTCATTTCATCCGCAGCGGTTCAAGAATCAGCTTTTCGTCGGCCAGGCGTACCTGGGCCGATTTGCCGAGCACGTCGGCCGGAAGCGTCTGCTCCGCGGTCCGGTAGATGCCGGCGATGGAAATCAGTTCGGGCTCCAGGCACGTGCAGAAAATGCGCGCGTCCGGGTTGCCCTTGACGCCCGCCAGCGCACGGCCGCGCAGCGGGGCGTAGATATGGATGTTGCCTTCGGCGATGACCTCGGCGCCGTAGCTGACCAGGTCCAGGATCACCACATCGCCCTGCGCATAGACCTGCTGGCCGGAGCGCAGCGGCTTGTCGATCAGCAGCGTGGGAATGGCGCGCGGCGTGGCGGCCGCGGCGTTGGCGGCGGCCATGATTTCGGCGATTTCCGATGCCGAACCGTTGATCGGGCTGCTTTCCGAGGTGGCCGTCGTCTCCGATTCCGCGCTGCCGGCTACCTCGGCCGGTGCCTCGTCTTCCGCCCTGGGAGCGGCTTGCGCGGGTTCGTCACGGCCTCCGCGCCGGCTCTGGCTATCGAGCAGCGGCAGGCCGAAGCTGCCCGCCCAGCCGCGCTGGTCGGCGCGCGCCACCACGCCAATGGCGCGGGCATTCAGGGTGGAAAGGGTCTCGATCACGCGGTCCAGCGCCAGCGCGCTGTCACCGTCCAGGCGGCGCAGGTCCAGCGCCACCACATCGTCTGAGAAGAAATCGGGAGTCGATTCGAAGCGGGAGAGGAGATCGTCCCGCAGCGCGTCCATGTCTGCGGTCTGCAGTGCGAGAAGGAGGGCGTCGACATTGCCACTGCGCAGCTCGAAGCGTGGCGATTTCTTCTGGGACATAGCCGGGTGACCGTGGAAATGGGACATTCTAACGTCGGATTTCCGGGGAACTGTAACAAATATTGGTTCGCCGTCCGGGGGGTGGACCATGCGGACCATATGCGCCGGTACGGTGCCGCCCCAAGTGCCCCACAGCACGATACGGGTACACCCTGATGTCAGCGCAACGCCTATCGCGTGCGCGACGCCCGCTTGCTAGCATTGCGCATCTTCATATCGGATGCATTCATGGGCGCCATCGTCAACTGCGCGGCGTATCGCGACGGCAAGAAGCTCGGCAAGGTCGATTTCGCGGATATCGCGCAGGCGCTGGCGGAACCCGGCACCTTCGTCTGGCTGGGGCTGCATGAGCCGGACCTGGCGCTGTTGCGCAAGGTGCAGCAGGCGTTCGGGCTGCACGACCTGGCCGTGGAGGATGCGCTGGACGCCCATCAGCGGCCCAAGCTCGAATCCTATGGCGATTCGGTCTTCGTGGTGCTCAATACCGCGCAGTTGGTGGGAGAAGAGGTCGTGGTCGGCGAGACCCATCTGTTCGTCGGCCCCAATTACGTGGTGTCCGTGCGCCACGGCGCCAGTTCCACCTATGCGCCCGTGCGCAACCGCTGCGAGGAGGATCCCCAGGGGCTGGCTCATGGGCCCGGTTACGTGCTCTATGCGCTGATGGACTTCGTGGTCGATCACTACCTGCCCATCGTCACGCGCCTGGAGGACGCCTTCGAGCAACTGGAGCAGGGCATTTTCCGCGACGAATTCGACCGCGAGGCCATCCAGCGGCTCTATCACGTCAAGCACCAGGTGCTACGGCTGCGCAATGCGGTGTATCCGGTCGAAGATATGTGCGCCCAGCTGATCCGCCTGCATGAAGACCTGGTGCCGAAGGAGCTTCGCGCCTACTTCCGCGATATCGAGGACCACTGCAGCCGCGTCGTGCGGTCGCTGGACGTGGTGCGTGAGATGCTGACCACCGCGGTGCAGGTCAACCTGGCGCTGGTGACGGTGACCCAGAACGAGGTGGTCAAGCGCCTGGCAGGGTGGGGCGCCATCCTGGCGGTGCCCACGGTGGTGTTCTCGCTGTACGGCATGAACTTCAATTTCATGCCCGAACTGAAGTGGCACTACGCCTATCCAGCAGTGATCGGCTTCACGGCCACGGCGTGCGGATTTCTCTGGCGGAAGCTGCACCGGGCCGGCTGGATCTGACCGGGGGCATTCGCTGCGAGGCCCGCTCTCGCATGAGAAAACCGGGCTCTGGCACCGTCATTCGGTCATTTTTATATTTCGTTTACACCCCCTTTCCCCCTCTCTACCCCGTTTTTACTCCCCGATCCCTAACCTCCTATCCGTGAATCACTCTGCAGGCGCCATGCCTGCATACACATCATGGACGGGATCTATTTCCTCGTATTGCTGGCCTTCGGCGCGTTGACGGGCGCGCTGCTGGCCCTATGCGCCGCGCTTGGCGCCAATCTGCCGTCGGGGCGAGGCGGCACCGACGACGGCGCTGCATCGAAGCATTCGGCAAACGACAGGGGCCTCTGATGAACTGGACCGACCTGCTCAGCGGCGGCCTGGCCGTCGCCATCTTCATTTACCTGCTCGTTGCGCTCTTCCGGCCGGAGAAATTCTGATGTCGACGCCGAACTTTTCGCAGTTCATTGGACTCCTCGTCCTGTTTCTCGCCATCCTTTTCGTGGCGGGGCCTTTCCTCGGGCGCTACATGCGCCGCGCGATGGAGGAGGGTAACTACGCGCTGACGGCATGGGGCCGTCCGCTGGAACGTCTGCTGTATCGCCTGGCCGGCGTGCGTGCCGATGCCGAAATGGGCTGGAAGCAATACGCGATTGCCGTGATCGTGTTCAACGTGCTTGGCGTGATCGCCGTGTATGCCATCCAGCGCCTGCAGGGCATGCTGCCGCTGAACCCGCAAGGGTTTGGCGCGGTGTCGCCCGATTCATCGTTCAACACCGCCGTCAGCTTTGTCGCCAATACGAACTGGCAGGGCTACGCCGGTGAGTCGACGATGAGCTACCTGACGCAGATGCTGGCGCTGACCGTGCAGAACTTCTTCTCGGCGGCCACCGGCATCGCCGTGGTGTTCGCGCTGATCCGCGGCTTTGCGCGCCACAGTGCCAAGACCATCGGCAATTTCTGGGTCGACCTCACGCGCAGCACGATGTATGTGCTGCTGCCGCTGTCGATCGTCACCGCCGTGGTCCTGGTCGGCCAGGGCGTGATCCAGAACTTCGACAGCTACAAGGAAGTGAACCTGGTTTCGGCCGTCGAATATTCGCAACCCAAGGTCGACGCGGCAGGCCAACCGGTACTCGACAAGGATGGCAAGCCCGTCACCGAAGACGCAAAGACCGGCACGCAGACGCTGGCAATGGGTCCGGTCGCTTCACAGGAAGCGATCAAGATGATCGGCACCAACGGCGGCGGCTTCTTCAACGCCAACTCCGCGCATCCGTTCGAGAACCCGACGCCGCTGGCGAACCTGATCGAGATGCTTGCGATTTTCCTGATCCCCGCCGCGCTGTGCTTTACGTTCGGCGAGATGGTGAAGGACCGCCGCCAGGGCGTGGCGGTGATTGCATCGATGACAGTGATCTTCGTGGTGATGGCGCTCGCGGCGATGGCTTCCGAAGCGCAGGTCAACGCGGCGCTGGCTTCGTTGCCGGTTGATCATGTGGCGTCCGCGCTGCAGGCCGGCGGCAACATGGAAGGCAAGGAGGTGCGCTTCGGCATCTCGGCCAGCGCACTGTTCGCCACGATCACTACCGCTGCATCGTGCGGCGCGGTCAACGCCATGCACGACTCGTTCACGGCCATCGGCGGATTGGTGCCGATGCTGTTGATGCAGCTCGGCGAAGTGGTGTTCGGCGGCGTGGGATCGGGTCTCTACGGCATGCTCGTCTACGCGGTGCTTGCCGTGTTCATCGCGGGCCTGATGATCGGTCGCACGCCCGAGTATCTGGGCAAGAAGATCGAAGCGTACGAGATGAAGATGACCGCCGTGGCCATCCTGGTCACGCCGCTACTGGTGCTGGTCGGTACGGCCATCGCCGTGATGGTCGAACCGGGACGTGCGGGCGTGTTCAACCCGGGCACGCATGGCTTCTCTGAAGTCCTGTACGCGCTGTCCTCGGCGGCCAACAACAACGGCAGCGCCTTCGCCGGACTCTCGGCCAACACGCCGTTCTATAACGTGCTGCTCGCCGCGGCGATGTGGTTCGGACGTTTCTGGATCATCGTGCCGGTGCTGGCGATGGCCGGATCGCTGGCCGCCAAGCGTCGCACGCCGGCCACGTCCGGCACGATGCCCACGCACGGTCCGTTGTTCGTCGTGCTGCTGGTGGGTTCGGTGCTGCTGGTTGGCGCATTGACCTATGTGCCTGCACTGGCCCTTGGCCCGGTGGCAGAGCAACTGCAGCCTGCTGCGGTCGCGGCGGCTGGCAAGTAATACGCGGAGAATTCGTATGCAACAACATACCCCGGCGAGTCACACCCAAAGCACCACGCCGTCACGCACCCCCGGCGCCACCACCGTGACCGGCGGTGTGCCGCATCACCCGCGCCCCGCGCGCGGGATGTTCGCCCCCGAGCTGGTCAAGCCGGCCATGCTCGATGCCTTGCGCAAGCTCACGCCGCGCGCCCAGCTGCGCAACCCGGTGATGTTCGTGGTCTACGCGGGCAGCATCCTGACCACGATCC
>DAIOET010000117.1:0-2898 GCA_036746135.1 Cupriavidus sp.
TGGCCGGCAGGATGTCGTTGAACTCCGCATAGCACATATGGGTGTGGATCTGCGTCTCATCGTCGACGCCCGATGCCGAGAGGCGGAACGCGTTGACGGCCCAGGCCAGATAGTCGGCCCAGTCGGCCTGGCGCAGCGGCAGGCCTTCGCGCAGGGCCGGTTCGTCGATCTGGATCACGCGGATACCGGCGGCCTCCAGGTCGCAGACTTCGTCGCGGATGGCCAGTGCCAGTTGCCGGGTGGTCAGGGCGCGCGGCTGGTCGTCCCGTACGAAAGACCACTGCAGCATGGTCACCGGGCCGGTCAGCATGCCCTTCATCGGCCGATCGGTCAGTGTCTGGGCAAAGCGCGCCGTTTCCACGGTCATCGGCTCCGGCCGGTACACGTCGCCAAAGATCACCGGCGGTTTGACGCAGCGCGAGCCGTAGCTTTGCACCCAGCCGTTCTCGGTGAAGGCATAGCCACAGAGCTGCTCGCCGAAGTATTCGACCATGTCGTTGCGCTCGGCTTCGCCGTGGACCAGCACGTCCAGGCCCAGGGCCTCCTGCTTGCGCACGGCCAGTTCGATTTCGCCGCGAATCCGCTCCAGATAATCGAGAGCGCCGATTTCCCCGCGCTTGTAGGCGGCCCGGGTCTGACGGATGGCCGTGGTTTGCGGGAAGGAGCCGATGGTCGTCGTGGGCAACGGGGGCAGCTTCAGCGCGTCGCGCTGGCGAGCGATGCGGACATCGAACACGCTGTCGCGTTCGGTCATCTCGGCGGTTACGGCGGCCAGGCGCTTCTGCACCTGCTGATTGACCACGCGGCGCGATGTCCGGCGCGATGTCTGCGCGGCGTCCGAAGCGGCCAGTTGTTCCGCCACGGCGGCCTCGCCACGGTTCAACGCGGTCGCCAGCGTGTGCAGTTCGTCGAGCTTTTCGGTGGCGAAGGCCAGCCAGGCCTTCAGCTCGGGATCGAGCCGGGTTTCCGCATCGAGCGACACCGGAACGTGCAGCAGCGAGCAACTGGGCGCCAGCCACAGGCGGTCACCCAACTGCGCATGCAGCGGTGCCACGGTTTGGAGCACCTTGCGCAAATCCGCACGCCAGATATTGCGGCCGTCGATCACGCCGACGGACAGCACGGCGTGGGCCGGCAGCGCAGATTGCCAGGCTTCGAGTTGCTGCGGCGCACGGACCAGATCGATATGGAATCCGTGCACGGGCAGGGCGGTGATACGCGCCGCATGGTCCGCGGCGGTGTCGAAGTAGGTGGCCAGCAGCAGCTTTACGCCCGCATCGGCCAGCGCCGGGTAGGCCTGGTCGTAGGCATCGAGCCATTCGGGCGGCAAATCAAGACTCAGCGCCGGTTCGTCGATTTGAACCCACTCGATACCGCGCGCCTGCAATTGCGACAGGATGCGGCGATAGGCCTGCACCACCTTCGGCAGCAGGCTCAGGCGATCGAAGCCGGCAACGTGAGACTTCGACAGCCACAGGTACGTCACCGGCCCGATCAGTGCCGGGCGGGTTGGCAGCCCGAGCGCCAGCGCCTCGTCGATTTCATCGAAGAACCAGTTTGCGCCGCCGTTGAATGTGCTATCGGCGTCCAGTTCCGGCACGATGTAGTGGTAGTTCGTATCGAACCACTTTGTCATTTCCATCGCCGGCTGGGCGGCATTGCCGCGCGCCAGTTCGTAGTACTGGGCCAGCGTCAGCGCGGACGGATCGAAATCGAAACGCTTCGGCAGGGCGCCCAGCAGCGTGGTCAGGCCCAGCATCTGGTCATACCAGGCGAAGTCGCCGGCCGTCACCGTGGCCAGCCCGGCATCGGCCTGCAGCTGCCAGTGGCGGCGGCGCAGCGTGGCACCCGTTTCGCGGAGTGCCGTTTCCGATGTTTCGCCGCGCCAGAATGCCTCTTGCGCGAACTTCAGTTCCCGCCGTGCGCCAATGCGCGGAAAACCCAATACGTGTGTGCGTGCCATGCCCGTGCTCCGATGAAGTCTGATGTGGCGCACAGTGTCGGTTCGCGGCTAGAATGAATCAAGCGAGATGTTTTAAACAAAGTATGAATTTCATTCAACTCACACGAGACGGCGGCCATGATTGAAGTCCGGCATTTCCGTTCGCTGGTGGCGATCGCGGACTCGGGCAAGCTGGCGACCGCCGCCGAGCGCGTGCACGTGAGCCAGTCGGCGTTGTCGCACCAGATCAAGGCCATCGAGGCGCACTACGGCATGGCGTTGTTCGATCGCACACGTCAGGGACTGCGCTTTACGCCGGCCGGAGACCGGCTGCTTGCATTGGCGCGCGAGGCACTGGCTGCCATCAGCGCCGCGGAGCGCGACCTGCTGCGCCTGAAAAGCGATACCCGTGGCGAATTGCGCGTGGTGCTGGAATGCCACACCTGCTTCGACTGGCTGATGCCGGTGATGGACGAATTCCGCCGCCGCTGGCCGGAAGTGGAAATCGATCTTGTGGCCGGCTTCCACGCCGATCCGCTGGCGCTGCTGGCGCAAGGGAAGGCGGACATGGTGATCGGGTCGAAGCCTCCCACGAAACGTGGGCTGACCGTGGCGCCGCTGTTCAAGTTCGAGATCCTGGCGGTCATCGCCAATGAGCACCGGCTGCGCAACAAGCGGCGGATCGAAGCCGCCGACCTGGCGGGCGAGACGCTGATTACCTATCCGGTGCCCGAACAGCGGATCGACCTGATCCGCGAGGTGCTGGAGCCTGCCGGCATCCGCCTGGAACGGCGCACTGCGGAATTGACCGTGGCGGTTCTGCAATTGGTGGCCAGCCGGCGCGGCGTGGCCGCATTGCCGAACTGGGGTGTCAAGAACTACGTCGACCACGACTATGTGCTGGCCAAGCGTATCGGTACGAAAGGCTTGTGGAGCGAACTCTATGCCGTGCTGCC
>DAIOET010000117.1:2998-10781 GCA_036746135.1 Cupriavidus sp.
AGAGACAAACCCGTGCGCCGGGCGTTGGCCAGCACCCATTCCAGGCTGCCGAAGACGTCGGTACGGTCGAGTTGCAGGGAAAGCTGAAGGGCGGGCATGGCAGGGTCCGGTCAGGAGCGCGAAGTGATTCGCAAGGAGTCCGGTAAATTTACCAGCCATGCCGCAAAATGAGCTTCTGATTTTTCTCCAGTCGCTGGTCGTTTGGAGAATAATTATCCGCACTGGTGTACATTTTAGGATGTTTCATCTTTGCGATCTGGATTGCCGTGACAAACGTTCCCAAACTCGACGACATCGACCGCCGCATCCTGCGCGAGCTGCGCCGCGACGGACGGATTTCCAACGCCAAGCTGGCCGAGCGGGTGGGGTTGTCCGCCACGCCGTGCTGGAATCGTGTCAAGGCACTGGAAGATGCGGGAGTGATCGGCGGCTACGCGGCGCTGCTCAATCAGAAGGCGCTTGGCCTGCCAGACACGGTGCTGATCGAAGTCACGCTGGACCGTCACGATGACGACATGTTGCACCGCTTTGGCGAGGCGCTCGCGCAATTGCCCGAAGTGCTGGAAGCCCACTTGCTGACGGGCGAGTACGACTACCTGATCAAGGTTGCCGTGGCCGGCACCGAGGGTTACGAGGAATTCCTGCGCCACAAGCTGTACAAGCTGCCGGGCCTGCGGCACAGCCACTCGACGTTCGTGCTGCGCACGCTGAAGCGGGAACTCTCGGTGGAACCTTGAACGATGCGCCGCCTGGCACTCAGCGCGCGGACAGTCGTCCCAGCCGAGGTGCCAGCGCCGTGGTGACCACGCCCAGCGCGATCAGGCCCAGCCCGGCCGACAGGTCTGCCGAGATCCGCTCATGCCAGGCCACGGCGGACAGCACCAGACCGATCACCGGTACGCCAAGCATGGCGATCGACGTGGCCGCCGGCGGCAGCGATTGGGTGACGTTGAGGACGACGATAAAGGTCAGCGCCGTGGCCAGCGGGCCGGTGTAGAAGACCGCGGGCCAGATTCCTGCCATCGCGGCCAGATCTGGCGCGCCATCGCGCAGCACCGCCAGGAGCACCAGGGGCACGGTGGCCACGGCGCACTCCCAGGGGATCATCTCGGCGCCGAGCCGGATATGCCGATGCGAGCGCAAGTGAATAATGCTGACCGACCAGGCCAGCGACGCGCCGAGCAGCATGGTCAGGCCCAATACGGTGTGGATTTCCCAACCGCCCAGCGCCGGTGCCACGATCACGGCGATGCCCGCGTAGCTGAAGCCGGTGGCCAGCCATTGCCAGCGTGATGGCCGCTCTCCCAGCACCAGCGACGACAACGGAATCACCCAGATGGCCGTGGCATAAGCCACCACCGATGCGCGGCCCGGCGGCACGTATTGCAGCGCCCACAGGGCCAGCGCCGTGAACGCGGCCATCTGCAACAACCCCACGCCGAAGACGAGCGGCCATTCCTCACGCGAGGGCAGACGCAGCCGCTGCAGCGCGCCGAGCACGACAAAGCTGATCACGGCGGCCGAGCCAAAGCGCAAGGCGGCAAACCATAGCGGGCTGACGTGCGACAGCCCGAACTTCATGACGGGCCAGTTGCCGCCCCAGATGATGACGGCGCCGATCAGCGGCAGAAATGACTTGAAACTGGCAGAGCGTGCGCTGCCTGCGGACGTGGATACGGACATGAACAGATTGACTTTCCCTGGGCAGGCCGACGGCCCGCCCCAGGTGCAAAAGTCTACGATTCATCGCACCGCAGCATTGTCCGCATCACGCTGTCATTCATGCGCTGACCAGCATAGAATGCTGCCGAACCAAATCAATGAAGACAAAGATGCTGGACATCGATCTTGATGCCACGGATATCCGAATCCTGGGCGAACTGCAGCGCGACGGCAGCCTGACCAATGTGGAACTGGCCAGCCGCATCAACCTTTCGCCATCGCCGTGCCTGGCACGCGTCAAGCGCCTGGAAAAGATTGGCGTGATTTCGCGGCGCGTCACGCTGTTGGACGCCCGCCGGCTGGGCCTGAAGGTGGTGGTGTTCATCTCGGTGTCGCTGGACAAGCAGCGCCGCGAAACACTCGACACTTTTGAACGAAAGATCGCCGCGCTGCCGCAGGTCATGGAGTGCTACCTGATGTCCGGCGATGCCGACTACCTGCTGCGCGTGGTGGTGCCGGACGTGGAGGCGCTGGAGCGGCTGATCATCGACCAGATCACCCGTATCCCAGGCGTGGCCAGCATCCGTTCGAGCTTTGCGCTGAAGCAGGTGCTCTACAGTACGGCGCTGCCACTGGGCTGATCGGTTATCGTCCCGCTGCCGGCGCTACAGGCGGGCACGTACGGCGGCCTGCAGGACAGGCAGTAACCCGGCGTCGAACCAGGGATTCTGGCGCATCCACAACACCACGCGCCACGAGGGATGGGGCAGCGGAATGACGTTCGGCCCGAAGCGCCGGAAGTCCTGCACCTGCGCGGTCATCGACAGCTTGGCGGGATTCGGCAGATACGCCGCTTGCGCATAGGTGCCGACCAGCAGCGTCAGCCGGTCTTCGGGCAGGCAGGCCAGCACGCGCTCGTGCCACAGTGGCGCGCATTCGCGCCGTGGCGGCAGATCCCCGCTCTTGCCCTTGCCGGGGTAGCAGAATCCCATCGGCATGATGGCGATGCGCGAGGCATCGTAGAACACATCCTTGTCGATCCCCATCCAGTCACGCAGGCGGTCGCCGCTAGGGTCGTCGAACGGCACGCCGCTGGCATGCACGCGCGACCCCGGCGCCTGGCCGATGATCAGGATGCGTGACGTGGCGCTGAACTGCAGCACGGGCCGTGGACCGGCGGCCAGATCGGCGGCGCAGCGCGTGCAGGCGGCGATATCGCGTTGAAGGGCCTGGACGACACCCTGCGCGCGTTGAGGGGACTTCATGGTGGCAAGCGGATTCCGTGGGGTGTGCGTATATTACGGGGCTTGATGCATTGCGATGGAAATCGATCATGACGACACAAACGGAAACCGCAATCCTGGCCGGCGGTTGCTTCTGGGGCATGCAGGACCTGCTGCGCCGCTATCCCGGCGTACTGACCACACGCGTGGGATATACCGGCGGCGACGTGCCCAATGCCACCTATCGCAATCACGGCACGCATGCGGAAGGCATCGAGATCGTGTTCGATCCGAAGCAGATCAGCTATCGCCAGATCCTGGAGTTCTTCTTCCAGATTCACGATCCGAGCACGAAGAATCGCCAGGGCAACGATATCGGCACCAGCTATCGCTCCGCCATCTTCTATCTGGATGACGAGCAGAAGCACGTGGCGGAGCAGACCGCGGCCGACGTGGACGCCTCCGGCCTGTGGCCCGGCAAGGTCGCCACCGAAATCGCACCGGCCGGCCCGTTCTGGGAAGCCGAGCCTGAGCACCAGGATTATCTGGAGCGGATTCCGAACGGCTACACGTGCCATTTCATCCGTCCGGACTGGAAGCTGCCGCAGCGGGGATAAGCGGCCGGAAGCGCGGCATTGCGAAATCGCGGCGGTTGCTGTCCGCCGCGTAATGGGGTGGCGCTCGCGGATCGATTGTGCGTACCGTTTGTCCCGACAGGGACAGACAGGGCAAAAATCAGATTTGTCCGCTATTCGCGGACGTGCCGCGCTTGCACACTGGTGCTTCTGAGCGCGCGGGTCATGCCGGTGACATATGTGATCGGGTAAGCTGCGCGCGTGACTTCGTCAAGAAGGAGGACCTGTGGCAACACCGAAATCCCTGCTCGATATCCTTGACTGCATCACCGCGCCCGACCTGGCCGAGCCGCAGACCCTTGCGCTGGCCACGCGGCAGCACTACCAGCGGGTGCGCACCATATTCGAAGACCAGAACATCGTCGGCGCCGGCATTGCCAGGAAGGTCACCGGCAACGAGCGCACCGACGAACTTGGCATCGTTTTCTACGTCCGGCAGAAGGTGCCTGCCGCAAACCTGCAGGCCGGCCAGATCCTGCCGCCCGTCATGGCGGCCGCCAACGGCAAGGCCGTCTTTACCGATGTCGTGGAAATTGGCGATATCGTGCCGCAGGCCAATATCAAGGCTTCGCCATTGCAAAGCGGCTTCAGCGTCGGGCACCAGGAAGTGACCGCCGGCACGCTGGGCGCCGTCGTGCGCAAGGGGCGCAAGCGGTTCATCCTCAGCAATTCGCATGTGCTGGCAAATTCCGGCCTGGGTGCGATCGGCGATGCGATCCTGTATCCGGGCGTGGCCGACGGCGGGAAGGCGCCCGGCAACGTCGTGGCAAAACTCAGCGGGTTTGCGCCGTTCCGTCCGGGCGACAGCTTCACCAATACCGTCGACGCGGCGCTGGCCGAGATCGACCGCAGCCGTCTGAACGATATCGACGAGGAGATCTGGGGCGCGGCCACGCCCAGGAAGGTCGCCTTGCCGGAACGCGACATGGCGGTCAGAAAGCGCGGCCGCACCAGCGGCGACTCCCAGTCAATCGTGCGTGACGTCGACTTCCGCGTGCTGGTCCGCTATGAAGGCGTGGGGACCGTCGGCTTTACGGGCCAGGTCCTGTGCGATACCTATACCAGCCCGGGCGATTCCGGCTCCGTGGTGGTTGCCTCCGACAGCGGCGCGATCGTCGGCCTGCATTTCGCCGGATCGCCGCAGGGCAGTGTCTTCACCCCGATCCGCACGGTGATGGGCGCGCTGAAGTTCACCTTCTGACGAGGAAGCTCCGTGGCAACGCTCGACGAGGCCAACTGCGCAAGACAGCAGCATGCCGACAGCCTGGCCAAGGCCGGCGTGCATGCGGTGGGCGTGGAAGAGGGCGCGGCATTTGGCTGCGCCGGCTGGGTCGTGGTTGCCTGGGTTGCGCCTGACGCCGCGCCGACCCTGCCTGATTCGCTTGCCGCATCGATGCATGGCAAGACTGTCGACGTACGCCTTTGCATCCGCAAGTCCGAGCCGTTCGAACCACAATAGTTGAGCCATCGACATGCCGAATCTTGTCCTGAAGAGCCGTGTCCCCAGCCTGGCCGCGGCGCAAGCGCTTGCGCCCCAGGTGACCGTGCCGGTTGCGCTGCCGGAACTGGTCGGCCGCAGCTGCCATCTCGAAACCTATGAAAAACGCGCTGTCCCGGCCATTGAGGTCGAGGCAAAGGCGCGGATCATTGCCTACGCATCGCCTGACTCCACCTTTGCCGTGACCCGGCGGCTGATCGATGCCGCGCGGAAGTCGATCGTCATCGGGATCTACGATTTCACCGCCCCGTATATGGAGGAGCTGCTGCTGGCCGCGATGGCTCGCAAGGTGCGGGTGACGCTGATGCTCGATATCGATAGCAAGGGCGAAAGCGATATGTTCGATCGGCTGGTGCAGATGGGTGTGCGGGGCGTATCGGCACCGTCGTGCGCCAATCCCACCGTCCGCCTGTTCAGCTCCTCGCACGAAAAGGTGATCGTTATCGACGGCAAATGGGTGCTTGTGCAGAGCGGCAACTACAGCGCGAACAGTATCCCGATGAATGTTGTGGATGGCGGCGGCGACGGCGCCGCGTTCCGGCCCGGCAATCGCGACACTGGGGTGGCTATCGAGTCGTCCGCGCTGGCGCGCTTCTTCACGGAGGTTCTGGAGGCCGACATGGCGCGGGTCGACGCCGTGCCGGAAATGCTGCGGCGTCCCGTCGACGAGGACTTTTTCCTGGTGGAGCGTGCGCCGACGAAGCGGCCCGCCCGGTTGTTCCCAAGCCAGACCTTCGAACTGGAGTCGCCGCTGAAGGTGCAGCCGGTGCTCAGTCCCGACAACTACATGGATGTCATACCGGGCCTGCTGGCCAAGGCGCGCAAGTCCATCCTGATCGAGCAGCAGTACATCCGGTCGTCGCAGCCGCTGATCACCAAATTGCTGGAAGCCATCGCCAAGGCCCAGGCCGCCGCGCCGGAGCTGGACGTCCGCATTGTGCTCGGCAAGGTGTTCAGCAGCCAGGACATTCCCAACGAAAAGAAGAATCTCAAGAACCTTGCCGCGCAGTACGGGCTGAAGCTGGGCAAGCACATCCGGTACATCAATACCGACGAATTCGTGCATTGCCATAACAAGATGATCATCGTCGATGGCAAGCGCGTGTTGATCAGCTCCCAGAACTGGTCCGATTCCGCCGTTTCGAAGAACCGCGAAGCCGGTGTCTGGCTTGCCCACAAAGGCATCGCCGAGTATTTCACGCAGATCTTCGAGAACGACTGGAAGAGCGCCTTCCGTAAGCTGCCGGAGATTGGCGCGCCCGAGGCGATGACTGCGGAGTCTCTGGCCGGTGGCGGATTCGTGCGCGTGGAGCGGGGTGACTATGAGGAAGTCTGAGTTGCCTGGGTCTGGGCGATGCACGGCTGGCTGAAGCATCGTCCGATACCCAAACGGAAAAGTGCCCCAAGGCGCACCAATGCAGCCGGTGCCGCGGATCTTGAAGTTGTCCGTTGCCTGTCAGGAAGCCTGTACGTTTATACAGTATAGTTACGGCATCTTCGCACCCGACGGGTGCGATATGACATTGCGGCAAGACTTTAAGTTTCGCATCCAACCTATTGATTTGGGGCAAGAAATTGTCAGATTCCGGCACCATCCGCATTCGCGGCGCCCGTCAGCACAATCTCAAGAACGTTGATCTGGACCTGCACACGGGGCAAATGACCGTGGTGACCGGGCCGTCGGGATCGGGCAAGTCGAGCCTGGTATTCGACACGCTGTATGCCGAAGGTCAGCGTCGCTACGTGGAAACCTTCAGCGCCTACGCCCGCCAGTTCCTGGACCGGATGGACCGCCCGCAGGTGGACAAAGTGGATGGGGTGCCGCCGGCAATCGCCATCGACCAGACCAATCCGGTGCGCAGTTCGCGCTCGACGGTCGGCACCATGACCGAACTCAACGACCACCTGAAGCTGCTCTACGCGCGTGCTTCGGAGCTGTTCGACAAGCAGACCGCGCTGCCGGTGCGCCATGACTCCCCGGAAACGATCTACACCGAACTTTTGGCACGTACCGCCGCCGGCCAGCCATTCGCCGATGCGCGGCTGGTGGTGACGTTCCCGGTGGAACTGCCGGAATCGGCCACCGAGGAAGAGGTGGCGCAGTGGCTGTCGGTCAGCGGTTATACGCGCGTGCACGGCCAGCGCATCGTCGAGTCGCCAACCGGCAAGCGCAAGGTGCTCGATGTGGTGGCGGACCGCTTCCGCATCGGTAACGTCGAGAAGGCCCGTGCGATCGAAGCCATCGAGGCGTCGCTCAAGCGCGGCGGCGGCCGCGTCAGCGTCAATGTGGTGACCGACGAGGGCGAGGGGCCGGTATGGAAGTTTTCCACGGGCCTGCACAGCCCGGAAAGCGATATCCGGTATGCCGATCCGCAGCCGGCGCTGTTCTCGTTCAACTCGGCCTATGGCGCTTGCGAGACCTGCCGAGGCTTTGGCCGCGTGATTGGCGTGGACCTGGGCCTGGTGATTCCCGATGGCCGCAAGTCGCTGCGCGATGGCGCGATCAAGCCGATGCAGACGCCGGCCTGGAAGGAATGCCAGGACGACCTGATGCGCTACGCGGCAAAGGCCGGCATTCCGCGCGACCTGGCGTGGAACCAGCTCACCGAGGCTGAGCAGCACTGGGTGATCCACGGTTCGCCGGACTGGAATGGCCAGTGGAACAAGCAGTGGTACGGCGTGATGCGGTTCTTCAACTACCTGGAGTCGAAGGCCTACAAGATGCACATCCGCGTGCTGCTGTCGAAGTACCGCAGCTACACGCC
>DAIOET010000118.1:0-9313 GCA_036746135.1 Cupriavidus sp.
GCGCTTTACTATCCCAACCGCAAGCTGTTGCCGCCCAAGACCCGCGTGTTCATCGACTTCATCGTCGATGCATTTCAGGCCAAGGGGCTGGCAAGAAGGTTCGACGGACGCTGAACTGTCATTCCACGAAGCACCCCATATCGGGAGAGCTATATGGCAACAGCAGTGCGGAGGAGCATGCCGCTCCATCTCCTCGTCTGGCTCTGGTTCGCATCGCTGCTGCTGCTGGTGGGGGCACTGATCTGCGGCATCAACTACGTGATGACCAAGGCCACGCTGGAGCGCTCGGTGACGGACACCACGCAGCGCATTACCCGCGAGACCCTTGAGGAAGTCGAAAACCTGATGATTCCCGCCCAGATGGCGGTCAGGCTCGTCAGCCATAGCTCACTGGCCGATGCCACCACGGTGGCGCAGCGCATGGCGCGCGTGGCACTGGTGCGCGATGCCCTCGATACGTCCCAGGTGCTGCAGTCCCTCTATATCGGATACAACGACGGCAGCTTCTTCTTTGTGCGCCCGTTGCGGAACGACGCCGAGCGCGCCATGTTCAAGGCGCCGCTCGGCACGGCCTATCTGGTGCAGAGCGTGGACCACGACAAGGGTACGGCGCGCGGCCGCTACTACTACCTCGACGCGGATCTGCGTGTCATCGGCGACGCGATGGCGCCCGATCTTGCCGCGCGCTTCGACCCGCGCAAACGTCCCTGGTATGGCGCGGCAATGTCCGCTGGCGGCCTGGTGCGAACCGATCCCTACATGTTCTATTCGGACCGCGAATCCGGCGCCACGCTGGCCATACCCATCCCAACGCGCCGTGCAGTGGTGGGCGGTGACTTCCGCCTCGATGCGCTGGGCCAGCTTCTGAACCACGAGACACTGACGCCGCGCGCAGTTCTGGCATTGCTGGACCCGAAAGGCAACCTCGTGGCGATCAACCGCCAGGCGCCGGATTCCGCCTCGGCGCCCGATACCGTGAACGTCCGTCCGCTCGGCAACCCGCAGGACTATGGTCTCGGCGTGCTGACGCATCTGGCCGCGGGCGTGGTGGCGCCGGGACATCCGCCAGCCAGCTCATCGAACGCGAGCCTGCAACACATCGATGGTGAAGACTGGTACACCTCGGTCGACCGGCTGAACCCTGATGCCACCGATTCGCTGGTGCTGGTTTCGGCCATTCCGCAGACGGAACTGCTGCACAACGCGCGGCGGCAAGCGGCGCTGGGGATGGGTGTGACGGCGCTGGTGCTGCTGCTGGCGTTGCCGGTCATCTGGCTGGTGGCGCGCAGTGTGTCCCGTCCGCTGCAGTCGCTGGCCATCGAGGCCGACGCGGTGCGGCAGTTTGATTTCGTTCGTCCCGTATCGGTACGTTCGCGCATCGACGAAGTCAGTTCGCTGGCGACGACGATGGAGGAAATGCGCGCCACCATCCAGCGCATGCTGCATGTGATGCGGGCCGTATCGGCCGAGCATCGTATCGATCATCTTCTGCCGTTGCTGCTGCGCGAAACGCTGAGCGCCGCAGGCGGGCAGTCGGGCGCGCTGTACCTGACGGCGAACGCTGAAGGCCTGCAACCGGTGGTGGGCTTCGACCGTAGCGGGGCCGACGTGACCGCGCGGATGAGCGAGGTTCTCAAGGACGACGCCTTGCCACTGGCCCGCACCGCAATACGCGAGGGCGCGGCCCGCGCCGGGCATCTGACTGCCAGCGATATCGTGGCCGCCCAGCTCGATGTCGTGGCCGGCGCGGGGCCGGTGCACGCGGCGGTCATCCCGCTGATCAACCGCCAGCAAGCGTTGCTGGGGGTGGTGCTGGTCCTGCGGGACACGCCGATGGAAGCGGAACAACTGGCATTCGTCAGTACGATGGCCAGCCTGTCGGCGGGGGCGATCGAAGTGGGTGAACTCACCACCGCGCAGCGCGACCTGTTCGATGCATTCATTCGTCTGCTGGCCGGCGCGATCGACGCAAAAAGCCCGCACACGGGCAGCCACTGCGCGCGCGTGCCGGAACTGACGAAGATGCTGGCGAAGGCTGCCTGCGACGCGACGGATGGCCCATACCGGCACTTCCAGCTCAGCGACGCGCAATGGGAGGCCCTGCACGTGGCGGCCTGGTTGCACGATTGCGGCAAGGTCACCACGCCGGACTACGTCATCGACAAGGCCACCAAGCTCGAAACGCTCTACGATCGGATTCACGAAGTCCGCATGCGCTTCGAGGTGCTGAAGCGCGACGCGGAAATCGCCCGCCTCGAAGCCGTGGCCAATGGCGAGGATGCCCAGGCGGCAGCGGCGCGGCGCGATGCGGCGCTGCGCCAGCTCGACGAGGATTTCGCGTTCGTGGCGTCGTGCAATGTGGGCGGCGAGCAGATGGATGCCGGGGACCAGGCACGCCTGCGCGAGATCGGTGCACGAACCTGGCGACGCACGCTCGATGACCGCCTGGGCGTCTCGCATGAAGAGCTGATGCGCAGGCGCGGGGCGCCCGCCCCATCGCTGCCCGTGCTGGAGCCGTTGCTTGCCGACCGTCCCGAGCACATCATCGAACGGGGCGAGCGCGACCGCATTGCCGACGACAACCCGTGGGGATTCCGGCTCAGGATGCCGCGTCATCTCTATGATCGCGGCGAGCTGCATAACCTGACCGTGGCGCGCGGCACGCTGACCGAGGAAGAACGGTTCAAGATCGAGGATCACATCGTGCAGACCCAGATCATGCTGTCGCGCTTGCCGTTTCCCAAGCACCTGCGCGATGTGCCGGAGATCGCGGGTGGTCATCACGAGAAGATGGACGGTACCGGCTACCCGCGCGGCCTGACCCGCGCGGAGATGAGTCCGTTGGCGCGGATGATGGGTATTGCCGACATCTTCGAGGCGCTGACGGCGGCCGACCGCCCCTACAAAAAGGCCAAGACCCTCTCGGAAGCGATCGGCATCATGAGCCGGCTGCGTGACCAGCAGCATATCGACGCCGAACTGTTCGATCTGTTCATCGCGTCGGGCATCCACCGGACCTATGCGGAACGCTATATGGACCCCGCGCTGATCGATCACGCCTGACACGATGGCTTCGCGTGGACTATGCTTCGGAAACTCAGGCAAGGCATGAGCAGGGGGTAGCAATGAGTGTCGAAAAAATCGAGATTCCCGGCAGTCAGGGCGGTACGCTGTCTGGCCGGATGGAGTGGCCGGACGGCCCGGTGCGCGCGCATGCGCTGTTCGCGCACTGTTTCACGTGTGGCAAGGACAGCCTGGCGGCTACCCGCATTGCACGGGCGCTGACCGCGCAGGGCATTGCCGTCCTGCGCTTCGACTTCACCGGTATCGGCGCGAGCGAAGGCGATTTTGCCAGTACCAACTTTTCGTCGAACCTGGCCGACCTGGAAGCCGTGGCGATGTACATGCGCACACGCGGCCAGGCGCCTGCGTTGCTGATCGGCCATAGCCTGGGCGGCGCCGCCGTGCTGGGCGTGGCCCGTCGCCTGCCCGAGGTGCGCGCGGTGGCGACGATCGCGGCGCCGAGCGATCCACGCCACGTGCTTGGGCTGCTGGGCGACAACGTCGAGCGGATTCGCGCCGAAGGGGAACTGGAGGTCAAGCTCGCGGGGCGGCCATTCCGCATCGCGCGGCAGTTCATCGACGATGTTTCCAGTCATGCGCTGCTCGACGAGGTAGCCAACCTCGGCAAGCCGCTGCTGGTGCTGCAATCGCCCACCGACGACACGGTCGAAGTGGAAAACGGCGCGGCCATTTTCGCGGCCGCCGCGCAGCCCAAGAGCTACGTGGCGCTCGACGGCGCCGACCATCTGCTGCAGGGCCGCGCCGGTGCGGCATACGCGGCGAGCATGATCGCGGCATGGTCGCAGCATTACCTGCCGACGCTGGCCGAGGACGTTCAATCCGAGATTCCCGAGCCGGGCGTCGTGGTTGTGGCGGAGCGCCACCGGGGCAGATACCAGCAGACGGTTCGCGTAGGCAGCCACGAACTCGTGGCCGACGAACCCGCGGCGCTGGGTGGCGACGATGCCGGGCCGAATCCCTATGAGTTCCTGCTGGCGGCGCTGGGGGCGTGCACATCCATGACGCTGCGCATGTACGCGGAACGCAAGGCGCTACCGCTCGAACATGTGGCGGTTCAGCTGCGCCACGAAAAGATCCATGCGAAAGACTGCGCCTCGTGCGAAACCACGGTCGGCATGGTGGACAGGATCGAGCGCCGTATCGCGATTCGCGGCGATCTGACCCAGGAACAGCGGGAGTCTCTGCTGGCCATCGCCGGGAAATGCCCGGTCCATCGCACGCTGGAATCGGAAATCCACATCGATACGCTGCCGGGCTAGTCACCGGCCGGGCGACACGGGTCTAGCCGATGCCCAGCACACGGCGGCGCGCGGCGTCGAACGCCGCGCCTTCCGCAACCAGCCATGCCTCCACTTCCGCAACCTGCGCGGTCTGGCCGTGTGCGCAGACGAAGTGATACGAGGCAACGCTGGGCGCGTGTATGCCCCACAGGTCAACCAGGCGGCCTGACTCCAGATCTTCCAGAATCAGCGCGGAGCGGCCCATCGCCACGCCTTGCCCGGCCAACGCCGCGTTGATCGCCAGTTGCGACAGGTTGAAGCGCTGGCCGTCCGATGCATCGGGCAGGTCCACACCGGCATGGCGCAGCCAGCATTGCCATTCGTCGAACTCGCCTGCGCCGTCCCACGGGGTGACGTCGTGCAGCAGCATGCTGCCGCGCAGGCCATCCGGCGCGCGCAGTTCGGGATGGGCCTCCACATAGGCAGGGCTGGCCACCGGAATCAGCCACTCCTCAAGAAACTGATGTGCCTTCAGGTCCGGGTAGCCGCCGGGATCGAAGCGCACGGCGGCCTCGATGCCGTCGCGCATCATGCGCGAGCGGTCGAGCGCATGGAATTCACCATAGACGCGCAGGCCGATGTCCGGATGCTGACGGAAGAATCCACCCAGCCGGGGCGTGAGCCAGACCATCGCGAACGATGGCGAGCACGATAGCGCGATGGGTTGCTTGTCGCGTGGCCTGCGTAGTTGAGTGAGTGTGCCCTCGATGGCCTGGAACGACTCCCGCAGCACAAAGCGCAGGCGCTCGCCCTCGGGCGTCAGCACCAGCGCGCGCGGCGTGCGCAGGAAGAGGGGACGGTCGAGCCACTGTTCAAGTTGCTTGACCTGCTGGCTGACCGCGCCCTGGGTCACGCAAAGCTCCGCGGCGGCCTGCGTGAAGTTGCAATGTCGTGCCGCCGCCTCAAAGCAGCGCAGCCAGCCCAATAATGATGCAGAAAGCGTGTTGGCCATTAGTCAAACTAATGCATAGATCAGTACAAATGGTTTGTCACACCCGTGTAATGGGACAAGAATGAGGTCATCCCATCCCGACGCTCCTGTTCCAATGCCGCTCGAACTATCCGCATTAACCCCTACGCTGCTTGCCGATCTGCAGGCCGACCGCCCGGTGTTCTGGGCGAATCCGCAACGCAGCGAGGCGCCTGAGGTAGAGACCCGGGTCGACGGGCGATGCATTAGTCTAGCTGATGTGCAGGCGGCCCAGGCACGCTTCGAGCGATTCGCGCCGCTGCTGGCGCGGCTGTTTCCCGAATTGCGCGACAGCGCGGGGCGGATCGAATCTCCGCTGATCGCGGCGCCGAAGATGCAGCAGGCGCTGCAGTTGGCTCCGTCCGCCGGCACGCTCTGGATCAAGGCCGACCACAGCTTGCCCGTGGCCGGTTCCATCAAGGCGCGCGGCGGTATCCACGAGGTGCTGGAATTCGCGGAATCGCTGGCGCTTGAGCATCGGCTGCTCACCCCCGGCGCCGACTACGGCGTGCTGGCGGAGGCGCCGGCGCGTGAACTGTTCGGCCGCTACCAGGTGGCCGTGGGTTCGACGGGCAACCTCGGGCTGAGCATTGGCGTGATGGCTTCGGCGCTGGGCTTTCGCGCCACCGTGCACATGTCGGCCGACGCCAAGGCGTGGAAGAAGGCGCGCCTGCGGGCGCGCGGCGTGGACGTGGTGGAACACACGGGCGACTATGCGGCGGCAGTGGCTGCCGGCCGGCGCGAGGCCGATGCAGATCCGTTCTGCTATTTCGTCGACGACGAGCGGTCGCTGTCGCTGATGCTGGGCTATAGCGCCGCCGCGCTGCATTTGCGTGATCAGCTTGATGACGCCGGCGTGCGTGTGGACGCGGAACACCCGCTGTTCGTCTACCTGCCATGTGGAGTGGGTGGCGCGCCGGCCGGCATCGCTTTCGGTTTGCGCCAGCTCTACGGCCCGCACGTGCATGCTTTCTTTGCGGAGCCGACGCAGTCGCCGTGCTTCCTCGTGGAAATGTTGTCGCCGGGCGCATCGGTCTATGACATCGGATTGACCAACCGCACCGAAGCCGATGGGCTGGCCGTGCCGCAGGCATCGGAGCTGGCCGCGCAGGCCATGCGGCCGCTGCTGGGCGGGGTCTACACGGTAGCGGACGACACGCTGTTCGCGGATCTGCATCGCGTGCGTGAAACCGAAGGGCTGCGGATCGAGCCGTCCGCCGCCGCGGGATTCAGTGGTCCACGGATGCTTGCTGGCACCGAGGCTGGGCGTGCCTATATCCGCCAGCACCACCTCGACGGTGCGATGGCTAACGCCACCCATCTGGTGTGGACCACCGGCGGCCTGTTCGTCCCGCCCGAAGAATATGCACGCTTTGCCGAGCGCGGCGCGGCGCTGGCAGCCTGACCACCCCCGAACTTTTCGATTGCATCGTTGCGGAGCCTTACCATGACCCGATCGTCCCTCCAAATTTCGCACGTCGTTGTGGCAGCCTGCCTGGCCGCCGGTGCCTCGCCGTCGTTTGCACAGAGCTATCCCACCAAGCCGATCCAGCTCGTGATTCCTTTTCCGCCCGGTGGCGCCACCGATGTGATCGGGCGCCTGGTAGGCAAGAAGCTTGGCGACAAGCTCGGCCAGACCGTTGTGATCGACAACCGTCCGGGCGCCGGCACCATCGTCGGCGCCAGCTTCGTGGCCAAGGCCGCGCCCGATGGCTACACGCTGCTGGCCAGCTCGGGCACCACCTTCACGGTGAACCCGGCGATTCACGCGAAGCTGCCGTACGACCCGGTGAAGAGCTTCGAGCCGATTGGCTTTGCCGGCCGCACGGGGCTGATCCTGCTGGCCAACAAGGATCAGCCGATCGGCAATCTCAAGCAACTCGTGGCCGCTGCCAAGGCGCAACCGGGCAAGTACACGTACGGGTCGTTCGGCACCGGCACCACCGCGCAGTTCGCGGGCGAGATGCTGTTCAACCTGGCCGGCGTGAAACTGCTGCACGTGCCTTACAAGGGCAGCGCACCGGCGATGACCGACCTGATCGGCGGGCAGATTCCGTTCTCCGTGGATACCGTGGCCGCCGCGATTCCGCAGGTGAAGTCGGGCAAGGTCAAGGCGATCGCCGTCACCACGGCCAAGCGCTCGACGCTTCTGCCCGATGTGCCGACCGCCGCGGAAGCGGGCTATCCCGGTATCGATGCCGATACCTGGCTGGCGCTGGTGGCGCCGCGCGGCCTGCCCGCCGACGTGAAGCAGAAACTGGAAAAGGCGCTGGCCGAGGTAATGGCCGACCCCGACACGCGCAAACAGCTGACCAACGCCGGCTTCGAACCGCTCGATGGCAACGGCGCGGCGGTATCGGCGCTGATCAACAAGGAACTGCCGCTGATGCGCGCCACGGCACAGCGTGCGAACATTACGGCCGAATAATGGTCCTGCCACACGGGAGACAGTAGTGAACGAAGCACAGAAGACGCTGGTTGCACGCCCAGCCACCGAGCTGCGGCGCATGATCGGCAGCAAGGAGATCTCGCCTGTCGAGTTGCTGGACGCATGCATCGCGCAGATCGAGCGGGTGAACCCTTTCCTCAACGCCGTCACGGCCACCTGTTTCGACCGTGCCCGCGAGGAAGCCCGCGCAGCCGAACGTGCGGTATTGGACGGCAAGCCGCTGGGGCTGCTGCACGGCCTGCCACTGGGCGTGAAAGACCTGGAGGCGACGGCTGGCTTGCTGACCACGTATGGATCGCCGCTGTATCGCGACAACGTGCCAGCGGAGGACAACGTGCTGGTCGCGCGCCTGCGCGCCGCCGGTGCCGTGGTGGCCGGCAAGACCAATATTCCCGAGATGGGAGCCGGCGCCAATTCGCGCAACGACGTCTGGGGCGCAACGGGCAATCCGTTCAATCCGAATCTCAATGCGGGTGGTTCGTCGGGCGGATCGGCCGCGGCGCTGGCGGCCGACCTGCTGCCGGTCTGCACGGGATCGGATACCGGCGGCTCGCTGCGCATTCCCGCCGCCAAATGCGGCGTGGTGGGTTTCCGGCCATCGCCGGGCGTGGTGCCAAGCTCGCGCAAGCTGCTGGGCTGGACGCCGATCTCGGTGGTGGGGCCGATGGGCCGCACGGTGGCCGATGCCTGCCTGCAGCTCGCGGCAACGGCCGGTGTGTCGGCGGGCGACCCGCTGACCTATCCGCTCGATCCGCTGTCGTTCCTGACGCCGATGCCGATGGACCTGGGCAGCCTGCGTGTGGGCTACACCGAAGACTTTGGCTGCTGCGACGTGGACGACGACATCCGCCGCACGTTCCGCGAGAAGATCGCCGCCATGCGGCATCTGTTCCGTAGCTGCGATGCCATCGAAGTAGACCTGGGAGCCGCCCATCGCTGCTTCGACGTATTGCGCGCCGAGAGCTTCGTCGCCGGTATGCGGGAGGCGTATGAGCGCGACCCGTCGAGTCTCGGGCCGAACACGCGCGCCAACTTCGAGATGGGCGCGCGCATGTCGCTGCTGGACAGCGCCTGGGCGCAGGCCGAGCAGACGCGCGTCCTGCAGCGCTTCCAAAGGCTGTATCAGGACTACGATGTCATCCTGTCGCCGACCACGCCCGTGTCGCCCTTCCCGTGGACGTCGCTCTACGCCGAGGCGATCAATGGCGTGAAGCAGGAGAACTACTATCGCTGGTTGTCGCTGACGTACGTGGTCACGCTGACCACGCATCCGGCGCTGTCGCTGCCGTGCGGACGCGACCATGCGGGAATGCCGTTCGGCCTGCAGATCGTTGGCGGCTTCCGCAAGGATCATGAAACGCTGGGCGTGTCGTACGCGATGGAGCAGGCGTTTGCGGCGATTCCGTCATTGCGTCGCCCCTTGCCGGACCTGGCCGCACTGAAGCCGGCCGAGCCTGCGCTGACATCGATCGTCACCGCGCCGCCGGTGCTGGATGCCAAGGTCAAGCAGGGCAAGGAAGCGTCGGCGGT
>DAIOET010000118.1:9413-10746 GCA_036746135.1 Cupriavidus sp.
CTGTGTTCTCCCCTCTCCCGCGAGCGGGAGAGGGGCGGGGGAGAGGGCTGGCGGTTCAAGCCGAGACAAGTCGCAATTTGAACCTCAACGCCCTCACCCCCAACCCCTCTCCCGCACTGCGGGAGAGGGGAGCCCGTCTTGCCGCTATTTCCACGCTATGGAATTAGCCGGCTGCGTTCGAAGCGTCCTCGGCCTAACCTCCTGTCATACGAAAACACAGACAGGAGACAACCTTGGCAACCGCTGCATTCCGCGCCGCGCGGCGCCTGGCCGCGCTGGTCCTGCCGTTCGCCATGCTGGCCGGCGGCACATCGCAAGCCCACGCCGCTTTTCCCGACAAGCCGATCCGCATCGTCGTGCCGTTCTCGCCCGGCGGCGGTACTGACCTGATCACCCGTGCAATGGGCGCGGCCATGTCGCAGGACCTTGGCCAGCCCGTCGTCGTCGACAACAAGCCCGGCGGCGGCACCATCATCGGCACCGACAACGTCGCAAAGAGTGCGGCCGACGGCTACACGCTCGTGATGGCCACATTTGCGCACGCCGTCAATCCGAGCCTGCAACCCAAGCTGCCCTACGACACCGCCAAGGCGTTCACGCCGGTGATGCTGGTGGGCCGATCCCCCAATGTGCTCGTGGTGCGCGCGGACAGCCCCTACAAGTCCGTGCGCGACGTGATCGCGGCAGCCAAGGCCACGCCGGGGCGTATCTCGTTTGCCTCGCAAGGGCCGGGCACATCGGCGCATCTGGCCGGTGAACTGTTCAAGAGCCTGGCCGGCGTCGATCTCAATCACATCCCCTACAAGGGCGCCGGCCCCGCGATTACCGATCTGCTGGGCGGTCAGGTGGACCTGATGTTTGCCACCGCGTCAGCCGTGGGCAACCTGCTCGAATCCGGCAAGCTGCGCGCGCTGGGCGTGACCACGTCGCAGCGGTCGACCAGCCCCGACCTGGCCAAGGTGCCGACGATTGCCGAAAGCGGCGTGCCGGGCTATGCGGCCGAGAGCTGGTACGGGCTGTTCGCACCGGCTGGCACGCCCGCACCCGTAATCGCCCGTCTCAACGCCGCCGCCCGGAAAGCGGTGACCGCCGAAGCGTTCCGCAAGCGCGCCGAAGCCGAAGGGCTGATTGTCAGCCCCGGCACACCGGAGGAATTCGGCCGCTACGTGCACGGCGAGCAGGTGCGCTGGAGCAAGGTCGTCAAGGACGCCCGTATCAGCCTGAACTGACCGCCATCGAACAAGAATCGAACAAGATTGATCTCTACGCAAACCATCATGACCGAATACACCCTGATCCAACTTGAGCTGCGTGACGGCGTTGCCGTGCTGAC
>DAIOET010000119.1:0-10648 GCA_036746135.1 Cupriavidus sp.
TCAACGCGCAGAACTGCGTGCACTGCAAGACCTGCGACATCAAGGACCCGACGCAAAACATCGTGTGGATCACGCCGGAAGGCGGTGGCGGTCCGAACTACGTGGGGATGTAAGCCTGTGGCGATGTAAGCCTGGCAACCGCGAATTCGAGTTGAACTCGAATTGAAAATGCCGGCCCTCGGGCCGGCATTTTCATTCGTAGTGGCGATCGTGGTGACGATCAGGCATCCGTGCCGCGCGGTGCCGTGAAGACTTGCACCGCAGGCACCGTACCGCGGAATTTCTCCACGTCGGCCATTGCCGTATGGCCGCAGTTCCCTTGCGCCAGCTTTGACGTGCCGATACCTGTCGTCAGATTGTTCACGTCGCCGTAGCGGCACAGCGTGCCAGGCTTGCCGGCTTCGGAGGGGTCATACCACCCACCCTCGCAGACGCGAATGGCACCGCGACGGATATCGTCAGTCAGCCGGACGCCGACCAGAATCTGCCCACGGTCATTGAAGACGCGAACGATGTCGCCATCGGCAATGCCGCGTGCCTTGGCATCCTCGGGATGCATCAGGCAGGGCTCGCGGTCCTTGATCGTATAGCTCTTGCGCAGCTCGGTGCCGCACAGCTGCGAATGCAGCCGGCTCTTCGGATGGCTACTGACGATATGCAGCGGGTATTTCGTCGTGGGACCACCGAGCCGTTCGAGCGGCTCCATCCACGTCGGGTGCGGCGGGCAATCGTCGTACTGCATCTTCGCGATATTCGTCGAATAGATCTCGATGCGTCCTGACGCCGTACCCAAGGCATTGAGCAATGGATCGTCGCGGAATGCCTTATGTCGGATAAAGCCTTTCGCATCGTCACTGATCGGGAATGCCAGCGGCTTGTTGCTGTTCCAGAACACATCGAACACCGGCAT
Organism: Cupriavidus sp.; assembly: GCA_036746135.1. Taxonomy (GTDB): domain Bacteria; phylum Pseudomonadota; class Gammaproteobacteria; order Burkholderiales; family Burkholderiaceae; genus Cupriavidus. Next base: position 911 of record DAIOET010000119.1, read on the forward strand.
TTCCATGCGCTTGCCGCGTGCCTGTACGCGCCCGGCCTCATAGAACGACCGGATCCAGGCCATATCGTCGCGCCCCTCCGTGAACGCCTTGCCAGTGCCCATCCGCTCGCAGATATCGGCAAAGATGTCGTAGTCGTTGCGCGCCTCGAAGAGCGGCTCCACCACCTTGCGCATGGCCACGATATGGCTCATCGAATAGTCGCCGATTCCCTCGATATCGTTGCGCTCGTAGCTGGTGGTACAAGGCAGGACGATATCGGCGTGCCGCGCGGTGGCGGTCCACTGGAAATCATGAACGATGAAGGTGTCGAGCTTCTGCCACGCCTTCAGCATCCGGTTGCGATCCTGATGGTGCATGAACGGGTTGCCACCGACCCAATACGCCAGACTGATATCGGGATACTTCGACCGCCTGCCGTTGAAGTCGTACGGCTTGCCGGGGTTTTCCAGCATGTCCACGATCCGCGAGACCGGGATCGACTCCGTGCCTCCCGTGTCCAGCCATGCCGCACCGTCCTTCGGCTTGGAGCCGGCGGTGATACCCGGCAGCACCGGACCGGTCGCCGTGGGACTGCCGCCATTGGCGTAGTGATACGTGAAGCCGTAGCCGCCGCCCGGCAGGCCGATCTGTCCCAGCATGGACGCCAGCGTGACCAGCATCCAGTGGGACTGCTCGCCGTGATGCTGACGCTGGATCGACCAGCCCGCGGCCAGCATCGTGCGTTTCGCGGCAAACCGCCGTGCCAGATCGCGGATCGTATCGGCGGGAATCTCGCAAATTGCGGATGCCCACGCTGCATCCTTGGGCACACCATCGGACTTGCCCGTGAGATACGGCACAAAGCGGTCGAAACCGGTGGTGTAGCGCGCCAGGAATTTGGCGTCGTGCAGGTTCTCCGTATAGAGCGTGTGGGCGATGCCAAGCATCATTGCCACGTCCGTATGTGGACGCGGGGCGATCCATTCGGCATTGAAGAACTCGCAGGTCTCCGTGCGGACGGGATCGATGCAGATTACCTTGACGCCCTTCTTCTTGAGCGCGTCCATGCCCGGATAGGCGCCGTGATCGGGCACCTGCCAGCCGATCTGGTTCGTCACCATCGGGTCCGCGGCCCAGAACACCATCAGTTCGGTGTGCTCCTCCAGCACGGGCCAGACCGTGGGCTGCTCGTACACGTCGATCGAGCCAACCACATAAGGCATGACAACCTGCGCCGCGCCGGTTGAATAATCGCCGCTGCGGCTGACGAAGCCGCCATTGACCGTCATCGCGCGCGACAACAGCGTCTGGCAGTTGTGCATCTTGCCGGGACTCTTCCAGCCGTACGAACCGGCGAAAATTGCCTTCGGCCCGTGCTTGCGGCGCACACGATCGAGTTCCTTCGCCACCAGGTCCAGCGCCTTTTCCCAGCTCACGCGAACGAAATCGCCCTTACCCCGGCCGGCCGGATCCGCGCCCGGCCCTTTTTCCAGCCAGGCACGCCGCACCATCGGGTAGCGGATGCGCGTCGGCGAATAGATCGAGTCGATCACGCCCGGCAACTGATGCGACGGCCTTGGGTCCTTCTCCCAGGGGCGTACGCCAGTGACCCGGCCATTCTCCACGCGCGCATAGAACGTGCCCCAGTGAGAACCGGTCAGTACTTCGGCGGTGCCGGTCGGTGCCGCCACCTTGGCGGCGCCGGCGGCCAGCAGCGCGGGGCTGGTGCCCAAGGCGCCAGTGGCCAGCACACTCTTGATGAAACGTCGACGGGATGCGCTCGGCTCCCGGTTCTTGCATTCATTCGGCATATTGACTCCATTCTTGTGGTGCGGAATCCGGCGTGTGCTCCAGCAACACGCCGAGCAGTCTGGCAGTGGCGCCATAGAAGCCGTCGGGATCGTTCGAGTGGCATCGTTCGATCAGCATCGGCACCCAGGCGCAAAGGCGTTCACGCATCAACGCGATGCCATCGGCGTCACCGCGGCACAGCAGATGCGCATACAGGGCAAGCTCCACCGCAACGTGGTCCGGTGGCTCCGCGCGGCTCGCCAACGACATCTCAAAGCGCGTCAGCAGTTCGTTCATCTCGTCGACCGGCTTACCAAACAGCCGTCGTGCGGACGACGCCGCGGCGTCGTCCACGTAGGCGCTTTCGTAAGGGGGCACCTCTGGCGCACCCATCACGCCTTCGAACAGCCGGGTCCAGGACACGGCAATGTCCAGCGCCCGCGTGGAAGGCGATGCCCCGGTCAACGCCGCGCACAGCGCTCGCGCCTCTGCTTCGCAATCGAATTCTTCGGCGATGGCGTCAAGCATCGCCTGTCCGTCGGGCGATTGAAGCTGCGCGACGACATGCTCGGCCGGAGGCGCCGCCAGCCAGCCGGCCATGCGCTCGATCGTGATCCCGCGCAACGCGCGGGCCGATACTTGTGGCGAGGTCATTCGTCGCCGCCGTGAGGTTTGCCATGCGCGCCCGAACCCACGTCTTTCGAATGGTTCTGCAGCCACGACAGCATCAGGCGGTACTCGGCGTCATCGAGCGACGTATATCGCTTCATCGCGCCAAGCGTGCCAATCCACTGGTTCGCCAGATATTCTTCGGAGTGCGGCAATGCATGGCAGCTCGCGCAAGAGCGCCGATAGGTCTCGTCGCTGTGCTTCCAGAGCTGCGCAAGATCCGCGGACAGGCCCGTCGATGGAATCCAGACCGTGAGGCTGCCCTGATGCCAGTCCTGCCCGGTCTCTTCATCGCGCTCCGTCTTGACGCGCTCCACCTTGGCAATCGCCTCGGGCGACAGCACGGCCTGCATGATGCGCTGACCCCTGAGCGCATACATCGCGCTTTCGGAGCCATCCTGCTGCCAGCCATCGACGCGCACCTGCACCCGCCCGGCGTCACGGCTCACCACGGTCAGCTTCGTTGCACCCAGCAGCTTGCCGGCCTCGGACGCGCCATTGGCGTCCAGTGTGAACGGCGTGGGCGACACGACGTACAGCTCGTTCCGACTTGCCAGCGCATCGGGCGATGTCGCCAGCGACGTCAGCCGCGAGGGTCCGGAATGGGCCTGGTCGGCAGGCAGCATGACCACTTCTTCGGTCCGGTTCGGCTTTGGTGCACCGGCGTTCGGCGCTTCCACGCCAGCCAGCGACTTCAGATAGACCGACATGGCCAGCCGATCCTCTTCGGAAAGACGCGCCGTGTTCATGACCACTTCCTTCATATCGCCGCCGGCCTTGATGCCGATGGGATTGACGCCCTGCTCAAGATATCGGGCGATGTCGCCGACCGACCAGTAGCCGATGCCCGTCTCATCCTGTGTGATGTTCGGGATGTACCCCGTGCCTTCCGGATTCGGTCCGCCGGAGAAGCGCTTGGCGAACGGCACCGCGCCCATCACGTTGCGCGGCGAATGGCACTCCACACAGTGCGCCGAGCTTTCCACCAGGTAGCGTCCACGATTCCACTGCGCGCTCTGCGCGGGATCGTCGGGCACGGGCTTGCCATCGAGGAAGGCCAGCCGCCACAGTCCGACACCACGGCGAATCGAGAACGGAAATTTCAGATCGTGATCGGCTACCTTGCCGGCCACCGGCGGCAGCGTTTGCATGTAGGCAAACAGGTCGCGCAGATCGTTGGCCGTCATGCGCTGGTAGGACGTGTAAGGGAATGCCGGATAGGCGTTGCCCTTGCCCGGAATCACGCCCTCGCGCATGGCCATGATGAACTGATCGAGCGACCAGGCGCCGATGCCGTCATCTCGATGCGACGAGATATTCGGCATGTTGAACTCGCCGAACGCGGTTTCCAGGGACCGGCCGCCACCCAGCAGGGTTTCATCGCCCTTGCCAACCGATGCGTGGCATGTTGCGCAATCGCCGGCGATGAATTGGGTGCGCCCGTTTTTCAGGTCGGGGACCGAGGTGTCCGGCACATCCCGCGATGCATGCAGGAGCCGCCAGGTGCTGGGTGCCGTCAGTAACAGGAATCCAGTGATACCCACTAGCGCGACGACGGCGCCAATCGATAGGTGCTTGAATAGGGACTTTCTCTTCTTCGTTGCCATGCGGTTACCTCGTTGAGCAATCCGTCGAATGCCCGTAACCGTATGCCTTTCACGAAGGCAAGAAATTGATGCTACGCAACGGCAATACCACCTATGACAGTTTGGTGCAAAGTGAGTGGAACTCACGCCGCGCATCAGCGCGCAGACGCTGACCGTGCAGCGTTGTCGTGTACGTATTCGCGCAGTGCCTGAGCCTGAATCGATCGGGTCCCAACGGCGGACTGATTTCCATGCGCAGCAGCGATGCAATCCACAAAACACTCGCCAGCCGAAGCCGGCGGACTCAGACCGGCATGCAGGTCGTGGCCAGCAGTTGCTCGTAGATAAAGCACTGCAGCAGTGTCAGTTCCCGTTCGCCGAGCGCGTCGAACGCCACGCCGAAGGCCGGAAACTCGTCATCGTCCTGCGCGGGTGCGCTGCGGACAGTGGCGTCGATCGTGACTTCCGCATCGAGCGCGCCTGTGCGCAACTGAAAGCGCAAGCTGACCTTCTGCCCCACCGCGGGTGCCGGCGATGATGTTTGCACCAGCGCGCCGCCGGTGCTGAGATCGGATAGCAGGCCCAACCGCGCAAGCCCTTCGCGCATGCGTTCGTCGTGGCTGGTTTCGGGAGCGTCGTGGTCACCCTCTTCCACGGTATCGATCAGGTAGGCTGCCAGCCGCGTCGGCACGCGCGCCGCTCGCCGTACGGGCATCTGTTCCGTCTGCGCCGGGGCGGACAGCACAAGGTACCGGAACGGACTGCGGCATACCGCGGTCACCGTGGACGTGAAACTGTGGATGGCGTGCCCGGAGAAGCCGCGCAGCAACAGCGTTTCGCCCGCCGCCACATTCATCTCGCGGCCGCCCAGCGTCGGCCAGGTAACGAACAGCCCCTGCTCGATAAAACCGATCAGACGGCTGGCCGCCGCGCGCGACTGCTCGCCCGGCGTCTTCACATGCAACAAGGTGCCAACCTGCAGCCCCAGCGGCCCGCTGCTCAGGCGCGAACCGCCCTGAACATCGGGTTCATTGCCTGCCTCGGGCATGTCGTCGGGACGGCTGACCGTACCGTGGCGGAACACCAGCGCCAGGTCGCGCGCATCGGGGATGATGCTGCCGCTGCCGAGCATCAGATTGCCCTGCCCGTCCAGCAAGGACCAGGGCAATGGCTGCCCGACAGGCAGATCTTGAGGAGTGAGCGGAATCATGGCGAAAGGACGCTCCATGAAACGCGTGGAGCGAAAGTCGCGTCCACGCGGTAAATCGTGGTTGGGGGGGCTGCCTGCCATCACCCGAGAAGGCGGCACCAATCCTGATGCGTCTGCTATCGACCAATGTGACAGAACCTTGACCCCACCTTCGTGGCGTCGCCATTCGGGAAATACCCTTGTGGCGCCGACGCCATTCCGCCACCACCGCCGCAAACCTCGCTTGACGGCTATCAACTAACTCTGCAGAATCAGCCATCCAATGAAATCTGTCAGACAGCCTGACAGACTTTACAAACACATTCTGGCCTCGATGGACCGACTGCCCCGCCCCGCTTCGCTCGCCAACCGCATCGCCCAAACCCTGCGCGACGATATTGGCGCCGGCCGCTTTGCCGCTGGCGCGCGACTGCCCGCGGAAGCGGCGCTGGCCGAGACCTTTGACGTCAGCCGGCCCATCGTGCGCGAGGCCATCGCCCTGCTCAAGGCCGATGGCGTGCTGGTGACGCGCAAGGGGTCGGGCGCCTATGTGTCGGCAACCCCGGGCGGTCAGGTCTGGCGCGTGGCCAGTGCCCCCGATGGCGGCCCGACGCTCGACCAGTTGTTCGAGCTGCGCCGCGTGGTGGAAACGGCCTGCGCCGAGATGGCGGCATTGCGCCGCACCGAAGCCGACCTGCTAGCAATCCGGGAGGCCCTGGGCGCCATGCAGCGCCACGCCGACGATTTTCCCAGCGCGGCGGCTGCCGATATCGCGTTCCATCACGCCATTGCCCAGGCCGCGCACAACCCGTGCTTCACGGGCCTGACCGATTTCGTCAGCCAGCAACTGCTGGTGGCGCGCCAGCGTGCCTGGGAGAACAGCGCAAGCCTGCACGCCGCCGAGGGCACCCCGCGTGCCGCCGACGCCGAACACGCCGCGCTCGTCGATGCCATCGCCGCCGGCAACCCCGAGGCAGCGCGCGCCGCCGCATCCTCGCACCTGAGCGCCGCCGCGCGCCGGATGGGCCTTGGCTGATCACCCGAACCGAAAAGACAGACAGGAGTAGACAGATGGAAAACGTGGACTGCGTCGTGATCGGCGCTGGCGTAGTGGGGCTGGCCGTGGCCCGCGCCCTGGCCCAGCAGGGCCGCGAGGTCATCATTCTCGAAGCCGAGAACGCATTCGGCACGATCACGAGCGCGCGCAACAGCGAGGTCATTCACGCCGGCATCTACTATCCGGCCGGATCGCTCAAGGCCGAACTGTGCGTGCGCGGCAAGGCCATGCTCTACGACTATTGCGCCAGCCATCACGTCACCCACCAGCGCTGCGGCAAGCTGATCGTGGCCACCAGCGAAGCACAGGTCGCCACGCTGGCGGGCATCCGCGCCAAGGCCGAAGCCAACGGCGTGCATGACCTGCGCCTGCTCACCCGCGACGAAGCACGCGCAATGGAACCGCAACTCGAATGCCATGCGGCGCTGCTGTCGCCGTCCACCGGCATCATCGACAGCCACGGCCTGATGACCGCCCTGCTGGGCGATGCCGAGCAGGCGGGCGCGATGCTGGCGGTGCAGTCTCCAGTGCTGGCGGGCGAAGTCACACCGGACGGTATCCGGCTGGAAATTGGCGGCACCGACGGCGCAACCACGCTACTGGCCCGTACGGTCGTCAACTCGGCCGGGCTGACGGCGCCGGACCTGGCGCGCCGCATCACGGGCATCGCGGCCGAACACATTCCGCCGCAGTACTACGCCAAGGGCTGCTATTTCACGCTGGCCGGCCGCGCACCGTTTTCGCGCCTGATCTATCCCGTGCCCGAAGCGGCCGGGCTGGGCGTGCACCTGACGCTGGACCTGGGCGGTCAGGCGCGCTTCGGCCCCAATGTGCGCTGGATCGACGAAATCGAATACAGCGTGCCACCGCATGACGCGGACAGCTTCTACGCCGAGGTGCGACGCTACTGGCCGGGGCTGACCGATGGCGCTTTGCAGCCGGGCTACGCGGGCATCCGCCCCAAGATCAGCGGCCCCGGCGAGACGGCCGCCGATTTCCGCATCGACGGCCCGCAAGTGCACGGCGTACCGGGGTTGGTCAATCTGTTCGGGATCGAATCGCCAGGGCTGACGTCGTCGCTGGCGATTGCCGAGCGTGTGGCGGGGTTGCTGGCTTAAGCCTGCTGCGCGGCTTCAGCGCGCTCGCCACGGAAGCTCATCGCCGCGCAGCCAGCCCCGATCAACGCTGCCAGCGCGGCGAGGCCGAACGTATGCATCGGCGCCAACGATTTCCACGTCCACCCCATGACCAGGCCACCGAGCGTACCGCCGACGCCGTAGGAAATTCCGGTGTACAGCGCCTGCCCCCTGCCCTGCAGCGGCCCCGCAAACCAGCGCTGCAGGCGTTTCAGGCTGGCGCTGTGATGCGCGCCGAACGTGGCCGCGTGCAGCGTCTGCACGATCGCCATCAGCCAGACGTGCTCGGCAAAATACCCCGTCACGCCGAAGCGAATCGCCGCCAGCACGAACGTACCGGCCAGGATCGTGCGCAGCGCCAGCGCGCTGAACATCCGGCCCTGATAGAAGAAAAACACGATCTCCGCCACGACGCCGATGGTCCACATCACGCCAATGGCGATCTTGCTGTAGCCAAGCTGTTCCAGGTACAGCGAATAGAAGACGTAGAGCGCCGCGTGCGCAAACATCATCAGGAATGCCGAGGCCAGGAACCAGGCCACGTCGGGACGCCGCAGCAGCGGCAATGCGGGCGGCGGCTTCACGCGCGGCCCTTCGTCTTCCGCATCGCGCAGGCCGAAGACCACCAGCGCAAAGAGCGCGAGCATCGCGCTGGCCAGCCACGGAAAAGCCGGCATGCCAAAGTGCTCGAACAGGGCCCCGCCCAGCAGCACGGCCGCGATGAACCCCACCGAGCCAAACATGCGCACGCGCCCGTAGCGATGGTCGAATGCGCTGTGGCGCCGCAACGTGGAAATCGTCAGCGCATCGCCCAGTGGCGACATGGCACTGGTGATCAGATTGAGTCCGATCATCATCGCCATCATGCCGCCATAGCTGTGAATGCCAGGCACCGCAAGGAACGCGAGCAGTGCCGTGACCGCCGCCAGCCGCAATAGCCGGACGCGCGTATGCATGACGTCGGAAAGCCAGCCCCACAGATACGGCCCCACGATCCGGCTTAGCTGGAAGCACGCCATCAGCACGCCGATCTGTACCGGCGAAAAGCCGCGATCGGCAAAGAACAGACTCACGTACGGCGAGATCACGCCGACGTAGCCGTAGTAGCCGAGGTAGAAAAGTCCGAAACGGAGATAGGTTGCCGGGTCGATCGACCCGGGCTGGTAAGGGGTGGCGCTCAGGATTTGACCTGCGCCGGAATGCGCGGCGTGTCGACGCGCACGTCGCCACACTGGGCACGATGGCGCAGCGCGTGGTCCATCAGCACCAGCGCCAGCATGGCCTCCGCGATCGGCGTCGCGCGAATGCCCACGCACGGGTCATGACGGCCGAACGTCTCGACGCTGGCCGGCTGACCGGCCTTGTCGATCGACTCGCGCGCGGTGCGGATGCTCGAAGTCGGCTTGATCGCCAGCGAGACGCTGATGTCCTGCCCCGTCGAGATGCCGCCCAGCACGCCGCCCGAGTTGTTGGTGCGGAAACCTTCGGGCGTCAGTTCATCGCCATGCACGGTGCCGCGCTGGGCCACGCTGTCGAATCCGGCGCCGATCTCCACGCCCTTGACCGCGTTGATGCCCATCATCGCGTGGGCGATGTCGGCGTCCAGCTTGTCGAACAGCGGCTCGCCCAGGCCCACGGGCACGCCGCTGGCCACTACCTCGATGCGCGCGCCGACGGAATCGCCATCGCGGCGCAGTGCATCCATATAGGTTTCGAGTTCCGGCACGATGTCGGCATTGGCCGCGAAGAACGGATTCTCCGGCACGTGCTTCCAGTCCGTGAACGGCACTTCCACCTCACCGAGTTGCGACATGTAGCCGCGAATCTCGGTGCCGTACTGCTCGCGCAGCCACTTCTTGGCAATCGCCGCCGCCGCCACCACCGGCGCGGTCAGGCGCGCCGACGAACGGCCGCCGCCGCGATAGTCGCGGATACCGTACTTGTGCCAGTAGGTGTAGTCAGCATGCCCCGGACGGAAGGTCTCGACGATATTGCCGTAGTCCTTGCTGCGCTGGTCCGTGTTGCGGATCAGCAGGCAGATCGGCGTGCCGGTGGTCTTGCCCTCGAATACGCCGGACAGGATTTCAACCTGGTCGGGTTCCTGGCGCTGCGTCACGTGGCGCGACGTGCCGGGCTTGCGGCGGTCGAGGTCGATCTGGATGTCGGCCTCGGTCAGCGACATCCCCGGCGGGCAGCCATCCACAACCGCGCCAATGGCAGGTCCGTGCGATTCGCCGAACGTGGTGACTGTGAAAAGCAGGCCGAGGGTATTGCCGGACATGGTTGAAATGCGCAGGAATTGGGGGACGGGCTACATTGTACGGCCATTA
>DAIOET010000120.1:0-5597 GCA_036746135.1 Cupriavidus sp.
CGTTGGCAAGCGCAAGCGCATCTACTGGTACTCGGAGACGGACCAGAAGTAGTGCGCGCCTCCGGCCGTCGCTCCAAATTACGGCCGGCATCGTTGACAATCGTGTGCGGTGAGGAAGACCGCCGGGCCGTCCGATTTATTCCGCCGTGAGCACCTCGCCGCGCAGACTAGGAAGCAGGATGCGCGCGCAGTTCCGTGATGAAGCCGTTCAGTTCAGCTTCGCCGGCATCGGTGATCGCCCAGTAATTCATTCCCGCGGCACTCCAGTGGGCGAGGTGATAGCCCTGCTGCGCGTATATGCGAGGCGTGGCACCCGCGTCGCTGCCCGGCCACACATAGAGATTGATCGGATGCAGCTTGTAGTGATAGACCATCACGGCGACCGGCCGCCCGTTCAGATAATCCAGCCGCCCGCCGACCAGCGGATACCCCTGCTGCGCAAGATTGACCACAGGCGGCGCAAAGTCCAGCTTGCCGTCAAACCACGGCTTGACCGTATGCCGGTCAGATGAAATCACATCGGAGAGGTGATTGACCTGCAACGAGCGAATATGGTTATCCACGAGTTCCTGGGTCAGGCGCGTCTCGCTCGATGGCACCGAGAGATACAGCCCCACGCTCCAGGTCAGCGCGACCACACTCATCAACATCGCGCCAGCCGGCGCCCAGGGCATCGACCCGACGCCGCTCCACCGGCCGAATCGCTCACCCAGCCGCTGCCAGAATGTGCGGCGCGCCGGCAGCACAGCCTTGATGCGTTTCACCAGTTCTTGCGGCGTGTCTACACGCAAATCCGCTTGCCGCAGCTGCGCACTCACCTGGCGGTGTTGTGCATAGACCTGCTGGCACTGCTCGCAGTCAGCAAGATGGCGCTCGAACTCGAGCGCTTCGGACAGGCTCAACTCCTGGTCGAGGTAGCCCGGCAGCAATTCGAACGCCTGATTGTGATCCATCACGCCTCCTGATCCGTCGGGGAGAGCAGCGCCGCGAGCTGCTGGCGGCCCCGGCCCAGGCGGGACATTACCGTGCCTATCGGGATGCCCACGATGGTGGCGATTTCCTTGTATGACAAGTCTTCCAGCTCCCGCAGTACGACAACCTCACGGTATTCCAGCCGCAAGCCCTGCAACGCCTTGTGCACCCGCTTCTGGCTTTGGCTGCGCATGAGCATCGCATCAGGACTGTCGTCATGGTCAGCGGTACTGGTCTCAAGGCTGTGCATGTCTTCCTCAAACATCGTGGTTTCCGCTGCATGCCCCCGGTTCTCTTGATACCAGGTGTAGAAGGTGTTGCGCACAATGCTCAATAGCCATGCACGGGCATCCTCTCCGCGGAATCCGCCAAAAAACCGGAACGCGCGCAGGTACGCCTCCTGCACCACGTCCTGGGCATCCTGGTCGTTATGCGTCAGCCATCTCGCAACGTTGAACGCCGAGTTCATATGTGGCAATACAAGCCTCTCGAAGCGCTGCCCGGTGTCTGGATCCGCCATTGTGAAGTTTCCGCTGTAACCGCAATCCGTGACCGGCAGTGAGTTAACTGCAGGACCACCGGCATGCCATTTTTATTCCCGGAATCGTCGCCTGAATCAGATCCCATGTTGATTCGGCAGCGGAAGCGCCAGCCGTATGATGGGTGCGCCTCCTGTGTCCGTCCTCTTTCCGGACAGCATCACCTGAGCCATCGACAATCCGCCCACGCGTCGCGAGCGGATGAATGCATGCGGGAGCGGGAATATCCGGCGCCGGAACAGCGTCTACTCATTGCAGTTTAGGGAAGATGGCCTGCGTCCGGGTGCTGGCTAGCTGCCCGGCAGCCGCTGTGCAAGAAGTTCTCTCCACGTTGCGTATCAAGGGGAATGAAAGTGCAACCAACCATGCGCCGCTTGCAGCTCGGAGCAGGTGTTGCCAGGCGGCACGCAAGGCTAGCAGGTTGCGCAATCGGCTTGCGCGCCGAAGATCGCAAAAGGCATCCGCTCAATGCCTTGATTCAAAGACTAAAGATAACGTGCATTCAACTGAAAGACAGGCAATCTGTTCACCGCGAAACGGGCTTCAACAGATATCCGTTAGCCACGAGGTAGCATAAGAGAAGGCCGGTGGTAACGATGCCAACGGCATTCCAAAAATTCGAACTGATCCCGTTTCATGATCCCATCCGATCTGAATCGGTACGAAACAAAAAAGTCGTTCAATTTCCCTGCCTACGGCATCCTCTTTCGACAATCCGTGTGCGACCTGCGCCAGCCATCAAGGCATGGGCATGGGCTTCGTCTGAGCGGCCTGGCTTTCACTCATCAGCGCACTCCTCTGCGCTTGATGTTTGGCTTCCAGCCTTTGTTCCGCAGCTTGAATGTCGGCGGGATAGTCACTGTTGTCGCCTTGCAAAGGCTTGTAACCGACCGACTCCAACTCCTCGAGTTCATGCCGCACTTCTGCACGAGTGAGTTGATGCGTACCGGATTCGGGCGATGTTTGCGCGTATACACAGGCTGAGGTTGCCATCAACGCAGCGCTCACGATGAGCGAAGCGCGCATGGGCAGGACGAAAAGCCGATTCAGCGAATTTGATTTCATGTGGGTACTCCTTGGTCTCGAGCGATCGATGCCGCAGTCGATGCGACTCAGCATGACGCTCTGCATGGATAGACCGCGGAGCCGGTCTTCTTATTCCCTTATTTCCTTTCACAAAAAAAACGCATCCGTGGCGCATCCGTGGCATCAGCAATAAGCGGGCACTGGAGCACGAGCAGAGGCATAGGTATTTCCCTTGGTCGGCTGCCGCGTCAACAACTGGAGCGGGAATAAAACGGGTGGCTGCGCGGTTCTACAAATGCACGGCGAACCAGTTCTCGGGATTGATCAATATCCTGGAAACTGGAAGCGAGTTGCGTGCCCAGGCGTAGCCTTCACGGAGATGCGCTTTGGAAGCTATCCCTACTGTATTTGGAGATCGTCATGAAAATCCTGATTTCGGCCGCTGTCGCGGCATTGGCTTCGTTCGGAGCGCTGGCCCAGTCATCCAGCATCCCCGCAACCTCTGACGGCAACACCCATATCGCCGGGCCGCGTGACCCCTACACGGATGGCGCGAAAGCAGGCAGGTTCGACGTCTATTCCGACAGCGCGAGAATCACGGATCGCCGCGATCCGTACACCGACGGCGCGAAAATCACCGATCGGCGCGACCCGTACACCGACGGCGCGCACAGCTAAGGCGCTACCTGAACCGCAGGCTGCATAGATGAAAAGAAGGGCTGGGCTGCGGCCCGCCCTTTTTGCGCCGGAGCCCCGAAATTGCCAAGGCCCTCAGGCGCCCGCACTACCCATTGGCAGTGATGCTAACCTTCGGCAGTGTCAGCGCTTGGTGGCAAGCGCCTGCGCATCGAGGATGCGTGGAGGGTAGAGTATGTCGCACTTTCCCAATATTCAAAGGTTGCGGCCTGCGGGTGTGCGATCGGTCCGGCTTACCACCGGACTGGTGCTGTTTACCTATGTCGGCACACATCTCCTGAATCACTCGCTGGGGAATATCTCGCTCGCCTGGCTGGAGCGCGGCTTGCTTGTGCAGAAGTTCATTTGGCAGGGGTGGCTTGGAACGGCCGTGCTGTATGGCGCGTTGGTGACGCACTTCTTCCTGGGTCTGTGGGCACTGTACGAACGGCGCTCGTCGCAATGGACGCCGGGCGAAGTGGCACAGCTCGTCCTCGGCTTGTGCATACCGCCGCTGCTAGCCAACCATGTTGTGAATACCCGGGTCGCTTTTGCCGAGTTCGGTCTGAACAAGGGCTACGCGCAGTTGCTGTACTCGTTCTGGATCGCTTCACCGTTCTTCGGACGTGTGCAGCTATTGCTTTTGGTGGTTGCCTGGCTGCATGGCTGTTACGGCCTCTGGTTCTGGTTGCGGTTGAAGCCTTGGTTCGGGGCGTGGCGGAGCGTGCTGTTGAGCGTTGCCGTGCTGCTTCCGGTGCTTGCGCTGCTAGGCTTCTTGCAAGGCGGCCGGGAAGTGATCGCGCTCGCGCAGGATCCCGTCTGGCGCGCCGTAGCGACCCGCCCGGCGATCAACGGAACGGCTTTGCAAAATCTCTGGCTCGCTGAGCTGCGCAACGACTTTTTGCTCTTCGATGGGGGTGCGCTGCTGCTGGTGCTCGCAGCGCGGCTGGTGCGCGCGGTGCGGGAGCGCCGGGGCGGGCGGCTCTGCATCATGTATCCGGACGGACGAGAGGTATTCGTGCCGCTCGGGTTTTCGGTGCTGGAGGCCAGCCGCATGGCCGGCATTCCCCACGCCAGCACCTGCGGCGGCCGCGCCCGATGTACGTTGTGCCGGGTGCGCGTGCTCAGCGCAGTGCCGCTGCCTGCGCCGGCCGAGGCGGAGCGGCGTGTTCTGGTGCGACTGGGAGCGGATTCGCAGACAGTGCGCCTCGCCTGTCAGTTGCGTCCGACCCATGCGCTCTCCGTATGGCCACTGGTGCCTCCGGCCGCGTCCGCCGCCTTTCTGCAGCGGCGCCAGCGGGACGTCATGCCGCAAGAGCGATTCGCGGCGTTCATGTTCGTGGATATGCGGGATTCCACGAAGCTTGCCGCGGCACAACTGCCGTTCGACAGCATCTTCATGGTCAGCCGCTTCCTGACTGCGGTCAGCGCTGCGGTGGTCCAGGCGGGCGGTCTGCCAAACCAGTTTCTGGGGGACGCAGTGCTCGCGATCTTTGGCTTGCACAGCGAGCCAGCCGTGGCCTGTCGTCAGGCGCTCAGCGCAGTGCCGCTGGTCGCAGCCAATATTGACGAGCTCAACGCCGCGCTCAAGCAGCAGTTGCAGACGCCAGTCCGCTTTGGAATTGGATTGCATTGCGGCCGTGCCGTCATGGGCGAGATTGGTTTCCGCGAGCATGTCACGTTCACGGCGATTGGCGACCCGTTGAACGTGGCCTCGAGACTTGAGCAGTTGACTAAAGAGATCGCTTGCGAGGCGATCGTCTCCGAACTGGTCTTCCAGCATGCCGGCATTTCGGCCGCGGCCTTGCCGCAGCTTGCCGCACGCCTGCGAGGCCGCGATGACCCGGTGCCCGTCCGCGTGCTGTCCAAGGCAGCGCAGATGCCTCGGGCCTGACTACGCCCTCCGAGCAACGCTCACCGACCGCCGATGCCAAGACGTTGATCAGCGAACGCGCCCTGCGCAAGCGAGGAATGTGTCGCGTCGCCCGCCGCAAAGCTGCGTCTCGAGAGAGATGCTGTCGGGAATAAAACGGACGTTGCTGTGGTTTGACTAGTGTGCACCGGACGGTTGGCAAGGATCGAAGAGATCCCTGCAACTCGCGCGACGCGACGTACCAAAGCGCCACACTGACGAAGTCAGACTTTGGATTGCTGATTGAACTGCATTGGAGATTGTCATGAAACATCTCAGTTTGATTGCTGCCGCTACCCTCGCACTGGGGGCTGTGCACGTGTATGCCGCAGACATGGACGTCGCTGCCGGACCCAACGAAATCGGCACCACGCCGATGCAGGCTGCGCCAGCCGCGGGGCAGGCCGCGATGCCGCCAACGATCCGCTCGGCTCCGATGGGCAAGACCCGCGAAGAGGTTCGTCAAGAACTCA
>DAIOET010000120.1:5697-10587 GCA_036746135.1 Cupriavidus sp.
ACGATCCGCTCGGCTCCGATGGGCAAGACCCGCGAAGAGGTTCGTCAAGAACTCATCCAAGCACAGAAGGATGGCACGATGGAGCGCTTGAACGCGCTATATGGCGGAGACTGAACCGGGGCTCGACATGAGCCGCACGTGCGCGCGGCTCGCAAGCAGGCTGGCCCATCCTCAGAACCAGTCCGCACTCGTTCCGGCTGAGATCGAGCCAATCCATCGGCGCTGCCGGAACGCAGCAATGAGAAGTCGATCGCGTAGCGATGTCCGGCGATGACTGGGAGGCTATCCGCTTTCGGTGCCGTCTTCAAAAGGCGGGGCGCAAGCGGGGCCCCAGCGGCCACTACGACCGCCGGGGCCAGCTGGCGCCAGGTCAGGCCAGCTGCGACGCGCCGGCGCGTGCGCCGTCCGTGTAAGGATCGCGGGCGCGGGCAGGCGGTGCCGATACACCCGTCGTATCCATACCGGCAACGCGCAAGGCGCCATCGGTGAAGACGTCTGGCGCTGCCGTACGGCCGCCATCCAGGAACGGGTCGCGCGCGCCGGTCACGGCGCTCAAGACGTTGCCCCAAGCGCGGTGCGTGCTCGTGTCCGTACCGCTATTCGTGGTGCCGTGCGATCCAATGGCGTTCCCCTGCCACTGCGTCGACGACGTGGTCGTCCGTTCCATCATCTGGGCGCACGAATCGGTCCTGGCCTGTTCCGGGGCCGGCGTGGCGCCCACATGGGCGCGGTGGGCGGCCTCCCGGGCGCGTTCGATGACCGTCCAGTCCGGACCCGCGAAAGCCGAGACGGCCGTTCCGGCCAATGCCAGTGCGACGGCGAATTTTGTGAAATGCATGATGTGCTCCGATTGAAGTATTGAGATTTCGATGTACCGGTGGGTCGCGGAACGCGCGTGGCAGCGCCGATTGCTCGGGGGTTACCGCCGGGGCGTGCCGCACATGAACGGCAAAGGAAACATCAATGTCTCAATCGGGCCGTCGCGAGATAAACGGGAATGGCGGACCCCGACGACGCGATTTGCTGCGTCGGTCTCCATGCGGCGACATCGCCGAACGGGCTACTAGGTGCAATCGAGAGTGGTCGAGACGGTTCGCCGCCGGCCGGCGGCGGCGCCTCTGGCGTGTTGGCCGAACTGCCGCGAAGGTAGGTCGCGCACAGTGCCGGCTGGTCGTTGTCCGCGCAATCGGCCCGCAGCACACTGGCGCTTGCCGCGCCCATGTCCTTGGGGCAGACATAGGCGGCAGACGCCGATCCGGCCAGCAGCATAGCTGCAAGCCACGACCAGACGATCAGACGGCAAAACAAGGTGGTGGGCTTCACTATCTTGGCAGAACGGTGGGATTGCCGTGAGCGTAGACGTTCCCATAGGGGGAAGGTCAAGCGTCATTTTTTTGGGCAAGCGAACGGGCATTCGACGATAGGCCGCGAGTTTCTGCGTTCGGCCAGAAGGCGTCCCTGCTCATTGGCTTTCCGATGGCTGCTTTGGATGGAGTATCAGACGCCCGAATTTGAGCCGAAAAAAATTGTGATGGCGAACTCGACATGCTTCGCCGCATTAATCGCTGAATCAGCGAACTGTTCCCCGCAGTGATCAAGGCCAAGATCGACTTGCGCGAAGTCGCCGGTGCATTGGAAGCACGCAAGCTGGAATTGCTGGGTCAACTGGCCTAATCGCATCGCGTCGAAAGACTGTTTATCTCCCCTTGAGTACCCCAGGATCGATATGGCCGGGCACGGTCAGTGAAAGCGTCCGCTTCAGCGCCCTGCTGCCCGCATCGATCAGTACCTCGCTTTCTCGACGCAGGCTTGAGGGCGGCAAGACGCCCTCGTTCGCAACGGCGGCCCCAGCTTCCATTAGTCCGCTTTGACAAATCGCTGGGCCAGTTCGGATCTGCGACGCTTCGGCAAGCAGCCAGCGGGTGTCAATCAAGCTTCCGGATTCGGCGCGTGCAGCGCGCGCGGGCGCCTTGTGATGCGAGTGTCACGCGCGCCAGTTGATGCCGCCACGGCAATAGAGTGCGCACCGGCGCGGTACTACCTGCACGCCGGACCAACCACTACGATTCAGTCCACGCAGTTCCCGAGACCGCCGGGTGTGCCTCGGGTCCGGCGAACGTTATCCCATTGGTTCCGCAGGAGAAACTCATGTCCCAACGTCTAAACTATTTCGAACAATCGCCGGAACTGGCGAAGAAACTCATCGAGCTTGGCGCACTGCTTCAGAAGACGACGATCGAGCAGCCCATCCGTGAGCTCATGGAGATCCGCGCGTCGCAACTGAATGGCTGCGCCTTCTGCGTTGATATGCATATCAAGCAGGCAAAAATCCACGGCGAGCGTGAGCTGCGCCTGCACCATGTGGCCATCTGGCGCGAGTCGACGCTGTTTTCGCCGCGCGAACGCGCCGCACTTGCTTGGACGGAAGTCCTGACCAATCTGCCGGCGCAAGGCGTGCCGGATGACGTCTATGAAAAGGTGCGCGCCCAATTCTCAGAGAAAGAACTGTCCGACATGGCCTTCCAGGTCGGAGCGATCAACGCGTGGAACCGACTCAACGTGGCGTTTCTCACGGTGCCGGGTTCGGCCGACAAGATGTTCGGCCTGGACAAGGCCGGCCTGGAGTAAAGCCATGAAACACGTTCTGTCTGTCGCAGCGCTGCTGGCCGCGGCTTATCTGGCGCTCGTGCCGCCTGTGCTCGCGGCAGGCCCTGAGGTCAAGGTCACCAAACTGACCAAGGAGCCATTGCCCGAATATCCGGGCAAGGAAGTCGAGATGATCGTGGTGGATTATGCGCCGGGCGCCCAAGACCCCGTGCATCGCCATGATGCGCACGCCTTTGTCTATGTGCTCGAGGGCACCATCATCATGGGGTTGAAGGGCGGCAAAGAAGTCACGCTCAAGCCGGGGCAGACCTTCCATGAAGGCCCCAACGACATCCATATAGTCGGGCGCAATGCCAGCAACACTATGCCCGCCAAATTCGTCGTGTTACTGATCAAGAACGAAGGTGCACCGATCCTGACGCCCGTGAAGTAGCCCGATCTCCTTCCAGCCGGCAGGCACCAAGTATGCCGGGTGCCTGCCGCGCACTCCCACGTGTCGGTCTGCTCTTGTTCCGGTTCCTTCGCGCAGGATGACGGCTTGGCATGCCCGCCAGCCGATCCCCGCCTCAGGAGCTGATGTAGCTCGTCGACCAACCGCTTTGCTAGGCAAAGTCATTGAAGTTTATGGCTCGAATCTCGTCGGTCATAAAGTCAATGAACTTGCGCACGCGCGACGGCATGTGTTGTCGGGACAGGTAGCAAAGGAAGTATGCGCGATCCTCCGGTGCATACTCAGGCAGCACCACAAGGAGGTCTTTGGCGTCGACATGGGAGCGAATGAGGTATCCAGCCAGTTGCGCCAGGCCCTTGCCGCGTAACGCAGCGCGCAAGACAAGTTCCGTGTCGTTGAACATTAGATCGGTTTTCGGCTGAAATCTTCTTGTCAGCCCGTCGACTGTAAATTCCCATTCGAACCGCCGTCCGTCCCACAACTGATAGTTGACACACTTGTGATCGGCCAAGGACTCCGGGGTTTCCGGCAGGCCGTGGGTCGCCACATAGGATGGAGCGGCAACGGTCGCCATGCGCATTGGTTGCAAGCTCTTGGCAACGATCAAGGAATCCTTGACCCGCCCCATTCTGAACGAGACATCGATCTGGTCCGAAGCAAAGTCCGTGGGGCGATCTTCCAGCAATAGTTCTATCCGGACCCCGGGGTACATTTCGATGAACTTGTCGACCAGTGGCTCGACGATCCGTCTGCCAAACGCCATAGATGAGCTGATCCGGATCCGACCTCGAGGAGAGCCTTCCTGCCGGTCGAACATCTCTTCCAGGGCATCCGAGATATGAGCGACGCCCCGGTGGCAGTTTTCAAAGAATCGCTCTCCATCCTCTGTCAGCTTCGTAGTACGCGTGGTGCGTAGAAACAGGCGCGTCTTTAGGTGTGCCTCGAGCCGCTGGATACTCCGGCTAACGGCAGAACGACCGACGCCCAGACGTCGGCTTGCGTTCGCGAAGCTACCTTCACTTGCGACCGTGAGGAAGGTCATGATTCCCGCATACTGGGTGGAAAAGTTGGTCGAAACCGAGTCGTCGTCGCGGGGCAACAATAGACGCGGAGTCGATCCTGATCTCTGTGAATAATCCATACTGCTCTTACTGCTCTATAACGTGGGGTGCCATCGTATTGGCGTCGCATTTCGAAGGCGTTATCGGAAATAGGCCGACTCCGCAGCGGCGTGGAGCTGCTGCCAGCTACGGACGACACCATAACTACGATCATAGGAGTCGTAGTTATGGTGCGCAAGAATTTTTTGCCGTTGCGACTTCCCGGAGGG
The DNA here is from genome assembly GCA_036746135.1 of Cupriavidus sp. Classification (GTDB taxonomy): domain Bacteria; phylum Pseudomonadota; class Gammaproteobacteria; order Burkholderiales; family Burkholderiaceae; genus Cupriavidus. Next base: position 10,086 of record DAIOET010000120.1, read on the forward strand.
CCAGCAATTGGCCACCCACGCATGACGAGCAAGCGATCGCGCACAAAAAAACGCCGCGAGTCTTGTGAACCGGCGGCGCTTTTCTACAGTCTTCAGGGCGATCTAAACGATGACGATTGCGCGTCGAGCGTCGATTAGTAATCCCACTGCACCGGCACGAAACGGTAACCTTCGCCGTTCTTGGCGATGTGACCGATGGACCGGAACGCGACATGCGCGGCGGCCAGCATGGCACCCGTTTCAGCCGCTTCGTTGAGCAGCGCGATACGCACGTCCGTCGCCACTTCTGGATCGTGCTCGAAGCCATTCTTCTCTCGGACGTCAATCGCCTCGTATTTTAGAGCGCTGGACTTGATATCCGCGATGTCCTGATCCTTGGTGAACGACTTGCCATTCCCGTGGACGCTTGTGGCATCGTCAGCGCAATACCTGCCCCCAATTTGTCTATCAAGGGGCAACGACTGTCTTCCAAAGCACAAGTGCGCCAATGTTCAGGACCACT
>DAIOET010000121.1:0-10405 GCA_036746135.1 Cupriavidus sp.
TCCACGTATTCGTCGCGCGCGTGGTAGCCGAAGCCCGACAGCCCGAAACTCTCCAGCACCACCGCCTTGCCCGACCGGCCCGCAAAGCCGGCGTCGGTGCCACCGCCGGTACCCGGAATCAGGATCAGCGAGCGCCCATCCATCTCCGCGTAGATCTGTTGCGCGCGCGCCGCGAGTTCCTTCGAGCGCGCATCGGCCACATAGGCCGGGCGGCCTTCCTCCATCGCCACGGTGGTTTGCGTCTCGGGAACCAGATGGCTCGCGTTGACCTTTTCCTGCAGCGCGGTCTGGAGCTTCTGCGCGGCGCCGCCGATGGTCACGCGGACGTCGCCAACCGCGCTTGCGCTTTCGGGAATCTGGTTCAGCGGACCGGTGGTCTTGGCCTGCGTCCAGTTCATTTGCGAACCCGGTATCAACTTGGCCGTGTCCCGCGTCTGCTGCATCTGGTAGGCCAGTTCGAGCAGCGCATTGCGGCCCAGCTCGGGCGCGGCGCCCGCGTGCGATGCCCGGCCCTTGACCTGCATCGTCGCCGTGGCGGTGCCCGCGGCCGCCAGCAGCAGCGACTCGGACTTGGCGATCGACTTGGCAACGTTCGGCTCGCAGGACAGCACCACGTCATGCTGCGCGGCCAGCGCGGCAATCGTTTCTCCCGAGCCAAGCGAGCCGATTTCCTCGTCCGGGTTGAGCAGCACGGTGATCTGCGCGTAGTCCTTCCAGCCCTGCGCCTTGAGGATGTCCAGCGAGTGCAGGATCACTGCCAGACCGCCCTTGTCGTCGGCAATACCGGGGCCGTAGAGGCGGTTGCCATCCTCGCGGATCGGCTGCGTTGCGAGGATGCCCGCCGCGTACACCGTATCCATATGGCCGATCAGCATGATCTTGCGCTTACCCGTACCGGTCAGCGTCGCCTTGACCATCGGCGCGGCACTGGTCGTCATCGACAGCCGCTCCACCTTTGCCCCCGCGGCCTGCAGCCGTTGCGTCGCGTAGTCGGCCATGCGCGTCAGGCCCTGGATATTGGCGCTGCCCGATTCGATCGACACCATGTCCTTGAGGGATTGCACCACCGCGGGCTGGGCCGCACGCGCGGCGTCGAGCAGGGCCGTATCGGGGCCGGCGGCCACGGCGGCGTTGCAGGATGCGGCCACAGCGGCGGCAATGGCAAGGCGGCGAAAGGAAATCGGCATGTTGTCTCCGGTTGTTTATTGGCAGTGTTATGGCACTCCAATGTAGCGCTTGCGCTATCTGCAAGGGAGGTCCAATATCGCCAATCCTGATGCCGATTCCGCCACCATGCCCCCGCAGAACGCGCAGCTCGCCCCGCTCCACGTCAAACTGCTCTGGCTGCCCAGCGCCATGCCAGGCACCCTTTTTACCGCGCTCGACGTCCTGCGCACCGCCGCCGGCGTGGCTCAGCTCCAGCAGCCGGGCGCGCCGGCACAGCTCACCTGGGAAGTCATCGGCGGCAACGGGCGGCCCTTGCCCGTCGACCTGCCCGGCCTGGAAAGCTCGCGCCGGGGCGCGCCGCGCCACGTGCAGTCCCTGATCGTGATCCCGGGTCTGATGGCTGCCAGCGCGCCGCGTCTGGGCGAACTGGCCACCAATGACACCGTCACGCAGCGCATGCTCGCGCGCCACATGGACGGGGGCGGCTGGCTCGCATCAACCTACACGGGCGTGGCGTATCCCCTGATGCTGGGACTACTCGATGGCGCGCGCTGCGGCGCGCCGTGGATGTTCCAGAGCTGGTTTGCACAGCGGTTTCCGGCGTGCGACCTGTCTTCCGACGAACCGATGGGGCTGCACGGACGTGTGTTTCATTGCGTGGCGCCCGCCCTGCAGACCGAACTCATGCTACGTGTGCTGGGACACCTGCATGACCCGGATCTGGCGCAAACCGTGGCCCACCTGCTGCTTTATCAGCAGGAGCGGCAGCAATGGGTGCCCGAACTCGTGTCGCAGCGCTGGCTGGGCAAGACCGCTGACAGCCCTGTCTATCGCGCCATCGGATGGCTTCAGGCCCATGTTGGCGAGCCCTACCGCCTGGAGCAAGTGGCACGCGCCGCGGCGGTCAGCGAACGTACGCTGTTGCGGCACTTCCGGCAGGTCACGGGCCGCACGCCGCTCGATTACCTGCACCGGCTGCGCGTGGAGCGTGCACGCATGCTGCTGGAAGTGACCCTGCACGGCACGCACGCGATTGCCGAAGCGTGCGGCTACAGCGATGCCGCCGCGTTCCGGCGGCTGTTCCAGCGAACCATGCAGATGTCGATGTCGGAATATCGAACGCGCTTTGCGTTGCGCACGCGGCGCCGCTACTGGCGGGTGGAAGACCAGGCGGCGCGCGTCGGAGAGGCATCCCTTGAAACGGATGCCGGAGACTGAGTACTAGCTGCTCAGGGTGATATGGTTGATGACGTTTTCCACACCATGCACGTACCATGCGTCGCGCTCCACCTGCTTGCGCGCGCCTTCGCTCGACGCATAGCCATCGAGCGTCACCACGCGGCCCTCGGTACGCACCCGGATGCGTGAGGCATCGACGAACGGATCGGTTTCCAGCACCAGCTGCAGCGCCTCGCTCAATTCCTCGTCGCTGTCGGCCTCTGCCGGCGCCACCACGATGTCATTGATCACGTTGCGACAGCCGCGCGACCACCACGCGATCACCCCGGCCAGACGCATGTGGGACAGGCTGATTACCTGACCGCTGAGCATCACCGCCCCGTCGTGAACAGCCACCTCGATCCAGCCGCTGCGCTCGCCCACGGCCTCGCGTACCGGCTCCAGTTGTCCTTTCACCTTTGCACAGATCTTGCAATTACGGAAATCGATCGCACTCAACAGCCGCTCGCACACGGCTGCACGCAGGTCGCCGTCGCCAACCATCGGGCCGGCATGAGCGATGCGCAAATGGTCGATCACGGTGGTTACGCCGTCCACACGGCGCAACTGGGCTACGGCACGCGTCTTGTCCATGACGTCGACCACCTCGCCCTCCAGAATCAGGGCGCCGTCGGATAGCCTCAGGTGAATGGTGGGATGGAGTTGATGGCCCTGATATGGCACATGCGCCAACGCGGCTCGCGCCTGCGTCAACACCGCTTCGCTACTCAGCATGATGTGTGTCTCCCCATTTGACGTGGAGATGGGTGGGAAGCGCGCCCCTGCCTGCAAGCACGCGTAGCGCGGTGCGGCATGGCGCCGCTCCACACACGCATTATAGGAAGGGGGCGGACAATTTTGCCGCCCCTGGCAGGCCGTCACATCCTGAGGCGGTTGGCGTTTCAAGCGGCCGTTGCACTGGGGTCCGGCACCCGGCCGGGTGCTTTGGAGGGCCGCCACGTCCCACAACGGCACCGGCTTTCAAAAGGTGCCCCCCGCCCCCATATCCAGACCTTCGGCTTTGACGAGATAAAGGTTGGACGGCAAAGATGGTGTAGAACGAGGGTGGGAAGGCTAATTCGTGGAAATGTGACTGCTGATGACCTCGAGGGCACTAATCGCACCAAAGTGCCGCTGCCTCCAAGCCTGCGGCTGCCCTTTTCGGCAGTGATTGGCAGCAAGGACACGCCATACCCTCAACGCATATTGCGGCGCACAAGGACATCCCGTATCATCCGCGATTCCCCATTTTGCGCACACCGGATTTTGCGGGAGGCGTTTTGCCTTGACTGTACGTGCGCCCCTCCACGATTTCGCTCGCACCCGCAGGCTCGACCCACTGTCATGTCCGCGACAAATCGTCGGCCATCCGTCCAGGAGAAAGTATTGGCAAATCCGCTTCGCGACGCTTCAGCACCCCGCAAGAACCCGGCCACGGCAAAGGCTGGCCGCCCCAAGTCGGCAGGAAAATCCGTTGCGGCTGAAACACCGCTGGACATCGCATCCAAGGCGCGCCTGGACGAGGAGCGCCAACGCCAGATGCGTGCGCTGATCGCGCTCGGCCGTGAGCGTGGGTATCTCACTCACGCCGACATCAACGATCATCTTCCCGACAATGTGACGCAAACTGCTGCGATGGACACCATCGTCAGCACGTTCAGCGACATGGGTGTGTCCGTGTACGAGCAGGCGCCGGACGCGGAAACGCTTCTGCTAAGCGACTCCTCGTCCGCCGCCGCATCCGATGAGCAGGCAGACGAAGAAGCCGAGGCGGCGCTGTCGACGGTCGACTCGGAATTCGGCCGCACGACCGATCCGGTCCGGCTGTACATGCGCGAGATGGGCGCAAGCGGACTGCTGACCCGGGCAGGCGAAATCGAGATCGCAAAGCGTATCGAAAGCGGCCTGCAGGACATGATTCAGGCTATCGCCACGTGCCCATCGGTTGTTGCGACGATTCTTGCCGATGTGGATCGCATCGTTGCCGGCGAAATGAGCATCGACGAGCTGGTCGACGGCATCAGCGACGACACCGCCGAAGGTGAAGCAGCTGAACCGCAGCTGGCTGCCGATGAAGCCGAAGTCGAAGCCGACGCCTCGGACGATGAGTCCGAAGAGGGCGACGACGACGAAGCTGAGGTCGTGGATACGGAGAAAGCCGACGCGGCCCGACTCGAACAACTGACTGCCGATGCGCTGGCAATTTTCGCGCGCGTGCGTGAGCTATTCGAACAGTTGCCCGATGCACCCGTAACGGGCAAGGCACGCCTGGCGGCCATTTCGAACGTGCGCACGCAGATCCAGCGCGAACTCGTGCCCATTCGCTTCACGGCCAAGACAATCGACCGCCTGTGTGCCAGCGTGCATGACCAGGTCGCCGAGGTTCGTGCGATCGAGCGCAGCCTCCTGGATATCGCCGTCGAACGCTGCGGTATGCCGCGCGAGACATTTATCGAGTCCTTCCCCGGCCATGAGACCGACCTGGAATGGACTGCCCGGATGGTGAAGACGTCGCAGGACTTTGGCGCGGCGCTGGAACGCCATCTCCCGGCCATCCAGGCTGGCCAGCAGAAACTGATCGCCATCGAGACGAAGGTTTCGTTGCCGCTGCAGCAGCTCAAGCAGATCAATCGCCAGATGAACGCCGCCGAGAAGACCATGCGGCAGGCCAAGCGCGAGATGACGGAAGCCAATCTGCGTCTCGTGATCTCGATTGCCAAGAAGTACGTCAACCGCGGCATGCAGTTTCTGGACCTGATCCAGGAAGGCAATATCGGTCTGATGAAGGCAGTCGACAAATTCGAATACCGGCGTGGCTGGAAGTTCTCAACGTATGCCACGTGGTGGGTCCGGCAGGCAGTCACCCGTGCGCTCGCCGATCAGGCGCGGACGATTCGTGTGCCGGTTCACATGATCGAGACGATCAACAAGCTGAACCGGATTTCGCGCGAGATTCTGCAACAGACGGGCCAGGAAGCCGATCCTGCCGTCCTGGCGGAGCGCATGTCGATGTCCGAGCAAAAGGTGCGCGATATCCTCAAGATCGCCAAGCAGCCGATTTCGCTTGAGACCCCGGTAGGCGACGACGACGCCACACTGGGCGACATGATCGAGGATGCCTCCGCGAGTTCGCCCGCCGAGGCCGCAATTCGCGTGAATCTGCGCGCAGCGATCGATGAAGCACTTGACGCGCTGTCGCCACGCGAGGCCAAGGTCTTGAGGATGCGATTCGGGCTCGATATGGCCACGGATCACACGCTGGAAGAGGTCGGGAAACAGTTCGACGTGACCCGGGAGCGGATCCGTCAGATCGAGAGCAAGGCGATGCGCAAGCTGCTGCACCCAAGTCGGGCAGACAAGCTACGGGCGTTTCTCGAACGTTGAACTTCGGCGCGAGCGCGCCTTTCAGTGGACTGCAACAGATCCGCAGCGATCACGCATCAGCATGATCGCTGCTTGGATCCGATGCACTACGGCGGGGAGATTACAGCGGCTTGATGCTGCCTGCCTGCTTGCCCTTAGGGCCTTGCTTCACTTCAAAGCTGACCTTTTGGCCTTCTTGAAGCGACTTGAAGCCGTTGCCTTGAACTTCGGAGAAGTGTGCGAACAGATCGTCACCGCCGTCGTCCGGCGAGATGAAACCAAAACCCTTCGCATCGTTAAACCACTTCACAGTACCGGTTGCCATTTTCTAAATATCCCAACAAAAGCTAGATGTAGATTGATGCCGTCGGCATTTGCCAGACGTGCAGCTATCTTGTATCACAGTTAAGCCGCCGCCGCCAATTGGGTTTATTTTGAGGTCCTTAGCCCACGCGGCACCCCGTGAGGCCCCGGATTGGCTCGCCGCGCGCTGCGTCGGGCGTCAGATTTCGACCAAACGGCGCCACGACCCTGCGGAATTCCGCCGCGAACCACCCTCCCCCTGCGCGCCGCGCACCCCGCCGACCGGCGGCTCCGCCGTCACGAACCGGACTGAAGATCCTCGAAAATCTGTTCCGCGAGGAAATCACAGGGTGGACGCCTGGACTTGGAACTGCGAGCCAGAATCAACTCCAGCGGAGGCAAGTCGGGCAGTCCGTGAGACCGTCCGAGCGTTGTGAGATGGGGCGGGATGGCACACTTGGCCAGCGCCGCAACGGCCAGGCCGGCATCCACCATGCTGAGCAAACCCAGCAAGCTGGGGCTTTCATACGACGTGCGATGCGGGATTTTTGCGCGGTCCAGACTGCGAATGGTGTTTTCCCTCGCAACGCTTCCCGGCATAAACACGGCAATGGGCAACGGTCGATCCTCCCAGATGCGAGGACCGTTTGCCTTGGCCGCCCAGGCCATCGGCTCATGTCGCAGAAAATCGCCAGACAGCCCTTTCACCCGCGTTCCGCAGGCCAGGTCCACCGTACCGTCCTTGACCAGCGGTCCCAACGCGCTACTGGGTAGCCCCATCACCTGAATTTCCACCTTCGGGTACGAAGCCGAAAACTTCTTCAGTACGGAGGGCAGAAGCGAAGACGCGTAGTCATCGGGAACGCCAATGACGACCTTGCCTGTCACCTCTGGCCGCACAACGGCGGCCCAGGCTTCATCGCGGAGCGCCAGCATCCGCCGCGCAAATCCCAGCAGTACTTGCCCTTCGTGCGTCAATGCGACGTTGCGCGCCCGCCTGACGAAGAGCTGCCGGCCCAGTGACTCTTCCAGGGCCTTGATCTGCATGCTGACGGCGGACTGAGACCGGCTGACCGCTTCGGCGGCCCGGCTCATGTTGCCCGTTTCGGCAATGGCGACCACGGTCGCCAGCACATCATGATCCAACGACTTCATAGGTATCAGGAAAACTGAAAGTAACGATCAATATTATGCGATTTCATTGTCGGAATGCCCATGCGATATTGACGACCATGAACCGATGAGAGACGGGCTCTTCCTTTTGAACACCCGCCAACGTTAAGCGGACACAGGCATGGAAATCTCTGGCACCCCCACGTCATTGCTCGATCATCCGCTGCGCGCAGCGCTGGCCGCCGAACTGCACGCCCGTCCGTTTCTCCGGCTCAAAGGCAGTGCTTCCATCACGCATTACGCCATCTACACGGAAAACAGGCCGGACGTGCATGACCAGCTCCTGCGCTCGCTGTGCGCCGAGACGGGGATGGCGGCGCCTCCCGATGGGGCCCGACACTATGCCGAGCAGTCTGCCTTTGGGTGGCACCTGAAATGGGAACGGCACACCGAATTCTCGACGTTCACATTCGTCGCGCCACGCAACGACCACGCCTATTTCGACGATCTCGCCATCAAGGGTGTTCCGCCTCAATGGCTGGAAACGCTCTGCGGACTTCGATTTCACGCATTGCAAATGGAATTGCTTTCCGCCGGTGCTGGCGAGGCGGTCTGCAGCCACCTTCGTGACTGGCTGGCCGGGCCAATGATCGTCGGCAGCCAGGTGCTCGATGGTGGGAAAGTCTTCAGCGATTGGACGATCGGCGCGGACGGCCACATGCGCATCGTCGCCATCGACGACGATTTTCGGGAAGAGCAAGGCGGCCGGTTGCTCCAGAGGCTCTACGAGATTGAAACCTATCGAATGATGGCGTTGCTCGCCCTGCCCGTCGCGCGAAACATGAGTGTCGACCTGGACGATATTCATGCCTCGCTTCAAGCGCTGATGCGCAAGATGGATGCGCAACGCGCCGGCGTGAACGACGCCGAGTTACTGGTCAGCTTGACGGAGCTGGCCGCGCGCGTGGAATCGCTTGCCGAGCATGGCGTGCGCTTCAGCGCCTCCTGGGCTTATGAGCGGCTTGTGCTCGCGCGAATTCAGGAACTGCGTGAACAACGGATCGAGGGCATGCCCATGATCTCCGAATTCATGGAGCGCCGCTTTGGCCCCGCGATGGAGACGTGCAAAAGCGTCTGGATGCGGCATGAGCAGCTGGCGGCACGCATCGCTCGCGCGGTCGACTTGCTGCGCACCCGCGTCAACCTCACCCAGGAGCGCGACGTCACGCGGCTGCTCGCCGGACTCGATCAAACATCGCGCAACCAGCTGAACCTGCAGCACGCTGTCGAGGGTCTTTCCGTTGCAGCGATCTCGTATTACGTCCTGTCGCTTGCCGCGGCTGCCTTCAAAGCCCTGCACGTCATGAAATTGCCCATCGACCCCGAGCTGGCCGAGGGGCTTCTGATTGCACCGGTGATTCTGGCCGTCTTCACGATCACCAAGCGCAGCCGGGCCCGCCATTCGCAGAGCGTGCGCGACGCTCACAGCATCGGCGCGGTTAAGCAAGCGTCCACACAGATTTCCTGAACCATCCCCCTGCTTCGGCTCATCCGACATGATTACCCCGTCTTCCGCCACCGCATTTGCACGTCCTTTCGGCCTGCAACCCGCTGCCAGCAAGCAGCCGACGACGAGCCAATTTCAGGCAAGCCGATCCTCGTCATCCGGCAGGACGCCGACGCAGGTGTTGCTCGACAACTCCAACGATCGGCCCGATATCTTCCTGATTGCCGTGCTTGGCTATAACTGACGCACCGGGGACCGGCCCCGGCCGACTCGCCTAGTTCTTGTCGGTCTGCAAGAAGAACTCGACTCGCTCGTCACCAGCGCCCACCGCTTCACCAAATGTCAGCCAGCCATGACGGCTGAGCGCGACTTCATCGCGGCGCAAAATGAACGCCTCTTCACCGTCGAATCTGACGTGGGTGCCATTCGAGCTTCTGTCGACCAGCACATACCGCCCTGCGCGCGGTTCGACTACCGCCTGGAAGCGAGACGCGCGCCGGTCCAGCACGATAACGGTCATGCTGCCGTCCCGGCCAATCGTGACAGGGGCCGATCCGGCGGTCATTTCCACCAGCATGTCCCGATATCGCAGCGTCAGAAATCCGCACTCCACCGATCTCGGACTCGACTCGTCCACCAGCGTGAGATCGGTGCCCTCCTGCCATATCCCCTCGAACAACTCCACGGGCTGATCCCTGCCACGGACCTTCATCAGATAGAGGCTGCGGGTTCGCTGTTGCAGACTGACAGGGAGCTGTTCCACCGTCTCCCGGCTGGTGAGTATCTGGCCCCGGGAAGCCAGGCTCCTGAGTCGAGCGGCCAGGTTGACCGCGTCACCAAACACATCGCCGGATGCCTCCAGCAGGATGGGGCCGTGGTGAAACCCGATGTGGAGCGACAAGGACATGCCAGACACCGGCGCCATCTCCGCCACGCAAAGCTGCATGTCGACAGCCGCGAGCATCGCATTTTCCGCCGAGGGAAATATCGCCAGGACCTCGTCACCGATGGTCTTGATGACGCGTCCTTGCCAAGCGCCCGCACAGGACGCCATGATCCGGATGCACTGGCCAATCGCCGCCAGCGCAGCCGCGTCGCCGGCCAATTCGTAAAGCCGTGTGCTGCCGCTGACGTCCGCGAACATCACTGCCCCATGCGACATGTCGCGCTGCGATTCTTGGTTCATATGCGTCGAGACCTATGCCGAGCCATTGCACAGGGCGGATCGGGCACTCGCCCCGACGTTCGCAACCCTGCACTGGAATTCTGGCACCGCGATTCGCGTAGCTCAACCGGAAACCGATGAACGTAAGCAGACATCGGCGATCGCTGCGTTTGCCTTGTCCGGCTTTCGCGGAACCGTGCGCCGTTGTACACGCGCCTTGCTCCCCGCCCCGATCCCGCGTCTAATGATCCGAAGCGGACAGCGCAGGTAGGAGGCGATATGCATTGCGCCGAATGCGACTTCGAAAACCTTGCGGGTGCCAGATTTTGCGAAGCATGCGGGGCACGGCTTGGACGTCGTTGCCCGCGCTGCGGCGAAGACGCGAGCGCCACCGCGAAATTCTGCCGGGCTTGCGGCACCCTGGCAACGACAAACACATACGCGCATTCGCTGACAAAAACTTACGCACACCGGCTCATAACCCTTTGTTTTTACACACAAAATTTAGGCAAGACCGAGCAAAATTTAGGCAGTTCGGCGCCCCGAAATGCGTCCGGGCCGCGTGACTT